>CAYTOR010000142.1:0-5581 GCA_964439505.1 uncultured Sangeribacter sp.
CCTCGAAAATTCACCGCCCGGAATTTAACATTTTTTGTGGGACGGGGTCTTAATTGATTTTCAATTCTTTCATAATTATTTTGGGTATAAAAACAAACGCTCCCTTAAGGAGCGTTTGTTGATACATATAGTTTCCGAAGAATCGATCGGGGATAAGTCGGAAGAACCCTTATTTCTTGATGCCGTCGCGTTTGAGAAGGGCGTCGACGGTCGGCTTCTTGCCACGGAATTCGATGTAGAGTTCCATCGGATCTACCGTGCCGCCGCTCTGGAGCATCTTGCGGAACTTGGCGGCTGTCTTCTTGTCGAAGATGTTACCTGTCTCTTTGAACGCCGAGAATGCGTCGGCATCCAGTTCCTCACTCCATTTATAGCCATAGTAACCGGCTGCATAACCTCCGGAGAAGATATGGCCGAAACTCGGAGAAACATAGCATCCGGGAAGTTGATCGAAGATCTTCACGGGTTCCAAAGCATTTTTCTCGAAAACCTCTATATCAGCTGCGGCACGAAGAGGAGTCTTCTGAGTATGGTAAGCCATATCCAGGAAGCCGAAGTTGAGCTGACGGATACATGCGTAGGCAGCACCGAACTGAGAAGACTTGATGAATTTCTCAAGGAGATCCTTGGGCATTTTCTTTCCGGTCTTGTAGTGCTTGGCGAAGCTGTCGAGGAATTCCTTTTCTGTCAGATAGTTCTCGTTAAACTGAGAGAAGAGTTCCACAAAATCATGATATACGTTTGTTCCGCTCAAGGATTCGTATTTGGCTTCGGAGGAAAGACCATGGAGGGCGTGGCCGAATTCATGGAGGAAAGTCTCGACCTCGTAGGGAGTAAGAAGAACGGGATTGTTGCCTACAGGTTTTGCAAAGTTGCAGACGATTGATATGATGGGAAGCGTGCGGTTGCCCTCGTCATCCTTCACCTCGGTCTGATACTCTGTCATCCATGCGCCGGGAGCCTTTCCTTCGCGATAGAAGAAGTCAGTATAAAGCAGACCGAGGAGATTACCGTCCGGGCCATATACGTTATATGTCTTTACCTCCGGATGATAGCCCGGCACTTCCGTGTTCTCCTTGAAGGTATAACCGTAAAGCTTCGTAGCCAGTCCGAATACCCCATTGATAGTGTTGTTGAGTTCGAAGTATGGCTTCATGTCCTCGTCATTGAAGGAATACTTGGAATTCTTCAGACGATCGCTCCAGAAGGAATAATCCCAGGGTTCGAGCTTGAAGTCAGGACCCTCAGTCTTGCGGGCGAATTCCTGAATTTCCTCAAGTTCGGCCTGCATTGCGGGATAATAGGCCTCACGCAGTTCATTGAGCATTGCGTAGACGTTCTCCGGAGTACCTGCCATAGTATGCTTGAGCTGATAGTCGGCGAAGGTAGGATACCCGAGCAGATTGGCGATTTCAAGACGCACGTTGGCAATATCCTTCAACAGCTGCACATTGGAGTATTCTCCCTCGATAGCCCGGGTATTATAGAGCTGATACATCTTCTTGCGCAGCTCCCGGTCCTCGGCATATTTGATGAAGGGAGAATAGGAAGGTACGTAGACGGTAAAGAGATACAAATTCTCGTCGTCCGGCTTACCTTCTGCTTCAAGCGCGGCCTTGGCTTCGTGGCGGGCAGCCTCGCGGATAGATTCCGGTATTCCGGCAAGCTGATCTGAGTTGACCCAAAGACGACGGGCCGGATCCTTCATCGTGTTAGTGTTATTCTGGGCAAACTTCACGTTCAGATCTGCGAGTTCCGCTTTGAGTTTACGATATTTGTCGCGGTCTTCCCCTTTCAGGTCGGCGCCGTTAGTGGCGAATCCGATATAAGTCTCGCTCAGCAGGCGCTCATCCTCCGGAGAGAGATTGAACTTGTCGCGGTTATCATAGACCTGTTTGATCTTATTCCAGAGTCCCTCATTGAGAAGGATTGAAGATTCATGTTGGGAAAGGAGAGGAGTGACATTGTTAAGAGCCTGCATCATGTCTTCCGCTCCGACAGCATGCTCGACATTGCTCAGAGCCAAGGCCGCTCTTGAAAGTTCAGCACCCGAACGCTCGAAAGCAACGATGGTATTCTCGAAATCGGGAACCGCACGGTTCTTTACGATGGCATCTATCCGGTCATTCTGAAGTTTGATTGCTTCTTTGACCGCGTCCTCATAGTCTTTTGCAGTCAGACGATCGAAAGGGATTGCACCGTAAGGGAGAAGACCATCCTGAAGGAGAGGATTGTTGGAATCGGATGCGGCGGCCGCATCTTCATTATATGCGAAAGTCATAAGCGATAAGGCGATTAATCCGCCCGTAAGAAATTTTTTCATGTTAAGAAAATTCTTATTTTTTGCTATTGAATCGACTCCGCAAAGAAGGACTTGCTTTCCTTCCCCACGGAGTCGAACATGTTTTGGATTTTAGGCTGTCTACCGCAGCTTGATCCGGTGACGAAGACTATTTTGAAAGCGGTTGCGTCCACTTACTTAAGATCATCCTCCGATTCAAGTTAGCGGGCCGGAGGGATTACTGCGCAGCCTTTCCGTCGATAACGATCTGGATGCGATCCTTACCGGGATACATAGTCTTGATGTAGTTATTAAAGTACTCAAGAGTTACGCCTTCCATAAAGGCCTGACGTCCGGTCATCATGTCATAGCCGCGCTCGATGCTCATGAGTTCGCCGAGCCAGAAGTCATTTTTACGCAGTTGAAGTTCATACTGCTTGATCATAGCCTCCTTGACTTTGTTGAACTCAGCTGCGTCGGTACCGTCAGCCATGAGCTCGAGAAGTTCCTTATGAGCACGGGTGATAAGAGTCTGAGCCTTTTCTTCGTTAGTCTGGAAGAAATACATCAGGATCCATTCATTGGAAGCGGGAAGCATCTGGGCGCCTACGCTTGCGCCGTAAGTGCCACCCTCTTCTTCACGCAGAGTAGTGATATAGTTGTTATCCAATACGTCGCTGAAGAGATTGAGCATTACGCTGTTCTGCATGTTATATGCGAGGTTATCGCCTGAGTATACGTCGTAAACGATGACAGCAGGGATCTGCATTGTAACGTCCAGGTTCTTCTCTATCTGACCGTCGGCAACGCTTACGGGATTGAGGACCTTGACTTTATCCTTCTTACCCTTGGAGGGGAGTGATGCTACGTATTGCTCAAGGAGCGGACGGAGCTGTTCGATGTCGACGTTACCGGTAAGGATGAGAGTATAATTGGCGGCATTGGCAGTCGCTTCCTTAAGCATCTTGAACATTGCGGGATAAGAAGCCTGCTTTGTCATCTCGATATCGGGAGTATTCATCACAGGATTATTGCCCCATTGAACTTCACTGCGGGTCTTGGTGAAGATAAACATCGGGTCATTCTCCTGCATGGCGAGCATCTTACGGGCCTTTTCAAGATATACGTCGTACTGAGCCTGGTTGGGATTCATGCCGGCAAAAGAAGTATAAAGAAGTTCCATGAGAGTCGGCAGATCCTTCACAGTCGACTGTCCGTCGAAGGAAAGAGTGGACAGTCCCAATGTCAGCCCGATGCTTACCTGCTTGCCGGAAAGATACTTACGGAGCTGCGAGGAATCGTAGGGACCGAAGTTCGACTGATCGTAAGCATCATCGAGCAGCTGGACGTTGGCTGCCTGAGAAGCGGGATAGTTGCGCTTGCCGCCCTCGCGGAACATTGTCAGCAGGATTTCATCCGATGCGAAGTCAGTAGGCTTAACTACTACCTTGACGCCGTTGGAGAGAATCATTTCAGTAGTGCCGAGTTCAGCGTTCTGCTTCTCGGATTTGATCTTACCCTTGGCGGGGAGTTTGGCGATAAGGGGCTCGGTCAGCGGTTCGTCAACGTAAGCCTCATACTGGGCGTTGAGGATGCTGTTGAGAGCCTGGATCATAGTTTCGCGTTCGGGAAGAACGAAATTCTCATTCTTCGGCTGAGCGACTACCATCACCTGATTGTTGGGAGTCAGCAGCTGGGAAGCCATTTCGTTGATGGCCTGGACCGGAATCATAGGAAGCACCTGACTGACCATCTGATACTCCATCTCGATACCGGGAGCGGGTTCGTTGTCAATGAAATTGCGGATGATTTCCTGAGCGAGCGAGCCGGTCTGGGTCTTGTTTCTTTCGTTATAAAGAGCCTCATATTGAGATATGATCTGGCTGTCTACGCGCTCAAGTTCGGAATCTGTGAAACCGGTCTTGCACGCACGGGTGACGATGCTCATGGCGTCTTCCATAGCAGCCTTGGCATCCCCCTTGCTGACCACGCGGACATTGAAAGCCTTCTTAGTCTTGGAGACATAGTATTCTCCGATCCAGCATCCTGCGGCGATATATTGACATTCCGGCTTTTCGGCGTATTCATTCAGACGATTGTTGATCAGGCTTGTCAGAACGGAAGCGAGCAGGTGATCCTGCATATAAGCTTCTACCGAATTACGGTATTCAAAAGGAGTAGGATCGAACTTGAACGCAAGCGAAACCATCGCTGATTTAAGTTCCGGATCCTCGAAAGTCACGTAGATAGGCTGGGCGTTGTCGCTGACAGCGGGATATGTGCGCTCGGCAGCGTTCTCCGGCATGGGAATCGGGCTGAAGAGTTCGATGATTTTCTTCTCCATTGCCTCAGCATCGAAGTCACCTACTACAACGATACCCTGTTGGTCCGGACGGTACCACTTATGGTAGTAGTCACGGATAGCCTGCGGCTTGAAGTTGAGGACTACATCCATGCTGCCGATAGGCATCTGTTCGTACTGATATTCCTCATAGAGCTGGGGAAGAATAGCAGTGAACATACGGGTATTGGCGTCGTTACGCGACAGCCATTCCGAATGGATCACACCGCGTTCGGCGTCGATTTCAGTTTCGTCAAGAAGGATATTGCAGCTCCAGTCGCGAAGAGCAAGCAATACACTGTCCATGAGAGCCTGATCAGAACAGGGTATATTGTCGATGTTATAGACAGTTTCGTCAAAGCTTGTATAGGCATTGATGTCCTGACCGAAACGGATACCCTTGGACTGAAGATAATTCAGAAGATCCTTACCGGGATAGGTCTTGGTCCCGTTGAAGGCCATGTGCTCCAGGAAGTGGGCCAGGCCTAACTGTTCGGGAGTCTCGAGAGTAGAACCTACCTTCTGCGCAATGTAGAAATTGGCACGGTTTTTCGGTTCCTCGTTATGAAGGACATAGTAGTGCAGACCATTGTCAAGCACGCCGCTGCGCACTCCCGGCATCAGCGGAAGCGGAGTCAGCTGAGGCGCACCCTGCTCGGGAGCCTGCGCATACACTCCGGCAACTGCCGCCAGAAGCATCAGCATCAGTGAAAATAATTGTTTCTTCATCTGATTAGTTATTAAGTTATACAGTTTGAAAATTTCCTAAACACACCTCCAAATCCTCCCCCATCAAGAAGATTCATCCCTCAAGTAGGGACGCAATATATTGCGTCCACAGAGGAATCCATATCCTCCCTTTCCTCAAGTAGGGACGCGATTCTTCGCGTCCACAGAGAATAAGAATCCCCCCGACCTCAGAGAATAAGTATCCTCCCCGTGTCCACCGAATCCCGTAT
>CAYTOR010000143.1:0-5561 GCA_964439505.1 uncultured Sangeribacter sp.
GCCCGCAGCATGGATGTCTACATCACCAAACTCCGCAAGTTGCTCAAAGGTGACCCGGATATCGAGATCATCAATATCCACGGTAAAGGCTACAAACTCGTTGCCCCCGGTGGCGCTTCTGAAGATTAATCCGATAGTATTCGAGGAATAACCCTATCCGATTTAGCAACTGATACTCCGGATTGCTTCCAAGAAAGTAGGCGCAAGAAAGTAGGCGCAATATATTGCGCGCGCGAAGAAAACGAAAGCAGCTAAATCTCAAGAGCAGAAATAATATAATAACCTTCAAAGGTTAACGTTATAAAGGTAGGCTTCAATTCAATTTGAAGTCTACTTTTTGTTATAAAAAATTCGTGGTTCTGTGGGAGCGATTTATCGCGTCAGTCCCGATATGTAATCAGATTACTCTTTTATGTTTTCCAAATACTCTTTTTGGCAATTTATATCACTTTCCTTCTGCCTTCTGACAATTTCCTGCCATAAGGATGATCCTGAGCCTCCGCAGCCTGTCAAAAGTACCCCGGAGACTTCCATATTGCTCTATGCCGTCGCCTCCAACAATCTGTCGTCAAGTTTTGAAGATGACATGAGGGAGATGATCATAGGTTTAGATAAGGTCGACCTCTCAAAAGTTGATTATTATGTCTATTCCGTTACTCAGCAACTTGATCCCGGCCCCGTGCTTCGTAAAGCCCAACGTAACAAGCAGACCGGAGAAGTTGAATTCGCAGAGGTTAAACGGTATGACAGATTGACATCTTCAGCATCTCCTCAACGAATCAGTGAAGTAATAGAAGACTATTCCAACCTCACGGAAGGCTCTACCAAAGGTCTTATTCTTTGGAGCCACTCTACAGCCTGGTCCGCTGCTCCGGGTAGTGTCCTCCCCAGGTCGTCGGATCCCGCTATGGCTTCCGAAAACTCATCGGAACAGGGCTATGAAGGAAATATCGGCATCAAGACTCCGGAGGATATACGCTGGTGGGGTCAGGATATAAATGACGGGGTTGCCACATATTGCAATCTTCCCGAACTCGCTTCAGCAATTCCGGACCGATATTTCGACTTTATATGGTTTGATTGCTGCTATATGTCGAGCATTGAAGTTATTTACGAAATGCGCGACAAGGCCTCTATGTTTGTTGCCTATCCCACAGAAGTACTCGCCGAAGGAGCACCATATCATATCGTTCTCCCCTATCTCGCTACCCCTCAACCTAATATTATTACGGCCGCCGATATCATGGCCGATTACTATCTGGAATCCGGGAAGGTCTTCACCATTGCGGTCATAGATCCTGCGCCTTTGGAAGAAATCGCAGATATGGCTCAGGCTGCCATTCCCGGCACACGACTGAAAGCTTACAAACTGCAGAAATATTCGCGCAACGGCTACTTTTTCTATGACTTCGGACAATATACTTCAACGTGGGGAGAATCTCTGGGAGAAGCCTGGGATTCAAAGCGTTTCAGTTCCCTTATGGATCGCTTGATAGTCTATAAAAACTGCGGGACGCGACTCTTCAACGGTCAACCGATCGACAAGGATAACTTCAGCGGCATCTCCTGCGGTTATTTCGATTATAACCCGTATGCGGGAATTACCGAAATCGGCCTCTCCAATATCACATCCGTAGAACATGGTATTGAGCCTTCCCTCAGCCGGAAGAGCCTCACCACGCGCGAGTACGAGCCCTACGATGAAGAAGAGCAGAAATACTATCTCGAACTGCAATGGTTCAAAAGAGTATATGAACCTTTCTGGCCCGCTTTTCTCCAAAAATAAAGGCTCTAATTATACATCCCCAAAAACGAGGTTATAGATACTCAAAATTGAGGGCTCTTAATTATTTTCATACTCTACATCAAAACTTCTTACAGAGTTACTTCCATGCTTCAGACCGATAATCTGACCTTCGAACAACTTCAAGATTCCACTCAATCGGCGAAATCAGCATTCGAATCCCTGAAAGGACTCTCTTTCGATGATGCAATCTCTCAGATAGCCAATAGTCTCGTCAACTTTTCCTTTAAGTTATTGACTGCAATCCTTGTCTTCTATGCCGGCAAGTATGTCATCAATAAGCTTTATAAGGTCATCAACAAGATAATGGTCAGCCGCAAGATAGATCCGTCGCTGACTACTTTCGTGCTATCGCTGGTAAAGATGGTCTTGTTCTTCATCCTTATCGTGACTATCATCGGCATCTTAGGATTAGAGACAAGTTCTTTCCTTGCCCTCTTTGCTTCCGCCGGCGTTGCCATCGGTATGGCTCTCAGCGGCACGCTCCAAAACTTTGCCGGAGGAGTGTTGATCCTTCTTCTCAAACCCTACAAGGTCGGTGATTATATCGAGGCCTCCGGTTTTGCCGGTACGGTCAAGGCTATTCAGATCTTCCATACTGTCATCAATACCCCGGACAATAAAACCATCATAATTCCTAACGGCGGTCTCTCTACCGGCTCCATCAACAACTATTCTTCCGAGAATTACCGCCGGGTGGATTGGACAGTTTCCCTTTCATACGACACAGATTACGCGGCCGCTTCCGAGGCTATCAAAAAGCTTCTCTTGGAAGATGAGCGGGTGGTTGTTAAATATATCGAAGATGATATGATACGCCGCCAATCGGCCGGACATCCTGACGATACAAAGACAGAAGAAGAAAAAACTTTAGAAAAGGAGAATGAGCAGGAGGGGGTTCCGGAAGCTCCCAAGAATTTCTTCGGCCGTATGTTTGAGTCGCGCCATAAAAAGGCTCGAAGGCTTCAACAAAAACTCAAAGACAAAGTCTTGCCCGGCAGCCATGAATTAGCCAGACAGGATCGAGCTCCCTTCGTCGGACTGAATGAAATGGCCGACAGCAGTATCAATCTGACGGTCCGGGCCTGGACCCATAGTTCCAACTACTGGCCCCTCTACTTCCGAATGAACGAAGTCTTCTTCACCCGCCTTCCTGAACTCGGCTTCTCCTTCCCCTTCCCCCAGCTCGACGTCCATATCCAACCTCAGTAACCCTCAAAAGTGGACTGTAGCACGCATAGCAAAGATAGCGAAAGAAGGGAACGCAAATCCTAAGAGCCCGGAGATAAATGATACTGAAGAAGCGCCACGGATAAATCTTCCGCGGCGCTTCTATATTTAAAAAGCTTCAAGTATTACATTACTGCTTTGTCCTGTAAAGTATCTGACGCTGCAGTAAAATTTTCGATGGTAGCATTTACCTGTTACTGCTGGTCCGGAGTATTGTCGCTGAGCGTCACTCTGGAAGAGTTGTTGACGTAGAGGATAGCAGACTTATTCTGAGCTGTGATGTTATCTAAGGCTGTAGTAGAGGTATTGCCGGTCACCACAAGGTTGTCAGTGGGGAACGGGTCTCCACCTGCGATAAATTGCGACGCCCCGATGATACCGCCTGCGAATGCGCCATTTGAAGTAGTTGTGATAGTCTTGGCGTTGTTCGTATTGTTTAGGCAGTTGCCTGCATAGTACCATGTGCCGACGATTCCTCCGGCACTCGAACCTCCGACGATGTCTGCGTTATTGACACAATTTTCTACTGTTACGATTTCTCTGCGCGGATATGCGTCACCTACGGTTTGATAACGGATCCAACCTACGATACCGGCGGCGCCGATGCTTGAACCGTTGTTGATAATCTTACCATTGTTGGTGCAACCGGAGATTGTGCCGGAGCTGTAGATTCCACCTACGATACCTCCTACTGAGTTATTCGCAACAGTAATAGTGCCGGAGTTTGTGCAGTTAGTTACATTCGCCGCGCTCAGACCTACGATGCCGCCGGCACTTACATTGCCGGAAGTTACGTTACCGGTGTTATGACAATTTTCAATCGTCATCATCCCATCAAGAGAGTTGTAATAAGCCGCGCCGACAATTCCACCGGCATTACCTTTCTGAGATACAATCTCCGCAGCGTTGTTACAGTTCTTGATGGAGCCTGTGCGCATCATGCGGGCTACCAGACCGGAAGCTTCCACAGCCTTGATTGATCCGCTGAGAATATTGACATTCTCTACAGATGCGCCATTTACTATCAGACCGATCGCTCCCACCTGCTCGGCAGCTCCACCATCGATCGTCAGGTTTTCAAAGTTGATGTTCTTAATAGCTGAGTTCTCGCCGGAAACAGTAGTGAAGACTGCAGCAATTCCATTATCGGGGAGTGACGATCCGTCGATATTCACATTGGAGATTGAGTGGTTCTGTCCGTCGATCACACCGGTAAAACCTTTATCATCGGTAAGACCGCTCGATTTGCGGGTGTAAGCATTTCCGACGGGAGTAAACGGTTTGCCGCTCATGTCCATATCCTTATCGATCAGTACAGTGTAACCTGTCGGGAAGTTACCTTCATTGACCATCTTTGCCAGACCTGCAAGATCACTTGCCTCGGCTAAAGTGACAGTCTTGGAAACATCGTCAACAGCAGGAGTGGTAACTGTTTCTCCGTCCCATACGCTCGGTCCCTGATAGAGATCATTGCCGGGAAGGTCGAAATTATTGTTGATTAGGATATTGAACTCTGCCGGAGCAGTGAGTAGCGAACCGTAGATGTTAGTACGGTGGTTGATCTGCACGGGAGCGGCACTGACCGATACGGGGTTAAGGCCGTTGTTGAAAGAGAGTTCGCAGTTGATCACTCCATTACCGGTGAGAAGATAGTTCATTGCGATAAGGGAGTAGTCGTTGGGTTGCTGCTCCAGAGGGAACTTCTGCTCGGGGAGGGCAGTGAAGTTTACCGCGGGGAAATTAACGGCTTCCGTATACTCTGTACCCGAGACTACATCTCCGGCGATCACGTCAAAGCCGGTATAAAGACCGGAAGTGACGCTTACCGATCCCGTCAGGGTCTTGACGATCTCTGCGAGTGCCGGAGCATCGACATCATCCGTGCCCCAGTTCAACTGAGCAAACGGACGGGTAAGTGTTACTGTCTCGGAATAAGCACCGTCGACAGTGAAGACGGTAGACTTCCCGCAGAACACATCTTCTGCGACATCATTGGATGCTCCCTTGGTGTAGTCGACAGAGATCTGACCGTCGGCGAAGGTTGCGAATGCATTGGCGGAGTCATCAGCATAGAAGGCTATCTGATAAGTCTTACCCTTTGCGAGCGGAAGACTTACCGTTTCCTCAGTCTGGCTCGCCGTGAAGGCAGCTTTGTTGGAAGTGAAGACCTTCACGTTAGTGCCGTTCGAGACTTCATAGACTGTCCATGCGAGGTTGTTGAGGGTTACATTGTCGCCGGCGTCAGTGCCGTCACCGTAAGTGGTGGCACGCGAAGCAAGCGAATGAGGAAGCCGGACTGTGATGTTGATACCGTCACCGGTGGGCGCCTGAACATCCTCCTGAGCGCATGATGCTAACCCAAGGAGACCTGTCAGCCCAAGAGCGGAAAACAAGATCTTTTTCATAAGATTTAGACCCCGTCTAACAAAAAATGTTAAATTCAGGGCGGTGGATTTTCGAGGGAATTTTGGTTATCTCGAAGGGAGCAATGCGAGCATTGCCTCATATTGAGTTAATTTAATAGGTA
>CAYTOR010000144.1:0-5547 GCA_964439505.1 uncultured Sangeribacter sp.
TTAGATTTTAAGGTTAACAGAAGATTGGTTGTCGAGATGACAATCAATTTTTTTTTGCTACATACCCCAACCCTAAATATTTCTTTGTAAACTCGCGAAATTTGACTAATTTTGCGGTCAGTCAAAGTGCCTTCGGCACCGCGAACCGGCCTTCGGCCGACTTTCGCTCTTTGCAGACTCGCGAAATTTGACTAATTTTGTAATCTATTCAGGCTTTTATGGATTTAAACGTTACTATTCAAGGAGTCGCGGGTTGCTTCCACGACGCCGCAGCACGCGAGTTTTTCAATATCCACGCTCCTCATATCAATGTAGAGCCGTTGCCGTGTGAGACTTTCCCGGCTATGTTCCGCGCCCTCGATGCCGACCGAAAACTCGTCGGGATTATGGCTATCGAAAACACGATAGCCGGTGCGCTGCTCCAGAATCATGAACTTCTGCGGCAAAGCGATCTGAAAATCATCGGTGAACATAAGAAACGGATTTCCCACTCCATCGCCGCTCTGCCGGGCGAAACCTTGGAATCGGTGCAGGCCGTAATGTCCCATCCCATGGCCTTGATGCAATGCGATGTTTTCCTCGAAGCTCATCCCCACATCAAATCGGTTGAATGGTTCGACACTGCCGGTGCGGCCAGAGATATCGCCGAAGGTGAGATACGGAATCGGGCGGCAATTTGTCCCCGGCTCGCCGCTGAACTCTACGGTCTCGAAATTCTCGGGAAGGAAATCGAAACCAACAAGCGCAACTTCACCCGCTTCCTTGTACTGGCCCATGAAGAAACAATTCCCTCTCTTCTTCTGCCGAGGGAGCGTATCAACAAGGCCTCGATAGTGTTCTCTCTCCCCCACTCCCAGGGTGCCTTGTCTAAAATTCTCACAATTCTCTCATTCTATGACATGAACCTGACGAAGATCCAGTCAATGCCGATATTGGGCAAGGAATGGGAATATCGTTTCTACGTTGACCTGACCTTCGATTCCCCGGAACGATATCATCAGGCGATCACCGCAATCCGTCCGCTTTTGGGCGAATTCAAATCGCTCGGGGAATACGCGGAATGTCAGCAGGAAGTCTGAGGAAATTCCGGCACCCGGACATCACTTTATAACTCCCTTCCATATTTTTTATGATGAAATCGAAAATAATCCCGGCCTCCAGGTTAGACCATATAAAAGAGTATTATTTCTCACGGAAACTTCAGGAAGTGGCCGCTCTGAATGCCCAAGGACTCGACATCGTCTCCTTGGGAATCGGGGGACCTGACCGTCCTCCTCATCCGGAGGTCATCGAAGAACTCTGCGAATCCGCACGTCGGCCGGACACTCACGGCTACCAACTCACCAAAGGTCTGCCCGAACTTCGTCAGGCCTACGCTGATTTCTACAAGCGTTTTTATGACGTAACTTTGGATCCGGCTACGGAAATCCTCCCGCTGATCGGTTCGAAGGAAGGAATAACACATATCTCGCTCGCTTTTCTGAATCCGGGAGACGGGGTTCTGGTGCCGAACCCGGGTTACCCCACCTATACTTCGGTATCGAAGATTGTCGGCGCGGAGATTTTCCCTTACGATCTTACTCCCGAAAATAACTGGTATCCGGACTTCGAGGCTTTGGAGAAACTCCCTTTGGAGAGGATCAAACTGATGTGGGTCAATTATCCCCACATGCCGACAGGCACCCCGGCGACCCGCGAACTCTATCAGCGTCTGGTCGATTTCGGACGGCGACACGGGATCGTCATCGTCCATGATAATCCCTATAGTTTCATCCTTAACCGCGAACCGGCGAGTCTGCTGGAAATAGAAGGCGCGAAGGAGATTGCCATCGAGATGAATTCTCTCTCCAAGAGCCATAACATGCCCGGCTGGAGAATGGCGATGTGTGCTTCCAATCCGGAGTTCATCAGTTGGATACTGAAGGTGAAATCCAATGTCGATTCAGGCCAGTTTCTTCCTATGATGAAGGGCGCCATCAAAGCTCTCTCCTTAGGACAGGACTGGATTGACGAGGTCAATGACGGCTACGGTCGCCGCCGCAAGATAGCCGAGGAGATCATGAGCACCCTCGGTTGCTCATTCGATCCGCGCCAGCAAGGGCTTTTCCTCTGGGGCCGGATTCCGGATGAGGTCGAAGACGTAGAGAAATTCACTGACCGAATCCTCTACGAAAATCGCGTATTCATCACGCCGGGCTTCATCTTCGGTTCCAACGGCGACCGGTATATCCGAATCTCACTCTGCGCCACTGAAGACCGTCTCCGCGAAGCATTAGCGCGCGTAAGCAATAATAAATAAGACAAAAAGTTAGAAATGAAAGATCTGCAACCTCTCTTTCCGGAACTTGAGAATTCCGGGGAGCCTCTGATAATCGCCGGTCCTTGCTCGGCTGAAACGCGCGAACAGACCCTCTCGACCGCGCGCCAACTCGCCGCTAACGGCATCAAGATATTCCGCGCCGGAATATGGAAACCCCGCACCAAACCGGGCGGCTTCGAAGGGATAGGTAGTCCGGGCCTGGAATGGCTTAAGGAAGTCAAGGAGGAGACCGGAATGTTGACAGCGTGTGAGGTCGCTACCCGCGCTCATGTCACCGAAGCCTTGGAGGCCGGCGTCGATCTGCTCTGGATCGGAGCTCGAACCTCGGCCAATCCTTTCGCCATGCAGGAAATCGCCGACACTCTCAGCGAATTGAAAGCCGACGTACCTGTTCTGGTGAAGAATCCCGTCAACCCGGATCTGGAATTATGGATCGGTGCGATGCAACGTATCTATAATGCCGGTATCCGCCGCTTGGGTGCTATCCACCGCGGCTTCTCCGTATATGGCAAGCATCTCTATCGCAACGTTCCGCAGTGGAATGTGCCGATCGAATTGCGGCTGAGATTCCCGAATATGCCGATTATCGTCGATCCGTCGCACATCGGCGGCAAGCGCGAACTCATCGCACCGCTTTCTCAGCAGGCTCTTGATATGGGCTTCAACGGACTCATCATCGAAAGCCATTGCGATCCGGATGCGGCTTGGAGCGATGCCAAGCAGCAATTGACGCCGGAAGTGCTCAACTTCATCCTTCATACCTTGGTGATCAGGGCCGAGAAGGAGACCACGGAAAACCTTACCCTCTTGCGCCAGCAGATCGACCGCATTGACAATGAGCTCCTTGAGATCTTAGCGAAGCGAATGGAAGTTTCGCGTGAAATCGGTCGCTATAAGAAACTTCACAGGATGCCGGTAGTGCAGGCCAACCGTTATAACGACGTCATCGCAACCCGCGTACAGGCCGGACAGGCCATGCAGATGGATAAGGATTTCATGAAGACGATCCTACTCGCCATCCACGACGAGAGCGTCCGCCAGCAGATTGAGATCATCAACGACCGGAAAAGATAAAAGATATCGAAAAAGCTGAAAATAATAAACTCACCCTTCCGACCTGACACTCAGGGTGGTGAAATTTAGAAAGAGTTCATAAAAAAGAGACACCGAAAGAAATGGAATTGCGTGAAGAAGAATTGACGCGCTATATCCTTCCGTTGCGCGAGGGCGGCTCGTTGCCACTGCTTGGAGAGGCGTCCGACGGCTTCCGCTACGTCATCAAGATGCGCGGAGCCGGTCACGGCAAGAAAGCCCTCGTCGCGGAGCTAATAGGAGGAATGATAGCCAAAGCCTTTAAGTTCCGCACTCCTGAACTCGTGCTGCTTCATCTTGATGAAGTGTTCGGCATAACCGAACCTGACGAGGAAGTCCAGGAACTTCTGCGTAAATCAGAAGGACTGAATCTCGGCCTGCATTTTCTTGAGGGAGCCGCCACGTTTGACCCTGCCGTAAACAGCGTGGATTCATTGACAGCATCCAAAATTGTATGGCTCGATGCGTTCCTTACCAACGTTGACCGCACACGCCTGAACCCCAACATGATGATATGGCATAACGAACTGTGGCTGATCGACAACGGAGCTTCACTCTATTTCCATCATTCCGGACGTAACCCAGAGGAGGCCGCCCTCGACCCCTTCCCCTATATCAGCCGGCATGCCCTGCTCCTCTTTGCTGACTGCCTGGAGGAAGCCGACAAACTGATGCGACAGGCCATAACTCCACGCACATTGGAGAAGATCCTCGATCTCGTCCCCTCAGAATGGCTGACAGAGGAAGCACCGCTCACCGAACTCTCAGCCTTCGCCGAGGGAGTGTCCGATGGTCCTTCGGCAGAAGAACGCAGGGAAGGTTACAAGAAATTCCTCACGAAGCGACTGGCCGAAAGCAAGATATTCACTCAGGAGGCTATACGCCAACGCAATCTTTTGAAATAATGGAGAAGAGAGAAGATTCTGTTAGTAATTGCCGGAAATTTAATTCTTCTCCGGATTCGGAAGCCCAGGATCCTCAGGCTTCTGTTCTCTCTGAGACTCAAAAGTTGATATATGAGTATTGTCTGCTGCGTTACGTTCCCGACGTAGAGCGCGAAGAATACGTCAATGTAGGATTGATGATGATGTGCAAGAAGCGTCGTTGGATGAAGGTCGGCCTGCACATAGATGAAGACCGCATCAAGGCCTTGAGTGGAAAAGCCGACATCGACAGACTGAAAACCCAGCTCGCGCTCTTCGAGCGCAATGATGCTCCCGAAGCCGCTCTCCCCGTCGAAGAGCGCTATCGCTGGCTTGCCGCCGTAAAGAGCGCCATAATCCAGACCTCCCCCTCCCATCCCGGCATCCTTCGGCACGCGTCCGAAATCTCCCCCGAAGTTCTCACCGACCTCCTCTCCACCCAATTCCATTCCCTCTTCTCCCGCCTCGTCCTTTAAACCAAAATACTTAATCAAAAAAACTCAGAGTTCTCTGAGAATTCAGATTGCTCAGAGAACTCCAGGAAACTCCAGGGAACTTGAGCAAAAGCAAAAAAAATCGGCCCCTTTCACAAGGTGCCGATTTTTTCTGTTTTCCATAAATACATTTTCAAACTAACCTAACATCATGAAACGATTTTTTCATCTTTCTGTCTATATAACATCCTCCCTCCAAAAAGAGTTCACGCCTCAATCAAAAATTTTGACCAAGGCGTGAAATTTTTATAATTTTATCAGGAAGAAGGTAGGGGCGCAATACATTGCGCCCACAGAGAAAACGTATTATCCCAAGGTCTTAACTCGCTTGGAATCCCAGATGAGATAGCAGATCAACAGGGCGTAAGCCGCGCAACCGAGGATCTGTGTGACTCCTTCGCTAAGAGGATTAACGTATTCAAATCCGGCAAAACGCGTAATCGCTGCAAATACTCCGAAGAGCGCACCGCCGGCAATCAGACCGGAGGAGATCAATGTTCCGCGGTCACGACGCTTGTCGCAAACAGTCTGATCCTTGGAAGAGTTGCTTACGAAGTACGCTACCGCTCCACCGACGAGCATCGGTGTGTTGAGCGACAACGGAATAAACATTCCCAAGCAGAAAGCCAAAGCAGGAACACCGAGCCAGTTGAGAATAGCGGCCAGTATCGCACCCACCATATAGAGAATCCAGGGAGTCTCACCGCCCATCATCAGA
>CAYTOR010000145.1:0-5498 GCA_964439505.1 uncultured Sangeribacter sp.
TCGGGGCACATCTGCGACCCGGAATTTAACATTTTTTGTGGGACGGGGTCTAAAACAGGGCGGTCATGAAAATACTCGGACTGGATTTAGGAATCGGATCAATTGGTTGGGCTTTGATAGAAGCTGACCAAGATAGCAACCCTATTCGCATACTCGGAATTGGAAGCAGGATAATATCTCTTACTCCGGATGAATCCAAGACTTTCGAAACCGGGAAAGGAGAGAGTATCTGTGCGGCCAGAACCATGAAGCGCACAGCGCGTAAAGGATATAACCGCTACCAGCAACGGCGCGCTTTGTTGAAATCCATTTTAGCCTCTACGGGAATGATGCCTTCCGGGAAGACTATGCTTTCCTTATCTCCATTAGAACTATGGAAACTCCGTTCAGATGCTGCTGATTCTAATTCTTGTATCTCTTTGGAAGAACTCGGGCGTGTCCTGCTGCATATTAATCAAAAAAGAGGGTATCGCCATTCGCGTAGCGAAGTTTCTTCAAAAGAGAAGAAACTTACAGATTATGTAGCTGGAATAGAGGATCGATATGCTGTAATAAATGAGCGCAATCAGACGATCGGGCAATATTTTTACGCCAAATTGCGGGAATCCTGTTCTATTACTGAGAATGGTAAAGAATTGGTAAATTTTAGAATAAAGGAAGAAGTCCTACCGCGTAAGGCTTATCTTGAAGAATTCAATAAAATAATGGAAGTACAGAAAAAACGCTTCCCCAACCTGCTTACTGATGGTACGATCGAATCTCTGCGCCATGCGATATTCTTTCAGCGTACTTTGAAATCCTGTAAGCACCTTGTAAGCTTATGTGAATTTGAAACCCGCGACTTTCAAGCTCCCGATGGCCGCAAGATAAAAATCGGGCCTAAAGTTTCTCCTCGTACTTCGCCTCTGGCCCAGCTATGCAGGATTTATGAAGTGATCAATAATATCGTCCTGCGTAATTCCGCTAATAAGCGCCGTAAGTCGACTTCGACTGTGCCTTCCCTTTTTGACGATGAGGAGACTGCACCTAAGGATGCAAGACTTCTGCAATACGAAATTCGACCTAATCAAGAGGAACGTCAACGAATCTTCGAGTATTTGCAGAATAATCCGACTCTTACATTTACTAAACTTCTTGCCCTCCTTGGGTTAAAGAAATCAGATGGTTTTACCCTTACAAGAGGAAGCGAATCGTTATTCAAAGGTAATGAGACCCTAATTGCCTTGCGCGAAGCTTTGGAGGGATTGCCGGATAGAGAAGAACTGCTGACATTCCAACCTGAAATTATATATGAATCCAAGATAGATAAAGAGACCGGAGAGATAATGGGTGAATACGAAGTAATCTCAGATGATTACATCAATCAACCGTTGTATCGACTCTGGCATCTGCTCTATTCTATATCTGATAAAGAGGAATTGACAAAGGCTTTGGAGAAGCAATATGGTATTACTGATCAGAGCATGATTGACCGGTTATATTCGATTGATTTCCGGCAACCCGGCTATTCCAACCGATCTTCTAAATTCATGCGAAAGATCCTTCCTCAGTTAATGAAAGGCCGGATGTATTCCGATGCTTGCGCAGTCGTCGGAGTTAATCATTCCAATAGCCTGACCTCTGATGAGAATGCAAAGCGAGATCTAAAGACGCATTTGGATTCTCTTATGAAAGGATCTTTGCGGCAGCCCGTTGTCGAAAAGATTCTTAATCAGATGATCAACATTGTCAATTCGCTCCTTGATGAATACGGAGAAATAGATGAAGTAAGGGTGGAACTTGCCCGGCAACTTCGTCAGTCAGCCGCTCAGCGAGCGGAAACTACCACTGCAATATCCAAACGGGAAAAAGAAAACAAGTCTATAATAGGCAAACTTGAAGAATACAGAATTAAGCCATCTCGTAATCGTATCCAAAAATTTAGGATGTGGGAGGAGACAGGTCATACCTGTATGTACTGTGGTGCAACCATAGGAGCTACTGAATTTTTGACCGGTGAGGGCGCGGATATCGAACATATCATTCCACGTTCATTATATTTTGATGATAGTTTTGCCAATCGGACTTGTGCATGCCGAAAATGTAATGTTGCCAAAGGGGCCAATACTGCGTTTGATTATATGAAATCAAAATCGGAGAAAGATTTAGCGACTTACCTCGCCCGCGTCGATGAGCTATTCAAAAATAAAAAGATAGGGAAACGCAAACATGACTATCTTTTGATGTCCAAAGAAGAAATCCCGACAGATTTCTTGAATCGGGATCTGGGCCTGACGCAGTATATATCTAAAAAAGCGCGTGAGATCCTTTCCGAAGTAATCAGAGATATCCACGCGTCATCGGGATCCGTTACAGATTTCTTCCGCCATGCGTGGGGCTACGATACTATATTGCATCATTTGAATCTTGTGCGCTATCGTAAAGGTGGAATGACTGAGACAACGACTTATGAGCATGAAGGCCAACTCCACGAACGCGAACAGATAATAGATTGGACGAAGCGACTTGATCATCGTCATCATGCCATTGATGCCCTCACTATCGCGTTGACTCGACAGGGTTATATCCAGCGCCTCAATACGCTATCGGCGAATGAGAATGATATTCTCGGGCAAGAAATTTTGAGTTCCGGAAATGATTTAAAGCGGGAAAGAAGACTGGTCCAATGGGCTGAGACTCGGCCACACTTCTCTATGGAAGATGTTACAAAAGCGGTATCCGAAATAGCCGTTTCTCATAAAAGCGGTAAAAAGTTAACCACACCTGCGAAACGTAAAATAAGGAAGGGTGGCAAAAATAAAGTAGTACAGCAAGGGCTGATTGTACCCAGAGGTTCCCTGCATAAAGAGACGATCTATGGAAAAATTCTGATGCCAGATGGGGAAAAGAAACTGAAGGACTGTTTTAAGGCTCCGGACTTGATAATGAATCATGAGGTGCGACAACTTGTAAATGCGCGTTTAGAAGAGTTCGGAGGGGATCTGCAAGGTGCAATAGCATCCCTCAAGAAAAGACCTTTGATCTTAAAGAAAGACCGGGAGCAGATTACGATCAAGTCTGCTAAATGTTATAAGCCGGTCTTTGTAGTGCGACGGAAAATAGGTGATATAGGTCCGAAGGATATAGATTCTATTATTGATGGAGGAATAAGAACTTTGGTTGCAGAACGATATGCTGAAACTGGCCCTGATCAAAAGAAATTCCAAGCAAGTCTAAGCGAGCAACCATTACGGTTTAATGAGTATCAGGCGCCTATCAGGACCGTAAGATGCGCGACCGGTCTGAATGAATCGTCCATGATAGTTCCCCGTCGTGATGAATCCGGGAAAGCATTAGGTTATGCGGCTGCCGGTAGCAATGACCATGTAGCGATATATGAGGATGAAAACGGAAAGATTCAGACAATGGTCGTTACATTCTGGACCGCGGTAAAACGTAAAAAGGCCGGTTTAGAGATTATTATCCGCAACCCCGCGGATGCGTGGGATCAAATGATAGATTTAGATGATGAAAATCTCAAGGAAGATTTAGCTCAGACCTTACCCCAGCCGCAATGGAAATTCCTGCGCAGCCTCCGAATGAATGAAACGTATCTGATAGGGCTGACGGTTGAGGAGATCTCTGATGCTAAGGCTTCCGATAATAAGGCTCTTTTACTTTCGCATCTATATAGAGTGACAGGCGTCTCGGATAACTATTATGAGTTCCGTCTCCATACCGATACTACATCTATTAAAGAGAAGTCATATCTATCGGCAGGATTATATGAGCGGATACAATCCTATAAGGCTTTGTTAGCGAATAATCTTAAGAGAGTCCAAGTTGATAATCTCGGCCGCATCAATATCCGCTATGATTAAGCAGACCCTTCTTTTCTCTACTCCGGTCTATCTTGCTGTTAAAAATCAGCAGTTAGTTATCGATACCCGTTCAAATAAGGGAGTGGTGACTCGTCCGATTGAGGATATCGGTCTGATTGTGATCGAAAGTCACGCAGTGACGCTCACCTCAGCATTACTTGCGGCATTGATGGAAAATAACGTGTCGGTAGTGGTATGTGATTCCAAGCATCTCCCCTCCGCCATTATGCTACCATTAGCAGGCAATACATTGCTAACCGAGCGGACGGCAGCCCAACTTAGAGCCTCTCAACCACTGAAGAAGCAGCTATGGCAACAAACCGTAATCTATAAGATCCAGAATCAGGGCGCGATTCTAAAAGACTGCAATCCCAAAGATTCGTCTTGTATGAAGGAAATGGCCAAGATAGTAAAAAGTGGCGATCCGGATAATATCGAGGCCAGAGCGGCAGTGTTCTATTGGAAAAATCTCTTTCCCAAGAATCCGGATTTCATGCGTGGCGATGAGGAAAATGAGCTCAATTCGCTATTGAATTACGGATATGCAATTTTGCGGGCTATAATAGCGAGGGCTCTTGTTGGGGCCGGACTCATACCGCATGTCGGGATTTTCCATCACAATAAATATAATGCTTACTGTCTTGCCGACGACATAATGGAGCCTTACCGTCCTTACGTCGATAACCTGGTTTGGCATCTGAGTGAGAGTTATGATATATCGGAAGGTCTTACAACAGAACTTAAGCGTCGGCTTCTTGAAATTCCAGTTTTGGATGTGACGATAGGTAGGGTTAAGCGTCCTCTTATGGTTGCCGCAGAAATTACTGCAGCCTCTTTAGCTCGGTGTTATACAGGAGAATTACGGAAAATTTCATACCCCGAAATTAAATGAAACCATCGACCAGTAGATTTAATGCCTATCAGATAATGTGGATACTCGTGTTTTTCGATCTGCCAACTGAGACAGCAGTTCAACGAAAGAAATATGCTGATTTTCGGAAAAGACTTCTCGTAGATGGCTTTACCATGTTTCAATATTCCATCTATGTTCGCCATTGTCCAAGTAGAGAAAATATGGACGTCCATATAAATAGGGTTGTGAGTTTCATACCGGATGAAGGGAAGGTCTGCATAATTAATTTAACCGACAAGCAATTTAGTTCCATTAGAATTTTTGAAGGCCAAAAGAAAGCAGCACCGATGGTTGAAGCTATTCAATTAGAGATATGGTAAGAGCATAGAAATCAGAAATCAGATAGAAATGAAAAATGAGAAGTCAGTTGACTTCTCATTTTTCATTTCTATCGTTTACTGTAATCCATTGAATATCACTGTAATATTCAAATTCAGTTGTGAACGATAGTGCAAATATACTAAAAATATCGCGAATCACAACAGTCCAAGTAAAGACATTTCCTTAACATACGTTGTGAACGATAGTGCAAATATACTAAAAATATCGCGAATCACAACATTGTGATTAAGTATTAAATAAAAGCCGGGGTTGTGAACGATAGTGCAAATATACTAAAAATATCGCGAATCACAACGTTAATCTTATTGGCGATGCGCTCTGTCTGGTTGTCCTACTCTCAACTGGCAACTGCAAAATTATCGATTTGTTTGAAGAAAACCTCC
>CAYTOR010000146.1:0-5489 GCA_964439505.1 uncultured Sangeribacter sp.
AAAAAGGTGATCCTCGTCAGTCCGAAGACTAACGAGGATCAGGAGTTGGGAGTTGGTTAAGGGGAGGGTGAAAGATGGGTCTCGAACCCACGACCTACGGAACCACAATCCGTCGCTCTAACCAACTGAGCTACATTCACCATTTTTGCTGCAGTTCGGGATTGCCCGTTGGCGTTCCTTTCCTAAAGCGATGCAAAGTTACGAAGTTTTTTCCAAACTACCAAATTTTAACTTTAAAATTTTTCAATTTATTTTGCTTTTGCGGTTTTTTGCGGTTTTTTCAACTTTGAGGGGGGCTCCGATGTTAAAATTTCATTAATAGAAGTTAATCGTTATTTTAACTTTTATGCCCAATTTTCTATAGGATATCTCTTCTTTAGAAAATTGTTAACACTGATTTCACTCATACTACTTGTATAGGAATTATGAAAATTAATAAATTATTCGGGTGGGCGTCTATCGCGCTGCTGTTTGGCGGGACTATGCTTTTCGCCGACTCTCCTTCTGCGGGCAATAACACTTCCGGTAGATTTTACGAGAATTGGGATGGTTGGCGTGATAAATATAAGGGAGAAAAGATGATGCCTGACGATTGGGGTTGGGGTAAAGACGTGCTCGAAGGATATGAATCGAGGTTCGTCAATCAAGGCGAGGCCTTCGACGGCCCGGTGCGCTCAACAATCATACGTCTCAAAGGCCCGAAATCCTCGCGCAAGGGATTTCTGTATATCCATGGTTTTAACGACTATTTCTTCCAATCGGAGATGGGGAAGGAATTTGTCGATTCCGGTTATCATTTCTATGCCGTCGATCTTCGTCGCTACGGCCGTTCGCGTCTTCCATGGCAATATCCTTTCAATGTACGCGACCAGAAGGAATATTTCGCGGATATCGATTCGGCTCTCGTCCAGATGCGACGTGACGGTATTACCGACATAACTCTCGGGGGTCACTCTACCGGCGGACTGACTGTCTGCTATTTTGCCGCTTGCCGCGGGGCGAGAGTTGGAGTCAACAGAGTAGTGACGGATTCCCCGTTCCTCGCATGGAATTTCAATGCCTTCATGCGCAACGTTGCGGCTCCCGTGATTCAGGGGTTAGGAAAGATCTTTCCCAATGCTCATGTCAATCAAGGTGATTGCGATGGCTACGCCTACTCTTTATTAAAGGAGTATGATGGCGAATGGGTCTATAATACCGATTGGAAGATGATCTATTCTCCACCGGTGAAGTTCTCTTGGGTCGGAGCGATCGAAGGTGCGCAGAAGGATCTGATGCGCAAAAAAGAACATATTACGGTCCCGTTGTTGGTGATGACCAGCAGTCGGAAGATTGACGGTTGCAACTTCACCCCCGAGTTTATGACCGGTGATGCCGTCCTTGATCCTCCCTCAATTCGTGAGCGCGGACGCCAATTAGGCCATGATCGCGTGGTCTGCGAAATCGACTCCGGACTCCACGACCTCATCCTTTCCCCCTCGCCTCACCGCGAAGCCGCCTACGACTCTATCTTCCGCTTCATCCGCACCCATTAATCTTAGAGCGAAAGGACTATAATCTTAAAAAGAAACCTTTCTTCAAGCCTTTGGAAATAAAGTTAACGGCCCAAATCTATTCTCAGATTGTGGGCCGTTAATTATGTTTAATTGAGGGTAGCGATATATGCTACTTCTCGTAGTATTTTATTTGTCGGGTTTCTGTATATTCTTCTTCTTGACTCTTTGGGTCGGCGGCTGAGTTGGTGATCCGTTTTTTCACATTGCGTGAAATCCAGTTCCCATGGGAATCGTATTTATAGTCACTATATGAGTTAACGGTCAGCGTTTCAGGTTCGCTCCCGTCTGAAACCACCGCGAGACATTGGGTCTCTGACAGGTCCTTACCGTTATAGGTCAGAGTATATGTAAGGGTGGTCTCTGCCTCCTTATCTTTTAGTTTGCAACGGCTCTGAGCGCTGGATATTCTGCCATCAGGAGAATATGAGATATTGGTATAGATATAAGTGTTCCCATTATTCATCCCGAACCCTATAGGCTTACCTTCTTTATCATACGACATCAAACGATTTTTCAATTTGCCGTTCTTTAAGAACTTGGTTTTGCCGATTTGTTTTTGGAGCAGCGACCCGTTGACGGATACTTCTTTTACCGGTCCGTTGACACCGGCTACTAACCCTCCTTTATAGAAATATAGTTCCGATGCAGTTTCAGATTTTTCGGCTCTAACGTAAAATATTACGCAGGCAAATATCAGACAAATGGTGAGTCTCATTAGTCCAATGGGTAGAAAAAAGGATATTTTCTTTTTTAAATTCATAGTTACCGGATTTAGAGGTTGTAAAAGAGAGAATCTTAAATGTAGAATAGAGTTGTTTCCTGTTAGAGCATGGGGAAATCTTTCACACGCGCTCAGGGATACATCTATCTTTGGAGTTGTATCATCTGATTTTTTGGAAGAATCATGTGTAGGCTCTCCCATTAATCTTAATAATACTTGATCTCTCTTCTTTCGGTATATGTCTTTTCCTTCTCCTTGATCTTGGATTTAGAAGTTTCAATTGTTTTTTCACGAACTTCGCGGCTAATCCAATTGCCCAGATTGTCTTTCTGCAGATTAGAATAAGTATATTCGATTGTTTTGTCTGCCTTCCCGGGATAAGTAACAGTCATGCAGCTGAGATTGTGGCCATCGTATTCAAAGTGAACACTACAGGATTTAAAACCCGGCATGTTGCTCTCGATAGTAATTTCAGAGGGTCGGTCGGTTTTAGTGTATGAGATATTTATTATTTCATACTTGCCCAATCCATTCATGTCTTTTCCGATTGCATATCCTTTTTCATCGAACGTCAAATAGGAGTCTGAAATCAGCCCTTCGGGAGTAAAACTGACATTCTTCCATCCAAGCGGAGCTTGATTTGTATATTTAACGGATTCTACGTTACCCTTAAGATCATACAATCCCCTTCCGTTATACTGCTTTGGCTGAGCAAAGACATTTATCCCCACCCATAGAGTCATAACTATCATCAGTAATTTTCTAATATGATTTGGCTCATTTTGTTGACATCTGCGTATTAGGGTCATCAACGCGGAGATCTCCAATCCTACGAAAGAAACATTAGGTTTCATACGCAATAGGATTTGGTTAATAAATTATTTAATTCTCACTGTTTATTAAATATCATTATTAGATGTAAATGATAGGAAATAAATGGTAGTAAACGTTTACACTTGCAAAGGAAATATAAATTTTTTATATTTGCAAGTATTTTTACAAAAAATTAAAATAAAATAAATTTTCCTCCCGTCTGCTTTGTTCATCATTTATCCTTATTCACTTCTCCTAATTACGGTTCAGAAAAACAGGGTTGTCATCGAGGGAGGTCTTTCCACAAAAAAATTATTTCCGGAATTTTCGGAAAAAGATAGGGATTATTTCCGAAAATTCCGGAAATAATCCCTAACCCTTGGTATTTATGAAACAGCGACTGGAGCCTCAACGCATCTTTTCTATACCTTAACTATTTGCCAATCTGTCAATCCGCGTGATGAACCTCGGTCGGAGAAATTCGCACCGATGAGATATAGGGTGCGTGAGTCCAATGCATAGCGTCCGGCATAATCCCGGATTTGGATTTGATTGAGGGCTTCTTCGCTACTTCCATTGTATTTGAACTCGAAGATATAGACGTAATCTGCTGTCGTTACCTCCAGATCTGAACGTCCCTTAAGACTATGACGTTCCGCTATGGATGGTGAATTCGAAAGCGTAGTCAAAAGCCAGACTATATTTCGGTAGCTGCTTTCGTTATTGTCTTCGTATGGCATATCTTTAAGAAGGGTCTGCAATCGTTTCATAAACGATTGGGGATTCCCTTCATAAAGATCATCTTGAAATTTCCAGATACTGAAAGGGCTGTTTGGAACTGCGGATTGAGAAACATAGATCGGATACAGACTTCTTGCGAAACCGAGTTTGACCTCTTTGTTGGGGAATGTGAGAGTATACCGTTCGCGCTTTTCGTCGTAAGATTCGATGGTCAGATAACCGGTCTGGAACATCAAAGCTACGGGATTGATATTTTCAAATCCAATTGAGCGCATTTCCTCAATACGACAATATTGTCGGTCAAGGGTAGATAGTTCAATCCCGCTGCTCTTAACTCTTTTAATCAAGAAAGTTGGAGTGCCGGTCTCAAACCAATAAGGCTCAATTTTTTGATTCCTGAGAGCCAGAATTACGCTGAAAGGGTTATAGAGCCGATGGCCTTCCTCCGCAAACATATAGCCATCATAATAGTCGCGAAGAGAATCCAATACCACCTCAAAATCTTCTTTGCGTTTTTCGGCTAATCGTTTGATGCCGTCACCGAAGGAATTTTTGAGTTCGTCTTCTGTCCAACCGCAGATATCGGCATAATCATTCGACAGCGAAATATCGTTGATATTATTAAGGTCGGAGAAGATGCTTACCTTGTTGAATCTTGCGACACCGGTCAGAAAAGCGAACCGAATATAAGCGTCCATTGATTTGAGATTCCCGAAGAATCCTTTCAATGTCGCCTGGTTTTTTTCAAATAGGTCTTTGTCGTCTTCAATCCCAAGCAGGGGCTTGTCATATTCGTCAACTAAAACCACGACTTTTCGGCCCGTTTTCTCATAAACTCTTTTGATAAGGGTTGCGAATCGGCGCGCGGGAGTTTTATCCGTCACCGTCAGATTATAATGCCTTTCATACTCAGAAAGAAGACTTTCCAACAGATTCTCCAGACCGTCCTCCTTTTTGAAGTTTTCGCTGTTAAGGTCAAAGTGAATTACGGGAGAGGGAGTCCAGTCTACGTTTTGCGTATCCAGATCCAATCCTTTAAAAAGGTCTTTTCTACCGTCGAAATACGCATGGAGAGTTGATAGCAACAGACTTTTCCCGAAACGGCGCGGACGACTCAGGAAGTAAGACCCCGGATTATTAATCAGAGATACGATATAGCGGGTTTTGTCGACATAAGTGAACCCTTCCTCTATCATCTTGGGAAAAGATTGTATGCCTATCGGGTATTTCATACGGTGAAATTATTTGTCCATGGTGACGAGAAGTTCTTCGTTGGTACGGGTCATCTCCATGCGCTTTTTCATGAATTCCATGGCTTCGAGGGAGTTCATGTCGGCGAGGTAGTTGCGCAGGATCCACATGCGGTTGAGCATCTCCTGGCTCTGGAGCAGGTCGTCGCGGCGGGTTGAGGAGGCGATGATGTCGACGGCAGGGAAGATACGCTTATTGCTGAGCTTGCGGTCGAGCTGGAGCTCCATGTTGCCGGTGCCCTTGAATTCTTCGAAGATCACTTCGTCCATCTTGGAGGATGTCTCCGTGAGGGCAGTGGCGATAATGGTCAGACTGCCACCGCCTTCGATGTTGCGGGCTGCTCCGAAGAAACGCTTCGGACGCTGGAGAGCGTTGGCGTCAACACCACCGGAGAGAATCTTACCCGA
>CAYTOR010000147.1:0-5374 GCA_964439505.1 uncultured Sangeribacter sp.
ATTCGGGGCACATCTGCGACCCTGGATTTAACATTTTTTGTGGGATGGGGTCTAAAACTTCTGATATTAGGGAACGTATGTAGTTTATTAGTTAAATAATCTTAAAATTTAAAAATATAAGTCAATTCGAGAAGAATGATCAGAGAATATTCATATATTTGTAAAAATTACTAACCTAAAAGAAAATAGTATGAAATTTAAGAATGGATTGGCAGCTTTGGCGGTCTTGATGATAATGATCATCTTGACGTCCTGCGGTTCTGATTCGGAACTCGAAAAACAGGTAGCCGGGAAATGGGAATGTGTAAAGTATGAGAACGAGGACGGGATGTCAATGAAGATGACCGAGACTATCAACTACTCATACGTAGAGAACGGAGAGAATACCTTTAAGGCAAGTATTAAGATAGTCGTAACTTCTCCTATCTACATCGATATGGGTAAGGTATCTTATTCCGGCACTTGGTCAGCCTCCAACGACCGACTGTTGGGTGAGATCGACAAAAACAGCATCAGTTTCTCCCTCACTAACCTTATGGATGCATCCGACAAACGTGAATTTGAGAAAGAATTCAAGTCGGAGCTCAAGAAGGGGGACTACGTTGACGGTGGTAAAATCCTTTCCGTGACCGAAGATGAACTTCGTCTGCAGGATGAAGAGGACCACGAAATCTATACTTATAAGCGCAAGAATTAATAATCGATGATCCGGCATTGGCGCAATGAATTGCGCCAATGCCGGATCACCGGAAGCACAGGTAGGACACGATTAATCGCGTCCACGAAGAATTACGAAAGCGTCAGGTAGGGGCGCAATACATTGCGCCCACGTAGAATAACTATAATTATTGACTTACTTACATCGTAATCTAATTTTTGAAAGACAACTATATGAGAGGAGCGGCTAAAATCTCCGGAATATTAGGTCTCGCATTAGGACTCCTGCTATTGCCGTCCTGCGACTTGAATAAGAACAAGGAGAAAAAGAAGAGTAAGCGTCATTCCAAAACGGAAATGATGGTTGACTCGCGCTCTACCACCAAACCTCTTTCAAAAAAGAAAGGTCAGGAAGTATCAGCTTCTTCCGGGAAAAGCGGGAAGGTAAAGGTCCTCAGTGCGACGGCCAACTATCGCCATCTGGATCGCCAAGGGAACTGTACATACTCTCCGACCAACCTTACGGATGGAGACAAGTCCACGGCCTTCGTCATTCCAACCCCGGGTTACGTGCCTCTAAAACTTACCTTCAAACTTGACGGCTCAAAGGTAAGGAAGATCAGGATAAGAAACGGTTATCAGAAGACTAACCGCACATTCGGAGATCATGGTCGCGTCGGATTCATCAACGTCTACGCCTACAACGGCAACGATTATATAGGAGAACTCTATTCGGGAGACACCTACGATGTCAACGGTTCGGAAGAATTCGACCTTGCCCGCACCACCGACTATTACGATCGCCTCGTTCTCGAATTCCCAACCTCCGACCTTATCCCCGGCGACAAATACGACGAACTCGCTATCTCCGAAATCGAATTCCTTCGCTAATCACACTCAAATGAAATACTTACACTTAGGAATTCAATTTCTCTGTGGGCGCAATGTATTGCGCCCCTACTTGTTGGGAGGATAAAGTCTCTTTCTCTGTGGACGCGATGAATCGCGTGCCTACAGGAGGGGGAGGGGGCGAAGACAAAAAAACGGGTCCTCCGATGGGAGGACCCGTTTTTTGCTGATTTTTATAAGCTTAGTCGTTCAGTTCGCCGACCATGGATACCTGGAGGTATTGTTTGATCTCGTCGGAGGTGAAGCCACTGCCGATCAGATACATCAGCTTGGTGATAGCTGCTTCGGCTGTGATGTCGTAGCCGGAGATTACACCTGCGCGTGAAAGCATGTCGCCGGTATAGTAACGCTTCTGTTCGTCACCGCCGTTCAGACACTGAGTGACGTTGTAGACGATCAGACCTTTGCTTACGGCTTCGGAGATGGCATCGAGGAACCACTGCTCCGTAGGTGCGTTACCGGCACCGAATGTGCGGAGCACAACGGCCTTGATACCGGGAGTAGCAAGCTGGGCTTTCACTACATCTTCCGTGATTCCCGGGTAGAGCCAAAGCACGAGCAGATTCGGATCCATCGCATAGAAGGGATTCAAGGGAAGCTTAGTGTCATGGCGCATCAGATAAGGTTCGGCATAAGTAATATGCAGGTCTATCTGACCGAGAACGGGATAGTTGAAGCTCTTGAAAGCATCAAATCCGGTTGAGGTGAACTTAGTGGCGCGACAACCACGGATGATATAATCCTGGAATGAAATCACTACCTCCTGAATCATAGGATCACCGTTTTCGTCCTTAGCGGCCGCTACTTCTACTGCTGAGATAAGGTTTTCCGTACCATCCTCACGCACAGCACCGATAGGCAGTTGCGAACCGGTGATGACCACAGGCTTACGAAGATCGCGAAGCATGAAGGAGAGGGCAGAGGCTGTATAAGCCATAGTATCAGTACCATGAAGTACTACGAATCCATCGAATTCATCATAGCGGTCAGCTATGTCCTTCACGATCTGACCCCAATACTGAGGATTCATATTGGAAGAGTCGATCGGTTCCTTGAACTGAACGCTCTGGATATCATATCCGAGCTTACCGATCTTGGGGACATTGTCCATCAGGTGAGAGAAGTCGAAAGGCTGAAGGCCATCGGGAGTTTCGACCATACCGATTGTGCCACCGGTGTAGATAATTAGAATTTTCGGTTTTGCTGCGTTTTCCATAATAAATTTATAGTTAATATTCAATTGATTTAAATATAAAATAAATCCGACCGGCATGGTCGGCCGGATTTATATTTTTTATTCATAGTATTGTTTGTGGATACCGAATACGAAGTGATTGCTTCTGATTACGGAGACAATCAGTACGATAGCAACAAATACACTCATGATAATGAAGGGGAAGAGATTTGTATGGTTGCTGAAGATATCCTCAAAGAAACCGATCAGTACCGGAACGAGGGAAATAGCAACGTAGTTTGCAACCTGAAGATATGCTAACGCAAGAGTTGACTTGTTTTCCGAGGTGACAAGTTCTGTAGCTTTGGTATAGAAGATAGGCTGAGCGAGACCGTTACCAAGACCTACGAGAGCGGATGCTACGATGTAGATCCAGAGTTCCTTAGTGAAGACAAACAGAACGAATCCACCCAAGATGAGAGCCGTCGCGAGGACGAAGGTAGTACGCTTGAAGATCTTCATTGTTCCGGTCACGAAAAGACCGATTACGAACATTGCCAGATAGAAGATAGAGGTTACTGTAGATACTTCTTCAGTAGTCATGTGATACTGAGGCATCAGGTTCGGCAGATAGTAAGCCGGTACTGAAGTTGCGAATACGAAGAAGAAGTAAGCGAGAAGCAACCAGATCGTACGCCCGATATAGAACCCTCCTGATACCTTCTGGCCGGCTGTAGAGAAACCGTCGGCGTCAGCTGCCGGAATGGTTACAGCAGTAGAAGTTATTTTAGCGGCTGCAGCGTCATTGCTCTTGGAAGAAGAGCTGTCGGAAGATGCATTGGGAGTAGCTTCAAAATCGCTCTTAGGTATCTTCTTCAAGAAGGGGATAAGGACGAGGGATACGAGCGGAATGAGGTAAACAAGGAAGGGGAGGTGCCAGCTCTTGGCGGCAAGGAAACCGACTACGAAAGTAGCGCCGACGAGGGCGATGTTACCGATAGCTGAGATGATACCCATCTGTTTGGTACGATACTTACCCGTGAAGACATCGGCGATAAGACCGGTAGAGAACGGAAGGATAAGACCACAACCTGCGCCAAGCAGACAACTGAGCCAAATCAGGGCTGTCAGCGAACTGGAGAAGATTGACAACGCACCGGCTATTATATATAAGATAGTACCGAGGAGGATGACAAGGATCTTATGTTTGGTTTCGGAAAGTTTACCCGAAAGGAGTACGAACGGGATGATGATTACATTCGGGAGGACTGTCAGCAACTGGATCTTAAAGTCAGTGACGTCCGGGAAGATACTTCTCAGCGAACCCTCGATAGGGGTGACCGCCAGACCCGGAAGATCGACTGCAAGTGACAGCGACCATATTGCAAGGACTACCATCATGGAGATGGTGCCTTTTCCTGTCTTGATTTGCATAATGATTTGTGTTTTTAATAGTCAGAATAAGGATTAGTTTAGCCCATGGTTTATAATGGACTCTAAATTATGCCGCTTGCAGATCTCCGACGGTCCGCTTTCTCCGAAAATCGTCGGAGTTTTTCGGGAAAACGCCGGAAGATCCTTGCGGCGATAGAGGGGGAGTTAGTCTTTGATAGTGACTATATCTCCGTTGAATACTCCGAGATCAAGTTTATTCATGATAGCCTTGATTGCGGCCTGAGCCTTGACGGAGTTACCTGCATCATCCAAGGGGGGTGCAAAGGCCGCTACACCGAAGAGACCGGGCATTACGCCCATTACGCCGCCACCGACACCTGTCTTGGCCGGTATGCCACTCGTATACATCCAGTCACCGGTATGCTGATAGAAGCCTACACTGGAGATGAGGGTAGTGATTTTCGGTGCGAGTTCAGGTGCGAATACCTCAGCCTTAGTAACAGGATTTACACCCTTGTTGGCAATCGTAGCCGCGCAGTTCGCAAGTTGAGAGGAAGTGATGCCGATAGAACACTGACGGGTATAAAGATCAAGGCTCATCGGCACATCGTCGTAGATACGATTGTAATCTTTAAGCAACCAGGCTATCGAACGGTTCTGGAAGTTAGTGTCGGATTCAGATTTGTAGAGTTCGTCGATAACTTCAGAGCGAGAGCCGCAAAGAGCTTCGAAGTTATTGATGATTGCTTCCCATTTTCCCCAGGAATCACCTTGAGGTTTGACCATCGAACAAGCTGTGATAGCACCTGCATTTACCAACGGAGTGCTGGGGTGATCATTTTCAAGAAGGATAGCAAAGATAGAATTGAAAGGAAGACCGGTAGCGTCCGCACCAATCTGCTTCAAGACAGCTTCAGCACCATATTGCTTGAGGATCAGGATTGCGGTAAGAACTTTGGAGACAGATTCAACGCCGAACTTATAACTCGTGTCGCCGACATTGATTTCGGTACCGTCAAGAAGGGTCAGACTGATACCGAAGAGATCGGGATTGACGTTGGCCAGATATGGAATATAGTGGGCATTGACGCCTCCTTTGATATCCTTACATTCCGCGTAAGCTTCCTCCACGGCCTGCTTGATCTGGGCTTTTGTGATTGTCCTTTTCATAATATTTATAAGATTTGATACTGTTTCAAAAAGTGTGTCTGAGGATGGGTTTGCAAAAAAAGGACCGGC
>CAYTOR010000148.1:0-5368 GCA_964439505.1 uncultured Sangeribacter sp.
ACAACAAGTTCGGCTTCGACTTCTATCTGGTCGACACCGCCGGCATCCGCAAGAAAAACAAGGTCAACGAGGACATCGAGTATTACAGTGTCATCCGCTCGATCCGCGCCATCGAGGCCTCCGACGTCTGCATACTGATGATCGACGCCACGCGCGGCATCGAATCGCAGGATGCCAATATTTTCTCGCTCATCCAGCGTAATAAGAAGGGCCTCGTCGTCTGCGTAAATAAATGGGATCTGGTGGAGAACCGCTCGCTGGAGACTCAGAAGCGTTATGAAGCGGCTATCCGCGACCGCTTCGCACCGTTTACGGATTTCCCGATTCTCTTTACTTCCGCCTTGACAAAGGAAAGGATATATAAGGTGCTGGAGACAGCTACGCAGGTCTATGAAAACCGGAAGCGAATCATTCCGACCTCCCAGCTTAACACTTACATGCTGGAGCAGATCGCGATCACACCTCCGCCGAGCAACAAGGGTAAGTTTGTAAAGATCAAGTACGTCACGATGCTTAAGGATTCCTATATCCCGACGTTCGTCTTCTTCTGCAATCTGCCGCAATGGGTAAAGGAACCTTACCGACGCTTCCTGGAGAATAAGATCCGCGAGAAATGGGACTTCCACGGAACCCCGATCCAGATCTTCATGCGCGACAAATAACGCGACAAATAATAAGCGGGGTAACACCCCGTTTATTATATATATCCCCTACCGGATATTAAACATATCCTCTACCGGACATAGCGCGTCATGTCCCCCATTATTATTTCTAACGTTATGTGGTATATCATCGATAATGGTCAACAGGTCGGACCTCTACAGAAGGAGCAACTTCGCAGTTACAATCTCACTCCCCAGTCAATGGTCTGGACCGAAGGGATGACTAACTGGGAGCCGGCCGCCAATGTCGCGGCTCTCGCCGATCTCTTCCAGCCGAACGGCCCCCAATATGGTCAACCCCAGTATGATCAACCCCAATATGGTCAGCCTCAAAGCGCTCAGGCCCGGTATGGGAGCCAGCAACCATACGGCCCCGGCCACGGCCAACCCTACGGTCAGGGCAACGGTCAGCAGTCTCCCTACGGCCGGCAGGGATCTTTCGGTCCCGGACAGCCTTACGGACCTCAGCAACCATTCGGCCAAGCTCCCTTCCGTCCTGTCTATCAGGATAAGTCGCGCGTGACGACCGGCATCCTCGCCCTTCTTCTCGGATACTTAGGCATCCAGTACTTCTATATCGGAAAGACCGGAGCCGGAATACTGTCGATCGTAATCTTCATATTGACCTTCTGGATAGCGGGAGGTTGGGCGTTGATCACTTTCGTCCAAGGCATCGTAATTCTCTGCATGAACGATCAGGAATTCGAACGTAAATTCCTCAACCCCAACAAATTCTTCCCCCTCTTCTGACCCTTGCAATAAAATAACAGAAGGCCTCTGCATTTGCAGGGGCCTTCTGTTATTTTGTTACTTTATCGTTACGCTTCCGGGGGATTGCCTTTTTGTTTACAAAATTAGCAATCAGAAATGCCATCGAAAAGTCAGCTTAGTTCGGATCGTCACGCCTGTAAGGACCTCGGACTCTCAGGGATTACTCTTCGATGTCGACGTCGAAATCGTCGGAGAAGAGGTCGGGAGTGTCGCTGTCGGAGTTGCTGATGAAGCTGTCGTCTTCCTCCATTACCTCGGGTTCGGAATCCCGCTCACTGCGGACCGTGTCCTGGCCGGGAAGGAAAGGATTCTGCGGACGACCCTTGGCACCGGCTTCTTCAGCCAATTTGGCGCGTACAAGCCCTGACAGTTCTTCCATCAGTTCGGGATTATCCTGAATCACACGCTTTACTGCATCGCGGCCCTGACCCAATTTCGCACCGTTATAACTGAACCATGCGCCGGACTTCTTGACGATATTCAACGCCACCGCCATGTCGAGTACCTCGCCGGAGCGGGAGATACCCTCTCCGAACATGATGTCGAATTCCGCTTTCTTAAACGGAGGAGCAACTTTATTCTTCACGACTTTTACCTTCACAAGCCGGCCGATCGAAGTGTCGCCGTCCTTGATAAAGGAACTCGGACGGATGTCGAGGCGCACGGAGGCGTAGAATTTCAGTGCGTTACCGCCGGTAGTAGTCTCCGGATTGCCGAACATCACGCCGATCTTTTCGCGGAGCTGATTGATGAAGATACAGCAAGTACGCGTACGGGAAATCGTACTGGTCAGTTTGCGCATAGCCTGGCTCATCAGGCGCGCATGCAGACCTACGCTCTTCTCTCCCATCTCACCTTCGATCTCCGCCTTCGGAGTCAAAGCTGCAACGGAGTCGATCACCAGCACGTCGATCGCACCGGAGTTGATAAGCTGCTCGGCGATATCCAAGGCCTGCTCACCGTTGTCGGGCTGAGCGATCCAGAGGTTATTGACGTCCACACCGAGTTTCTCGGCATAGAAGCGGTCGAAAGCATGCTCGGCGTCGATGATGGCGCAGATGCCGCCCTGCTTCTGGGCTTCGGCGATGACATGGATAGCCAACGTCGTCTTACCGGAAGATTCGGGACCGTAGATCTCGGTTATACGTCCGCGCGGAAGTCCACCGATACCGAGCGCATTGTCCAGACCGATCGAGCCGGTTGAGATAGCCTCGATATCCTGCACCTTGTCGTCGCCTAAACGCATTATGGCGCCCGATCCGAAATCCTTCTCGAGATGAGCCATGGTCACGCTGAGCGCCTTGCGCTTCTCTTCCATATCACTGATACGGCCCACGGCCGCCTTAGATTCTGATTTTTTCTTTGCCATATTATATGTAGTATTTTTCGTCTTTTATTTGATATTGCAAAGATACAATCTCGGAGAGCAAATTCCTAATTTATAAGGAATAAAATTTGCTCTCCGAGACTTAAATATTCTTAATATTTAGCATTTCACTGCATCATTCTTGCAGTTACTGCAATCTTTTGGCAGTAGTCAACGTACCGTCGGCGTAGTGTCTTACGATGATTACCACGCCTTTATCAGGACATTGCTGCAGGCGCACGCCATCGAGTGAATAATATTCTTCGTTTATTACCTCCGAAGCAGACCCGGCGGGGAGATTTTCAACGCCGGACGCTACTGAGGCAAGAGCGGAATAGCCGGAAGTGTTGACGTTAAGAGGCTTGCCGGTAGCTGCGTCATGGATAAGGGCTACTACGCGGAGTTTATCCTTATCCTTGATGATATTCTTGCCCTCATCACTGCCGCCGGTATAATTGCAGACTGCATCGCTGAGCTTAAAGCGGGCGTATTGTTTGAAAGTCTGGTCAGCGTTTACAGCGGGCACGGATCCGGGGATGCCGTGGCAGTCAGGATAGAGAAGTGTGACGTCGTCGTAGACAATACCGGTCACCTGCAAGGATTTTCCCATAAAGAGATCCCAATACTTGGTCTTATACCATTCGCCGGGATAGTTGGCGGGATCCAGGAACGCATTGCGCTGCTTCCAGGAGGGATCCGACATGTCATCTTCAACTAAGGCAAACGACAGACGATATTGGTCTTCATCGGCTGCGTCAAGGAAATGGACATTAGCTTCGGCAAGAAGTTCGCTTTTGGTAGCATCGGTCCAGAAAATATTGACGTCGATGTCAGCGGGAGCAAGCATATCGATAGTTTGGTCAAGCTTTGCGTTGGCCATAGGATACTCGCTTGTCGGGAAAGTGGCGCCGCGATCAAACTGCAGGGCAGGTTCGCCGGCCGTCGGATCGGGTTGATTGCCTGATGAGATCGTCTGCATCGAGTCATCGCGGTGATAAGTGAGGGCTACGAAATCATCCGCGCGGTCGTCGCTGAGCTGCTTGAGGCAGACATAGGCCGCAGGGCAGTACTGACACCATAGGCCGGTATAATCCTCAATCAGGGCGCGCTTCTTCGGAATCCAGGGACGGGAGAAGAGGGTGAAGGTCGCTTCAGGCTCTTCGTAAGTGTTGCTTTCGCCGTTAATGAGCGTCGTCGTTAGGGTTATGGGGAAGTCGCCGTTTACTTCCGGCATAGTGAAGGGGAGTTTCAGATCCACTGTCTCTCCGGACTGAACCGGGGTGGGGAAATTGATAACGTTCTGAGAGACTGCAGGAGCCTGGCCGGCAGCGTATTCTGCGGAATAAGTATATTCTACGGTATTGACGGGTACAGTGCCATAGTTATGGAAGTTGGCGCTGATCTCGATCTCCGAGCCGGCTTTGCCGTAGGCGTTGGCGGCCGGGACGATCTGCCCGCTGCAACTCTTCGACTGGCCGCGAAGGATTACACGCATCGTGCTGACGGCCTGATTGGACTTCGAAAGATCCTGCCAGGACTTATTGATGGCCAAAGGAGGAGTTGTCGCTCCCTGGGCATAATCGAAGTGTACGAAAAGGCCTCCCTCAGGATTGGAGGATGCAGCTGTCAGGATCGGATACTTCTGAGTCCAGGATGCCAGAGACGTAACCTTCAGGGTATATCCGACATAGACCCCTTCCGCCGGAATCACGTAAGGCTCCGGGAAAGTGATATCCAGACGATACCGGGGATTTGCCTCTGTTCCGACATTCTTGATTTCACCGGGCACACCTTCCGGGTCGCCGATGTCAGGGACATTGATATATCCGACAGGGCTGACAAAGAGTTCACTGGTCATCCAGGCGTAGCCGACCGGATCGACCGAACAGCCGTCCTTGACCGGGACGTCGACGCTGATGCCGACGACTTCGTAGCCTCTATACATAGGATTATTGATGAGGATAGCCACGTCATTGTTGACATAGCGGCCCGCACCTATCATGGACGTAGCGGCATCCGGCGACGCATAACTGAAGACTGTCTCCTCAGCCTCTTGCGCACCGACCGATAATATAGTCAGCATCGCCGCTGAGATTAGAGTAAAAAATTTCTTCATGAGTTTATTAGTAGATAAGTTAAATATAGCTTTTGAAATGTGGCTTTTGAAGAGCATCAGACTCCCGCACTACAAAAATAAGAAAAATAAATGAGATGAGCATAATTTTATGCCCATCTCATTCAAAATATTGTTAAAATGAGGTTTTTACCTATCAAAGCTTTGCCTTGATAGCCTCTGTCTCTTTTTCATAACCGGGTTTTTCGAGCAGGGCAAACATATTCTTCTTGTATGCCTCTACGCCGGGCTGATTGAAGGGATTCACTCCGAGGATATAGCCGCTGATGCCGCAAGCCTTCTCAAAGAAGTAGATGAGAGCGCCGAGCACATATTCATCAAGTTTTTCGAGTTCGATGCGGATGTTGGGGACTCCGCCTTCGACGTGGGCAAGTTTAGTACCGAGTTCGGCCATCTTGTTGACTTCGTCGATATTCTTGCCGGCGAGATAGTTGA
>CAYTOR010000149.1:0-5361 GCA_964439505.1 uncultured Sangeribacter sp.
ACGCTGCAAGGCCAAATTCGGGGCACATCTGCGACCCTGGATTTAACATTTTTTGCGGGACGGGGTCTTATACTGGACCGGAATATATAAGTATAAACCTTCAATCCAATACCTCTGATAATGAAAAAAACGGGCATACTGATCCCCATCCTGACTCTTGCAATCCTAAGCGGAGTGGCAGGATGCAAGAAATATACCGGAGATAAAGCGGCGGAGGATCGCGCGAAATGGATCGAATCCCTCCATGACTCCATTTCCAACATCTCGGCTCAGCGAAAGGCCGACTCACTGCGTATCATTCAGTTACGTTCGGATATTGACCTCTGGCTGCAGAATTTTACACAGGTCGATGATCCCAAACAGGTCGAACCCTATTATATCCACTCCTCTTTTATGGGGTCTTATCCCCTGAAATCTACCGGCATAGCAGCCCGCATCAAAGATAATCAGGAGTTTGAACTCGTAGCTGCTCTCTCCGGCTCTCAGTTCGATTCTTTCCGGCTCACTTCCGGCGAGTTCTCCGTCACCTCTCCTACCATCCAACCTGATCAGGCGCTTAACTTCACAAGCTCCGACGGCTTGACAGTCTGTGCTTTTTCGGGGGAAGGAATCCGCCCGATTGCGGAATTCGTGTCTCTGTATGAACCCGAACAGATCTGGATGGAATTCCTGCGCAACGGTCAGGTCCGATCCTCCATTAATCTTTCTCACCCTCAGAAACGTTGGATAAGTGAGACATGGGATATGGCGTCAGAACGCCAACTCCTGGATAGCCTCGAAAGATCGCAGATACTCTCGGCCCGCAAACTCGAACTCCTCCATATTACGCTCAACCGGGAGTCAAAACGTCAACCCGATAATCAGGCGTCAACCGAATGATTCGGTCGTGATCGCCTCCGAAATCAAGGTTTCCCCTGAGCGGCCCATTCTCTAAGTAGAAATTCTAATAACATAAATTTACAACCCGACATGAACCTTACAGACAAAGACCTTAAGACCCTCGAAGAAAGAGGAATCACCGAAGAAAAACTGCAATCCCAACTTCGCCGGCTAAGCGAGGGATTCCCTTATCTTCAGATAGAAGCCCCTGCGACAGTCGGCAACGGCATCACTCTGCCGTCCGATGACCTCATCCGCCAGAGCGTCGAAATATGGGAGAAATATCGCGCGTCCGGAGCCAAAATCATGAAAATGACCCCCGCTTCCGGAGCCGCATCAAGAATGTTTAAGGATCTCTTCTCCTTCCTTAACGGGAAGAAGAATACCCCGGACAATGATTTCATCAAAAAGTTTTTCAATGAAATCGAATCTTTCCCATTCTATCATCGCTTGAACCGGGAGGTCCTGACCCTGCACGAACGCAGCATCGACACCCTTATCAAGGAAAAGAGATATAAGGAGATCGTAGATATCCTCCTCAATGTTCCCGGACTCGGCTACGGTCATCTACCCAAAGCCCTGCTGATGTTCCATCGCGTACCCGGGACTGCCCGGACACCCATCGAAGAGCATATCGCGGAAGGAGCGCAGTACGCCTCCGATAAAAACGGTAAAGTCAATCTCCACTTCACTGTCAGCGAGGAGCATCTCCCCTTGGTGGAGGCTAAAATAGAGGAGGTCAAAGCCTTTATGGAGCATCACTACGGAATCGAACTGAATATCACCCTCAGCGTTCAGAAACCCTCCACCGATACTGTAGCGGCCCTCCCCTCCGGCGAACCCTACAGGGAGAACGAGACTCTATTCTTCCGTCCCGGCGGACACGGCGCACTCATAGAGAATCTCAATGACCTGGATGCAGACGTCATCTTCATCAAGAATATCGACAACGTAGTACCCGACGCACTCAGGGAATCTACCGTCATCTTCAAGCAGGTAATCGGTGGAATCCTGGTAGGAACCAAGATGAAAATCGACCAGTACTGCAAGGAACTCAAAGAGGGAGTGCCGAGCGAAGAACGCCGCGAGGAGATGCTGACCTTCCTGCGCAATGTCCTTTGCGTCACTCATGACGACGCCGACCGCATGAGTCCGGAAGCCGAGGCGGAATATCTCTTCTCCAAGTTCAATCGTCCGCTGCGCGTCTGCGGAATGGTAAAGAATGAAGGCGAACCCGGCGGAGGTCCCTTCCTCGCTTACAACCCTGACGGCACGGTGTCGCCTCAGATTCTCGAATCCTCGCAGATCGACCCCCATAATAAGGAGGCACAGAAAATGCTTAAGAATGCGACTCACTTCAATCCCGTTGACCTGGTAGTAGCCACAAAAGACTTCGAAGGCAAGAAATTCAATCTTCCCGACTTCGTCGATCCCGCTACGGGCTTCATCTCCGAAAAGAGCCGCGAAGGAGTGACCATCAAAGCCCTCGAACTCCCCGGACTTTGGAACGGCGCCATGTCGGACTGGAACACCCTCTTCATCGAAGTGCCCGCAGAGACCTTCAATCCCGTCAAGACCGTCAACGATCGCCTCCGCCCCATCCATCAGTAATCCTCAGACGAGATTTACGAGATTTCCGATCCTACGAGATTCTCGACCCCCTCGAGATTCTCGAGCTTTTCGAGATTAATCAAAAAATTCCTCGGGCTTTTGCGTTACCGAGGAATTTTTACTAATTTTGCGTCCGGAAAAAGAACTGTTATTTAGAATAAATATAAACTACAGCTTTCTTCTTCCGGACCTCAACAATTCTGCGTGAAGAAACGTTGATAAGGTTACAGCATGAAAACGGATCTTTCTTCCGGGAAATCCCAAAGATTGCCGGGATTTAACGGGTGAATTTTCTGAAGACCAAGCAATCGATAAAACAGCATAATAAAAATTACAACTAAATATTCATCAAAAACTATCAATCAAGAAATGAAGAAATTTGCATTGATGATGGCGCTCGCCCTTCCTTTGGCGCTCGCTTCCTGTGGCGATGACAACGATTCGACACTCACACTCAACCAGAACACTCTTTCCCTCAACTACAGCCAGCAGGCAGAACTCAAGGCTTCTGAGAATGGCGGTACTTGGGCTTCCAGCAACGATTTCGTTGTATCCGTCGACAATAAGGGCAAACTGACTGCCAACCACGAAGGCCGCGCAACCGTTACCGTTACCAAGAACGGCCAGACCGCTTCTTGCTCAGTGACTGTAAACGCTACCAACGATAACTTCGCTACTATTCAGACTTGGGGCGCTACCAAGGCTCAGGTGAAAGCCAACATCCCCTCCGAACTCGTGCTTCTTACTGAAAACGAAGGCAACCTGATGTATACTCTTCCCGCTAACGCATATCCCTGGTATGGCTTCTTCTTCGAAAATGGCGGTCTGAAAGGTTCTTCCGTTTACTTCACTGACGCTATGTTCGACGAGTATGACCTCAACGGCTATCTCGCACAGCGCTACGTGAAGATTCAGAACGTGGAAGGCGGCGTTCTCTATGCTAACGCTAACTCTCTCTCTGAGGCTTCTGAGTCTGCTGAAGTAAGCTACGATGCTACTGAAGACGTATGGTGCGTGCTCTATCAGCCCGTTTCCCACACTAAGGCTGCCGCTATCGACTACAATCTTATGAAGGAAGCCAAGGCTTTCTACAAGTCTGTAAAGAAGTAAATTCCAATTCTACGGAGATACTTAGATAGCAAACCCGGCTAAAAGATATCTTAAATTATAACTTCAATATTTGAATCATGATGAAGACTTTTTATTTCTGTGGCATCGCCGCTCTCGCTCTGGGCATGACCGCTTGCGGTGGCAACAAATCTGAAGAGAACACTGACTCTGTTGTCGGCGTGGAAGAAGTAGTCGAAGTTGCTGTTGACTCTACAGCCATCGACACTCCCGCAGTTGCTGCTGAAGCCGCTGAGGCTGCCGCTGAGGTTGCCGAAGACGCTGCCAAGACTGCAGTACAGGAAACTAAGGCCGCTGCCAAGGAGACTACTTCCAAAGTGAAGGACGCCGCCAAGAAGAAAACCGAAGCTGTAAAAGCTGAGGCTAAAGAGAAAGTGGACCAGGCTACTCAGAACGCAAAGGACAAGGCAGACGCTCTCCTGAAAAAGACTGAAGAGAAAGTCAACAAGGGCGTAAGCGACGCAAGCGAAAAGGCTCAGGAAAAACTCAACAAACTGAAATAATAGAGCTCCTTTCCAAGCATAATAAGATAAAAAAATGCGCAGATTGCAGAAATCTGTGCATTTTTTTTGTTATAATAGTGTCGGTTCGTTTTTTTTTGTTAAATTCGCATCTTGTGGGATAGAGATGATTTGGAATCTGACTAAAGAAATAGAAAGAAATGAGAAATTCCCGATTCTACAGATTCTTGACGCCCGTTGGCGTATCGCTCTTCATGGCGGGTATCTTTTGCGCATGCAGCCATAAGCAGGCGACAGTCAATCTTGAATTTCCGGAAGATTTCAACGGAAAGACACTCGATCTGATCAGTTTCAACGACAGTACCGTACTTGGCTCCGCGAATATTGAAAACGGGGTAGCGACCCTGGCGCTGACGGAGTCGGACTCTCTGCAGATGCCGCTGCTGGCGCAATTCGTAGTTGACGGTAGGGTTAAGGGCTATTACGTTATTGAAGGCGGAGAGGCCTCCTGGTCGCTTGGAGAAAGAGTAGCAAAAGGGACCGATCTTAATTCCCAATTCAGCAATCTTATCGCAGAGCTCGACAAAGCTGACGAAGCTGAGGATTTCCCGGAGATCATCCGCATAGCGGAGAAGAATTACAATGCCAATAAGGAGAATATCTTCGGCCCCTACTTCGGCGTTGAATGGCTGAAATGGGCCGACCCGACGAAAGTCGACTCGCTCCTCAACGAGGCGCCGGAATCATTCAAAAAAATGAAAAGGGCTCAGGGCTATATCGACTTTGCGCGGCTCAGGGCAAAAACCGCCCCGGGACAACCATTTGCTGATTTCGAAGGTAAGGACGCCGACGGGAATGACATCAGATTCTCCGATTATGTTACCCCGGGGAAATACGTGTTGGTCGACTTCATGGCAAGCTGGTGTCCCTACTGCATCAAGGATATGCCCAAGATCAAGGAGATTTACTCCAGGTATAAGGATAAGGGGCTGGAAGTGGTAAGCGTCGCCGTCAGGGATGAACCGGAAGCCACGGCTGCCGCCGTCAAGAAACATGGCATCGAATGGAATGTCGTCTACGACGCGCAGAAACGTCCGTACAGCCTCTACGGCTTTTCAGGGATTCCCCACTATATGCTCATCGGACCGGACGGGAAGATAGCCGCGAGATCCATGAAAGTGGAGGAATTGGAAGGAGAGATAAAGTAAGATTCCTTCCTGAATAATTTTAAGACCCCGTCTAACAAAAAATGTTAAATTCAGGGCGGTGGATTTTCGAGGGA
>CAYTOR010000150.1:0-5344 GCA_964439505.1 uncultured Sangeribacter sp.
TTTTGGTTCAGTCGTTTAGCCCGCTAAACTCCTTCACGCTGCAAGGCCAAATTCAGGGTACATCTGCGACCCTGGATTTAACATTTTTTGTGGACGGGGTCTTAAGATTCAAAGGGCTATTCCGCATAGAGGTTTTCTTCCCTTTGGGGTATATATTTATCAACAAGTTTTTCGATTTTTTTCAAATCCGGTTTACTGGAAGCATAGTCAATCAAAGTGCCTACAGGGTACAGATCAGGGTCGGATGCCGACTGAAAATCAGCTGCGTCTTCCGAATAATCTCCGTCTTCGACAGCATCCTCCTCTATGGCATAATCGCTGTAGGCTATGACCTGCTCGGCATCTTTACCACTCTCTATGCCGACGAGCAGTGTTGTCGGGATTATGCTGAGCTGGGGATAAGGACCCCAATATCCGGGATGCTCGATGACTTCCTTCACTTTCTCAACTATAATATCCTTAAGTTCGCTTCTTTTCATAAGTATCTCCTTAAAATTAGTTTATATTATCGGCCGTTAAGGTGAAAATCTTTCATCTTGAATCTTTTCAGCGGCCTTTGATGGTATGTCGCCACCATATCCTGCTATTATAACACCTCTCTCTCCCTCATAGTTCTGACCGGGTGATAAGCGTGCCGCATTAACCGGCATCGCAGCGTTGGCGAATCAACAGCAGGGATACAGAGCTTAATTATCGGTAAAACCTCGCATTGACGTTACCCCCGAAGAATTGTAAAAGCCATATATCCTCCATATAGGAGGCATAGCATCACTCCGAAGATGCGGCCTATCGTTTTCCTTCTGCCCAAGGCAGGAAGGAGCCAGAGAATTGCAGAGGCTGCGACGAGCGTGAAGAAATCTACAAATCCTATGGAATCACCGTCAAGAGGGATCACGAGAGAACTCAGGCCTATGTTCAGCAAAGCGTTGATGATGCAGGATCCTACTATATTTCCAAAAGCAAGCCCGCTCGCACCCTTAACCGTGGCAGTCACGGAAGTCACGAGATCCGGCAGCGCATTTCCGATCGCTACAACAGTTATCGCTACCATAGCCTGACTCATGCCGATTTTAAGCGCGAATCCGCTCGCTCCATCTACTACCCAGTTGCCCCCTATGACCAACGCTCCCAATCCAGCCACGATCTGGATCCATGAAAACCATTGCCTCCTTCTCAAAATCATCATTTTCCCTTCAATAGCCCTGAGTTCTCCCTTTAATGTATGGGCCGAGGCAATTCCACCTTGCGATCCGGAAGATGATGTCGGAGGAATGGCGTTGGGATCAGCCGCATCGTCCATTTCTTCAGCGGCCATCGGATTACTCTTTGATGAGATTATCATAAACCACAGGTAGAAAACAAAAATCACCATCAGCATTATGCCTGCCGAGCGGTTGATGATGTTGTGATGTGTCGAATCAAAAAGTATTGTGTCGCCGGCAACCCACAATGCTGCCGAGGCGATGAACAGGATGGGCAGATCCTGACTCCGCATGATTCCACTGACTTTTATTGGCCGGACGAGAGCCATGATTCCTACCACGAGCAAAAGATCAAATATATTGGATCCGATAACCTCTCCGACAGCCATAGCCGGCTTATGCTGAAATGCAGATTCTACGCAGACCACTATATCAGGCATCGTGCTTCCGATGGCGACGACAGTAAGACCTATTATTAGATTTGAAACATTAAATTTTCTGGCCACCGCCACCGCTCCGTCGGTAACATAATTTGCTCCTGCCACCAATAACAAAAGCCCCGATATAAGAAAGAATAAGTCGTGCAGCATGGGATGATAGTTTAAAGGGATTTATATAAAAACGCCGCCGGATACCTCACTGTTTACCCTCACCCTCCTTATTCTATATCTCCGGATATCGATATCACCAAATCAATATCTCAAGCAGCCGGCAAGAGGTCATTTCTTTTTGATCTTTATTATTGCTTTTCATTTTGGTCAACGGAGCTTCCGGAGCGACTCAATTCCGGAGCCGCGGCCCTTGTGGCACTCCCGACATTCGCCTCCAGATCGGCGGGAAGGACCCGCGACATGCGGGTGAAGATCAGCACCAGCAAGGAAAGGGCAAGGATAGCGATCGCAGTTGAATGAAGCATGTCGCCCAAGCCGACCAACGGACTGACCGTAGCGCCAAATACGTAACCCATCAGGCCTATCAAAGCCGAGGCATCGCCGGCACACTGGCGCCCTTCGTTCATTGCCAGCGTGTTGCCGACCGTGAAGAGCATGCCCAGACATATGAGCATGGGAAGGTTCAATGCCTCGTATACCCATACGTTATCAACCGTATAAAAACATATGAACTGTGCTGCTGCCACCAATAACAGACATCTTCCACCTAACAGGGCTGCCCGTTTCAGAGGCTTGAAATGAAGTGCCATCGTAGCCCCGAACGCAACAAAGAGGGCATTGAAGCCCATGAAGAGTCCGAATTGCAATTGACTGAATCCGTAGTGGTCCTGAATGATGAACGGCGCCGACGAGATATAGGCGAACAGCACGCCAAGTGCCGTTCCCTTAAGCATGACATGAACCACAAAGTGGCGGTTCCGGGCCAATATGCCGTAGTTCTTGAACGCGGCTCCAAACCGTCCCGTGACTCTTCTCGACTTTGGTAATGATTCCTTGAAGGCAGGAGTAAGGAAAAGAAGCAGCAGACTGAATCCGAACAGAATCCAGAAAATACCTTGCCAACCAACCGAACGCGCGACAAATCCGCCAATTACCGGGGCACTCGCAGGCGCGAAACCATTGATGGCGCCGACCAGGGCCATTACTTTAGCCAGAGCGCGCCCTTTATATAGATCTGCAGGTATGGTACGTGCAAGAAAATATCCCCCGGATGCACCAAGTCCCTGAACGAGTCGCCACCACAGAAAAACATGGATTGTCTTTGACCACACGCTGCATAATGCGCCAATCGCAAATACAATAAGGGATCCTATGATCACCGGCTTTCTTCCAAACCTGTCGCTGAGAGGACCCAGAATCAATTCGCCGAATCCAAGTCCTATCATACCGAAGGTAAGACCGAGCTGGACTGTGGAACGCGAGGTATGAAACGACCTTACCATTTCCGGAAGAGTCGGAAGATACATATCATTAACAAACGAGCCGAAGGCACTCAGCAAGACGAGATATATGACAAGGAAGGCAAAATAACCTCCCGACGGCACCGGGCCGGACATACTTGAATCTCCCTGCGTGGATTTCAGGGAGGAACCGGAAGTAGATGTATTTTCCATAATAATATTAAAAAAGATTAATTTATTATTAGAACGCCTCCCCCGCAAAATCAGTTCATCTCCCACCAATATGTGGGGCAGGTCTATTTCAGAAGGTCGAGGAGAGCCGGGAAGCGGTCAATGATATACGTGGCTCCGGCGGCGGTCAGTTGCCGGCGGTCGGAGTTACCGTATGTCACCCCTACAGTCTGACACCCTGCTCCCTTGCCCATGCTTATGTCTACCGGCATATCCCCTACTACCATCGCTTCTTCCGCCTTAACGCCAAGATGGCGAAGAGTATGCAGCACAGGCTCCGGATCGGGCTTGGCCCTGGCTACATCATCTGCTCCGAGAATAAGGGCAAACATATCCGCTATCCCGGTGTTTTCACAAAATTCCACCAACGATACGCGAGAGCGCGAGGAGGCCACCGTCATAACTATCCCCTTTTCGGCCAAAGCAGTCAGCGTCTCCCTCACTCCGGGATATAGCGCAGGGACAAGTACCTTCTTAATTTCATTAAATATCTTTCTGTAGGTTGAGATGCAAGTCTCAAGTAGGGCATCAGTAAAATCGGGATAAAGGTGTCTGAATCCCTCCTTCAACGGGAACCCGATTGTAGCCTGACATTCGGCTTCCGAGCGGAAAGGGAGATCAAGATTTTCGATGGTCAGCCGGTAAGTTTCGAGAATGGCAGCCGTAGTGTCAGCCAATGTCCCGTCAAAATCAAAAATTATCAATTTAATAGCCATACTTGAAAGAGAATGAGGTGATTTATACACCCCTCAAGAAAACTTATTCTAAATAATCCCCATACCTCCATTTTCCCTTTACTAATTTAGACCCCAAAATTAAGACCCCGTCTAACAAAAAATAAATCCATTTAGTCTAAATCTTGATTTTGGGTTTTTACTGGCAGTAAAGACTTGCTGCGATTGGTTCTTCTTCAGATTGGATTAATGAAGTCATTGACAAGCTTTTTTACCCTGTCAAGATCGATCGTGCCATCTTCACTGACCAAAGTATTGGCCGGAATGTATTGAATGATACCCCCATAATCATCATGCTCCATATTTGCAGGCATGGGATATATGGTGTGCTCTATGGTATCCATGGCAATCAAAACGTCATCGAAGCCAAACTCTCTCATCGCCGGATCGGAAAGAATAGAGAGCAGTTCCATTTCGGCAGCAACAACCCTTTGAGTGTCTGCTTCATGATGGTCCGGCACTTCTCCATACATTTTCTTACACTTATCCGCCCGATCTTTCAATTCATTTTCGATGAATGGGACACACTGCTCTACATAGTCAAGACTTAAATACCACCCTTCCTCATCTCGACACATTACACACGTAGCCATATCCCGATAATCGCTATCAGAATTCCATCCTCCAAAATCAACCCTTACTCTCCAGTCTTGTGTAATGCAAATCAAAGGTGCATGGTGATCATCCGGGTAGGCATCCAGGTGAGCACTAATTGACTCGTAGATTTTAAGAGCCCGCTCCTTCTGCTCGGGCGTCAATTCCACAGGCTCATCCATATTTACAGGAAACCGCGGATGCCATTCCCGGCTCAGATCAGCAATTTCGTCTGCTTCATCGAAGAATCCCTGATTAAGTTCTATATCGGAGTCGAATAAATTGCTCAAATCATCTGATTCAGCCGGGCCCTCAATATCTTCCGGAAGGATATCATTTTCGCTATTTCCGCTCTTCAGCATTTCGTACAGTCTTTCACATTTAATGCCAAGTGATTCAAAAGAAATGCGATCATACTCGTCGAGGTGATATAAGAGATCTCCCCAGTAAATGGACCGGCAGGCATTTCTACCGGCTTCCTTATATTGCTCTGCCTTTTCTTCAGGATTATTACAGGACTCTGCGCTCGCAAGATTAGCCCCAATGCTGACGGATACATTCACGAACTGCTCAAGCGGATAATCCATCTCATATCCACTTTCCTTCACAGCTTTCAATACATCCAGCGCATAACTCATTGCCTCTTTATATGCCACACTTCTCATGAGATTTCCTTTTAAGACCCCGTCCCACAAAAAATGTTAAATCCAGGGTCGCAGATGTGCCCCGAA
>CAYTOR010000151.1:0-5297 GCA_964439505.1 uncultured Sangeribacter sp.
TTACTGCTTCCCGGTGCCTTTCCGGTGAATTTTGCCCATCTCTCCGGTCACAATTTTCAAATTGCTCCCTTCGAGATAGACAAAATTCCCTCGAAAATTCACCGCCCTGAATTTAACATTTTTTATTGGACGGGGTCTTATCTTTAAGACCGAATAATTAAAGGTTTTGTTTTTGGGTTTTTACCGCTGACATAAATTTCAGTTTACTTACCGGAAGGTTAGTAATGATGACAATCAAAAGAGTTTTTATAGCGTCTCATAGCAAATTTTAACAGTTTTTAACTACATCCATTTCTCATTTGCTTACATAAAAATAATTTATTACTTTTGTGCAGTAATACTGATTATCATCATCCTAATAAATGATGTGAAGTGGATAAAATATATGGAACGGCATTTTAACAAAAACGAATTATATCCGGATTGTCCGATCCGGAATATCCTTAATCGGATCAGCGACAAGTGGACTCTCTTAGTGTTATATACGCTAAACGGTCATGAGTCGCTTCGATTCAAGGATCTCTCAGCGGAGCTTAAAGATATTTCCGAGAAAATGCTGGTGTTGACCCTACGCACTCTGGAGACTGACGGCTTCGTAGAGCGGACGGTCTTCGCAGAGGTCCCTCCCAGGGTTGAATATGGGCTCACTCCCAGAGCCCATTCCTTATTCCCGATTATCAATCAATTGATACAATGGGCTAAGGATCACATGGATGAGATACTGCTTGACCGGACGAAAGCCAAAAGCAAAATGAATAAAAAATCATAAATAGTCGAAGAAACAACTTAGACCCAATTTCATAAGGTCGGGCACTCTGGATTTAACATTTCCTATGGGATAGGGTCATAATAAAAGAATTACTATGACTGAAAAAGAGAAGATGCTCCGAGGCGAGATATATGACGCCAATTATGATGAAGAACTGATTCAGGATCGGTTGAGATGTAAAGAACTGTGCAGGGACTACAACGACCTTCGGCCTTCGGAATTGGCTGCGCGAGCAGAACTGCTGAAGAAAATAATCGGGAGCGTCGCCGGAGAACTGCTGATCGAGCAACCATTCTATTGCGATTACGGATATAATATTCGGGTCGGAAAGAATTTCTATGCTAATTTCAATATGGTCATACTGGATGAGGCGAAGGTCACTTTCGGAGATAATGTATTCATAGCTCCGAATTGTGGGTTCTATACTGCCGGACATCCTCTGGAGGCGACGGAGCGGAATAAAGGACTTGAATATGCCCGGCCCATTACGGTCGGCAACGATGTCTGGATCGGAGGAAACGTCTGCGTGATGCCCGGCGTCACGATAGGGGATAACTGCGTCATAGGCGCCGGAAGTGTAGTGGTCAAAGACATACCCTCCAACAGCGTCGCAGTCGGCAATCCCTGTCGTGTAATCAAGACCCTGAAATAACCTTCTTTCTTGTTGGAATCATCCAAATAAAGACAGGTACATAATCCCATCCCGAGATACGTGACCTTTTCATCGGAGAACCAACGACCCCGTCCCACCAAAATGTTAAATCCAGGGCGATGAATTTAACATTTTGGTGGGACGGGGTCTAAATCAAGTGATAGGGAGAGAAAATTTCAATAAAAAGAGGGCTATTACAATTTTTTTCGTACTTTTGTAACGTTAAGTAAGTTCAAAAAATCAATCGATACCAATATTTATCAAGCATATCCATTGATTTTCTCGCTTACTTAAGAAATATGGATGAGTTCTCATTATCTAACTTATCTAACCCGAATACATTAATCCAAATAACAATATAACCTAAATTCGATATGACAGCTTCCGTTAAAAAGATATTTCTGTTGCTGGGTGTGATCTTCGGTTTATGGCTGAATGCCGGAGCTGAGAGGAGTCTGACCTTAAGTTTGAGGGAGACGCCGGCTTCCGGGATAGACCTTGGCGATTGGAACGATGCCAAGGTAACTTCAAGCAGCGGAATTCTTTTGGAGGCGGAATACACATTGGATCCTTCTGTATCCCAACGATATCTGGGGGCCTATTTCAATCCCAATCAGGCTCTGATGGCCTTGGCAAAGATGGAGGTTTTCGGATTCGGGGCGCAACTGCTGTATGGGCCGTTACGGGGCGGAGGAAAGGTTCCGTATATCGTGATGAGCACCGATTACAGGAATGCCTCCGGTATGCAGGTCGGCTCCATGGGTCCTTCAAAGATAGTATTCGATCTGGCGGATTCCCAAGAGGGATGGAATCTCAAGGCCATAGGACTTGAAGTGGTCAATTATGACAGATACCGCAACTTTATAAACTCCGGGGCTACCGGAATCCTGAAGATCAACGGCCATGAGGTCCAGGCTCCCGACAATGCCGCTCCGGCTGAAGTGCGTGTCGACCTGTCGGCCGACGGACCGGTTAAGCAGATCACTATAGAGACGGATGCAGACGCCTCGGTGGGCTTCCGGGCCATTACACTCTATCCGGGAGGAGAGCCGGAGTTCGTCGAACTCGATGACGAGAGAGCCTCAACGCCCGATTACAGTCCGGACGGCAGTTATCGTCTGCCCTACATGGCGGTAGGGGCCGTCGACTCGCCGGATGTGCTGACCTGTGCGATCTTCGACGCTTCGGGCCGGAAGGTGAACGTCACGGCTCTGCCGGACGCGCACTCCCCTTATTTTAGCGTGACCCCGGCTGAGGGAGATGGAGAAATAATGGAGGAAGGATATTATCGGGCAGTCTATTATCTTGAGGACGGCAATTACGTACCTCAGGCGGAGGACGGAGCCGAATTCGCCATTCTGCCTTCGGCCCGGGGATTGTATCTGAACTGGAAGGAGATAGACGTCTACAGTTCGAGGATCTGGGAGGTCCCGAGCCATACTGTCCATACGGACGCCTCGGGCAACACCACACAGTATGACTGGGAGCATGTCCTTACCAACGGATTCCGACCGGGCACGACGGTCTACTGGAAGGTTTCGGGCGAGCCCGATACGGGCTATCATCCTTACGCCATGCCCCCGAAGTCCGGCGCAGCGATATTGAGGGCGGTCGGTCCGTCGGCCGAGATACCGGAAGGGTATCAGCGTTTGCAGAATCAGAGCGTAGATCTGAGCAAAGGGAGCCGGCTCTCGCTGATCCTTCAGCGCAACGGTGTAACATCCTACCCCTTCAACATAGACTATACCCGGGTTGACATCCCGACCTCAATTACAGAAATGATGTCGGACGCCGAGGACGTCATCTTCACTGAATACTTCGATCTGACAGGCCGACGCGTTTCCCTCTCCGATGCCCTCCCCGGCCAACTCCTCCTCAAAGTCGACCACCTCAATGACGGCATCATCCGCTCTGCCAAACACCGCACTTATTAATGTACTACAACGATAATAAATACCGGTTGCGTCGAATTTACCTTTTCAACGAGGCTCGAATATTATGTGGTTTATGTGCTGTAATGGCATTGTGTCTTTGCTCGTGTAGCAAATCTTCGTCACGGGTTAATACGCAGGTCAATGAAGCCGAGCGACTGATGGAGACTGAGGTCGACAGCGCTATGTCGGTTTTGGATAACATTGACCCGTCAAATATTACTGTTGACTCCATCAAGGCCAAGTATCATTACCTGCGGGCTTTTGGCCACATGCGGCAGAACCGCTCGATGATCGGAGATTCCCTCATCACGTTCGCCCACAGTTATTACAGCGGGAAGGATGCAGTCCGAGACATACGTTGCGGCACTGCGTATGCGTGGTATAAATTCTGGGTCGGAGATACTCCCGGCGCCATTTCCATGCTTGATTCCCTTGTCTGCCTGCCGAATGTCCCCGATTCATTGATTACACCGACTCTACGGATCCGGGTGCTGCTCGGAGCCTCGGAATATCAGGGGAGCGTCCTTATCCCGTTTGCACGAAGACTCGTGGCTATGGAGCCGGATTCCATGCGGAATATAGAGGCTAAATTTATGCTTTTGGGGGCATACGAATATGCACAAAAACTTGATTCAGCCCTGTTGCTCTCCGACGAATTGATTGACTATGCCCGCTCGCATAAGTGGGGCGACAAGCAGTTTATCTTCGAACTTGAGCGAGCCCAGATTTTAGGAGAGATGGGGCGCACTACTGAGAGCAATGAGACGGTAGAGGGTATATTCAGAAAGTCATCGCCCGACAACGGGGCCGCTGATTACCTCCATCTGCAACTTGCCATGAACGCCCTTAATTCGGGTAATTCTGATCTTGCAGATAAAGAACTTGCGTTAGCGGATAGTTTCGCGGTAAAACTTCGAAAAGAGGACGATAGCTATTATCGGAGTTTCAGCAATCTCATGAGGGCAATGATTGACTTTAGGCAGACAGGCAAGATGAAACTATTGCATGTCAGTGGACTGAATAACCGTCAGCAGGAGCGTTTTAACCGGGCTAATGCGTCGCAATGGGAAAGTGAACGCAGCGCCTTGCAGCAACAAGGCCGGGCCTTGGCGCTGAAGGCCGAAAGCGAGCACAAGACGGTAGTCATTCTCGTCATTGCCATTTTTACAATCATTATAGCGGCAATTGCGGTCTGGATCATCCGACACCGTAGACAACGTGAACGGGAAAATGAGGAACGGGCCGAAGCTTTGCAGAAGATGGTCAATGAACTTAAAGCCACTCCTCAGGTCAAAACCGCACCCGACACTCCGGAGGCCTTGCGCCGGGCGATGCTTCAGCAACTCGGTATAATCAAGATGGTAGCCGAGACACCGACCGAGCAAAACCGGGAGATGCTTCGCAAGATATCTTCCATTGAGAGCGACACTCGGGGTGAACTCGTAAATTGGCCTAATCTCTTCGAACTTATCAACACTCTATATTCAGGTTTCTATGATAAACTTCATGCAGCATGGGGCGACTCTCTCACGCCGAAAGAGGAGCAGATAATAGTACTTATGGTAGCCGGGTTTTCCACCAAGGAAATCGGGGTCATCACAGGGCAGACAACCTCTACAATATATGTACGAAAATCTTCCATCCGGAAGAAAATCGGAGTGCCGGAAAAGGAGGATATCGTCGCTTTTATCCGAGATGAGAGACGCGATTAAGGCCGATTAAGACATAGCAAGTCTATATTAAGACTTTTTTGAAATGCAACCCTTGATTATCAGAGGGTTGCATTTCTTGCATTAAGACTTTTATATTTGGCGTTAAGATGCCTTTAGATGTAATTTTGCATCAGGAAAATTTAAAATCCGAAGCAAATGAAAAAGAAAATCTTGAAGCTCGCTATGGCTGTAATAATAGCACAAGCCGCCGTCACGTCTTGCGGGTGGGA
>CAYTOR010000152.1:0-5204 GCA_964439505.1 uncultured Sangeribacter sp.
ACCGTTATAATACAGCGAGTTGAGATATCCATTGCTCCATGCTTCATTGTAATAGGCGGAGTTGATACCGGTCGAACGGCTGTAGTCGACGGCAAACGACAGGGAGTTCGGGCGCTTGCCACCTACCCAGGGATCGAAGAAAGAGAGGCTATAGCTCTGGAAGTATTTGGCATTGGTCTGGGCGGAGATAGAGAAAGTCTGTCCGTCGCCGCGCGGGATGATGCCTTTATAGCTCGACGGGTTAAAGAGATTCTTCAGGGAGAAGTTGGAGAAGGAAAGGGCTACCTGACCGGTGACGCCCGTCTGACCCCAGCCGAACGAAAGCTGGACCTTGTCATTGGCCTTCGATTCCAGATCGAAGACGATGTCGACCGTGCCGTCATTCTCATTCGGTTCGGGATTGATACCCATAGTCTCCGGGTTGAAGTGACCGGAAGCGGCGATCTCACGTGCCGAACGCATAAGGTCGGACTTTGAGAAAAGGTCGCCCGGGCGCATGCGCAGTTCGCGGCGGATGACCTTTTCGTAGAGCTGGTCATTGCCGTTGATGACGATTCGGTTGATGCGGGCCTGCTGGCCTTCATGGAGGCGCATCTGCAGGGCTACGCTGTCACCCTTCACGTTCTCTTCGATCGGGATGAGCTGGAAGAAAAGATAACCGTTGTCAAGATAGAGGTTGGAGACTGCGTCCTCATCGTCGCGGGTGCGCTTCTCAAGGAGTTTCTGATTATATACGTCGCCCGGATAGATACCCAGCAACTGATTGAGGGTCTCGGTTGGGTAGACGGTATTGCCCACCCAGGTGATGTCGCTGATATAATACTTCTTGCCTTCATCGACTTTCAGATAGACGTCGACCTTATCCTCATCGTATTGTACTACCGAGTCACTGACGAGTTTGGCGTCGCGGTATCCGAGTTCATTATACTTGTCGATGATTCTCTTCTTGTCGTCGGCGAAATCCTGATCCACGAATTTCTTCTGCTTGAAGAGATTCAGCAGATTGCCGTTTTCGTTGGTCTTCTTCATCGCGCGCTTGACGCGGTTGTCGGATAGGACTTCATTGCCTTCGACGTAGATCTTATGGACCTTGACTTTATTCTTTCTGTCGACATTGACAGTTATGATTTCCTGATTGTCCTTCGAGAGATCCGGTTGCTGGATGACCTGCACCTTGGCGTTCTTGAATCCCTTGGCGGAATAATACTTCTCGACGATCGACTTTACGCGGGCGATGATATTGGGGGTGATCTGCTGGCCTTCGACCATGCCGAGGCGTTCGGTAAGATCCTTCTTCTCGCCGCCTTTGACTCCGGCGAATTTCAGTTCCGACATACGCGGTTGCTGGCGCAGGGCGATATCGAGCCATACTTTGTCGCCGACGCGCTTAGTCACGGAAATCTGCACTTTCGAGTAGAGCCCCTGACGCCAGAAGCGCTTGACGGCGTTAGAGATAGCGTCGCCCGGGATGTCGATTTTCTCTCCTACGTTGAGGCCTGAATACCCTATTATGACATAATCCTCGACGTGATTCACGCCGCTGACGGTTATGCCCGCGATTTCGTAAGAGTGAGGGATCGGGGAGTATATGATATCCGGATTATAGATAGTGTCGCCCGGGGCCTCCTGCGCGCAAAGCGCGAACGGAAGCATTGCCAGAATCGACAATAATAGACGGAACTTTATGGAGATAGCCATGGATGCTGGTTAGATATGAGAATCTTAGATCTGGTTAGATATGAGAATCTTAGATATTGGCGTCCGGATCGTTCTGGACCTGGGCGCTGGTTTTGCCGAAGCGGCGTTCACGATTCTGATAATCGATAATCGCCTCGGCGTAGGTCGTCTTATGGAAATCCGGCCAAAGGACCGGAGTGAAATAGAGTTCACTATAGGCGATCTGCCAGAGCAGGAAGTTGGATACTCGCTCTTCGCCGCCGGTGCGTATGAGCAGATCGGGGTCAGGGACGCCGGCAGTGTCGAGGTTTTGCGAGATCAGTTCTTCTGAGATATCTTCGGGAGCGATTACCCCTTCCGCAACCTGGGCTGCGAGTTTGCGGGCGGCAGCCGTGATTTCCCAGCGTGAGGAATAACTCAGACACATCAGCAGGGTAAGACCCGTACAGTGGGAAGTGGCTTTCTCGGCATTGAGCAGGCGGCGGCGTGCATCTTCCGGAATCCGGGGGATATCGCCGACCAGGCGGATCTTGACGTTATTACGGATAAGGTCGGGCAACTCCCGTTCGATCGCCCATCCGATGAGATACATCAGGGTGTCGACCTCATTCTGAGGCCGATTCCAGTTCTCTGTAGAGAAAGCATATAGTGTCAGGTACTCTATGCCCATATCGGAGGAGAACTCCACGGCGCGATGCACGGCCGAGACTCCTTCTGCGTGACCGTCGCTGCGCGGGCGCCCCAGACGGTTGGCCCATCGGCCGTTGCCGTCCATGATGATGGCGACGTGGCGCGGCATCCTTTCAGGGTCTATTTTTGCTATAAGGTCGTCGAGAGTATTCATTGACGCTAATTTTATCTTTTGATCCCGTCGGCCGTCATTCCTTATAGTGGCAGACAGCGCAACGTTTGGAAAATTCGTAACTTATAGTGAGGGTGAGAGTCGAGTACCAGTCAGTATTCTTGGCAAATGAACTCTTGATTCCCATCGGGTCGCTGAGCATTTCTCCGTCCAGGCGGTCGGTGAATACCTTCTTCATCAGGAATTCCAGACCAAGGTTGAGACGGCGATTGACCTTGAATTTCGCCCCGATGCCGAAGGGGAGAGTGAATCCGGCGTAGGTCTTTCCTCCTACGGTCCAGAGGGTCATCGACAGACCTCCGGCGATATAGGGGGAAAAACGCTTGAGTTTACGGTAGTATTCTCCCATTCCGTAATTGAAGAAATTGAACTCGGCGATTTCTCCGATTTCGTAGAAGGTTGTGGAGAATTTGAAGGTCTCGTCTGAGGGGAAGACGTTGGTCATCTGCGACGAATCGCCGCGCAATCCGCCTACATAGAAATTTGTCTTGAAGGCCCAGCGGGGGTTGGCGATATAGTGAAGGAAGAGTTCCGCATCCCAGGAAGGATTCTGATAGAGGTTAGACGTGTTGGCGTCACCGAGATAGCCGGTCATGCCGAGGCCGCCGCCTATATCGAAGCGGTAATCTTCCTGCGCGGCTGCTGCTTTCGGCAAGAAAGCAGTAGCCAAAAAGACAAGAGTTAATATGATATGCTTTAATTTAGACACTTAAACGAGATTAATACCCGGAGGGAGATTAGAGTTGAGGGGAGGTGAGGATTGAGGGGAGAATCCGAAGGGATTCGAGGGGAAGGGTCCGGCCTCACTCGGTGGATTTTAGAAAAGGGGATTTTAGAAAATCGGAGTGAAGGTCAGTCGGGCGAGTACGGCTCTGCGGATTTCATCGTTAAGCTTCCCTTGGGTATCCATGCCTCCGAAGAGATAGATATAAGGACACTCCCAGGAGATTTCGTTGCCGTCGACGAAGTAGCTCAGGCGCATCTGAGGGGCTCTCTGCGCTGAAGCGACGCGGGTCCAGTTGTCGGACAAGTCAGCATTCATGGGAGTGGAGCGGATGATTCCGTCCGCCAGGTATCCCGGGCGTACGAAATCGGGATACTGCATCTGCTCGGAAGCTTTTCTCCAGTTGACGCCGTTATCGTATGTGATATAGAGGGTCTGATTCAGGGATCCGTCGGCAAGGCGACCGCCCATGCAGAGCCAGACGCTATATTCCGTCTGAATCCATGAAGCATTTGTCTTTCTGTAAGAGAAATAGGGAATTATGACGGCACCATTAAGATGCGGGAGGGGATTATCCGAAATCTTGGCCCAGTTATCACCGTCGTAGGCCCAGGTAGCGGTGGAAAAGCGTCCGTCGCGTGCGCCGCCGACGAAGAATCCGATCGGCTCAGCGGCCCATTTCGACGAGAAGGCTCCGAAGTTCGAGCGTCCCTCGGTCGGGAAATCGGCAGGGAGGGCAGAGGGGGAGAATCCGGCGGGGCGCGGATAGATATCAAACTGAGGAGCGGAGCCCGAACCCGAAATACCGAGTACCGTACCGTTGAATTCTCCGATAATGTCGTTCCAGGCGGTAGCGGTTGTGGCGGTCCAGTTCAGCCCCTTGTCGGTCGAAGTCAACAGGGCGCCTGCATCGTCGAGGATATAGAGTTTTCCGCCGGCGGCCGTCAGAGAACGGGTATCCGGCGTGAAATAGAAGTTGACCGGGTTTTTGGCCCAGGCTTTAGAGGCGGGATTTTTAGTAGAGGCGATGGTGAAAGAGCCGTCCGATTCTTCGATGAGAGAGATTATGTTTTCACCGTCGTCGACGGTCTTTTGACTACGGGGATTGGCCATGCGGCTGGGAAGGGATGCTACGGCTTCCTGATCCCACATCAGCGAGTCACCGACGCATTTATGAACATTGACCTTCAGGCGATAAGTTATGGCTGCGGATTCGTCGGCGGTCGCAAGGCGCAACCATACGTCGCCCGTAAAGTCGATGGAATCCGAGGGATTATCCTTGTAATTGACAGTGCCGGTGCGGGTTGCGCCCCCTGTCATCGTGATTTCGGCCGAGCTGACACTCGAAGGATAAGTGATGAGCGGCACGAGCTTGTCGATCTGAGTGCCTACCGGCAGGGAATCGGCATTATAAATGACCTTATGCTCAAGATCAATTGAGAAATAGACCGAGTCGAGATTGGCCATCACTTTAGAGTTTGGCTTAAGGGTAAACTTAGTGACGGCGACGCTTTGAGCGACTACTGCATCGATCTTTTCAGGTTCCTCTTTAGAGTTGCAGGCTCCGAAGAGCGACAAGACGGCGAGAAGAGCCGGAAGTATATATAGTTTTTTGGTCATTTAGAATCGGACGATTATAATTCAAATTGCAAAGTTAATATTATTTGCGGAATTAACCGTCATCGGAGGCGCGAATAAATTGAAAAACCCAAAAAAATGTTAAATTTTCTCCTGACTTATATTAGCTTCGAACGGGAAAACCGGAGCCGGGATGCCCTGCAGAAGCCTGACGGGAGAGACCTCGATGCGCACTTCATCGTATAGTCCTTCGCTCAGGAATTCATTGAGGGTCTGCGTTCCGCCTTCTACCATGAGTGAGGTTATCTTCTCGGGTTTTGAACACTTTTGACATAGAAAAATTAATTTAAATAATTGGCACAA
>CAYTOR010000153.1:0-4986 GCA_964439505.1 uncultured Sangeribacter sp.
TCGGGGCACATCTGCGACCCTGGATTTAACATTTTTTGTGGGACGGGGTCTAAGATTTTCTATCCAATTTTCGCTTGTAGTAAAACTTATTTTGCTATTTCTTCATTCTTTACTTATATCCATCATGTAGGCAAATATAAATTTGAATTACATGATTGATATTTTCCGTTTTTCGCCTTTGATTTTCTTCTGACGCGATGCCTCTATGATTTTTTCGACCTGGGATGAATTTACGGCTATCAGGCTATAATGGTCGAAGACAAACAGTTTTCCGATATCGGAGGCCGGGACGTCAGCCTCTTTCACCAGCCATCCGAGCAGATCTCCCTTCGACAATTTCTCGCGTTTCCCTCCGGTAACGTAAAGCAATTCCATTCCGGAAGTCAACGAAGCCGACGCGTCTTCACTCAACCGGAAAGTTGCATCAGGTTGGATATATTCCGCAAGTTTTTCGTCCGGCCCTACCAACACGTAGACGTCACCTTCGCTGGTGATTCGCGCCGTGCGGCCATTACGATGAGTATACGTCTCAGGAGTCATCGGCAAATGATAGTGGATGACGTTGTTGACCCCCTCTATATCCAGACCACGCGATGCTAAGTCCGTAGCGACAAGAATAGGTCGGACCCCGGAATTGAAGGCCGCCAACGCCGATTCTCGTTTCTGCTGATCCAGAGCGCCGTGATAAAGCACGCACGAGACCCCATGCTTGCGCAAGAATTCATATATTCTCTCCGCGCTCTCCCGGTGATTGACAAAGATGATGCTCCTCTCCGGCTTGGAGGTCTCCGGGTTACCAAGATTTTTCAAGAGTTTTAGAAGACTCGCCAGTTTATCGCGGTCGTCGCTGTCGACCCGGTTGATCCTCATTCTCTTGCGCAGGGATTCATTACCTTCCAAAAAATTGAGGACTATAGGATTCTTTATAGGGAGAAAATCAGGCAAGGTCGCCGAGTCGGTAGCGGAGGTAAGAATAATCCGGCTGAGATTTTTCATTCTCTTCACTATCTTTTCCATCTCTTCCTCAAATCCCAATTCCAAGGACTTGTCGAATTCATCCAGAACCAAGATGCGGGTCGGCAACAAGTCGATATTCCGGCGTACGGCATGATCGAGAAGTCTTCCCGGAGTGGCAACCACTATATCCGGAGTCACTTTCAGAGAGTTGACTTCGTCTTCCACTTTATGACCGCCGTAAAGGGCGACGACACGGAAGTCTCCGCCTATATTCCGCAACACGCCCGCAATCTGGATAACGAGTTCGCGTGAAGGCGCGATCACTACGGCCTGCACTTGCCCCGTAGGATTCTTCAGCATCTTCAGCAAGGGCACGCCGAATGCAACAGTCTTACCGGATCCCGTCGGTGACAACAATATTATATCGCGTTTTTCAGAAGCCGCCTGCAGCATCTTTTCCTGCATCGGATTCAATTCGCTGATACCCTCCTTATTCAAAAGGAGGGTTCTTATTTCTTTCTCTTTCATACCTCTATAACAACCCTCTCCCCTTTTGGTTGATTGCAGAAGGCGCTCTTCCTCCGGATATCAGACCCTGGAATATCTTTTGGCGGATATATACCGTCATCAGGAAATCAGACTCCAATCGACCTTTTTATCGAAACGCCTCTTCAGTTCCGCTGCAAGTATGTTAAGTCCGGCAAGATCGAGTTTAAGTCCTGATTCCGCTGAAGCCTCCCGGGGCACGCCGGCTATCTGAGGATTGCCCGCAAGAATTTCTTCAGCTACATTACGTGCTGCCTGCACGATCTGTCCGTCTTGAGCAAGATTGGCAATCTTAAGGTCAAAAGCGATGCCGCTCTGTTGCGTCCCTTCCATATCTCCGGGCCCGCGTAACTTTAGGTCGGCTTCCGAGATCAGGAAGCCGTCGGAGGTCGCATTCATTATACCCAGACGCTTCTTGGTATTGCCCCCCAGCTGATCCTTTGACATGAGTATACACCAACTTTTATCAGCACCTCTTCCGACCCTTCCGCGCAACTGATGAAGCTGGGAAAGTCCGAAACGCTCGGCATTCTCTATTACCATCACCGTAGCGTTGGGGACGTTGACACCGACCTCGATGACGGTCGTCGCCACCATTATCCGGGACTTCCCCTCCACGAACTTCTGCATCTGATAATCTTTCTCAGCGGGCTTCATCTTGCCGTGAACAAAACTCATTTCGATTCCGGGGAATGACCGGCGGGTATATTCCAGTCCCTCTTCAAGACTGCGAAGATTGAGTTTTTCGTTTTCGTGGATAAGGGGATAGACGATATAGATCTGCCTTCCTTCCTGAATCTGCCGCCATATATGTCGGTTGACCTCTCCACGGTTGGCGTCACTGCGCAGCCAGGTCTCGATAGGTTTTCGTCCCGGAGGGAGCTGATCGATCACCGAGACTTCCAGATCACCGTAGACCGTCATGGCTAAGGTTCTCGGTATGGGTGTCGCCGTCATTACAAGCACATGCGGAGGTATGCTCCCTTTCGCCCACATCCGCGCTCTCTGTGCCACCCCGAAGCGGTGCTGCTCGTCGATTACTGCCAATCCTAAGTTGCGGAACTCAACCTTCTCTTCCAGAAGCGCATGAGTGCCCACTATGATATTGATCTCCCCGCTAAGCAAGCCTGCATGAATCTCCCGGCGGCCTTTAGTACGGGTAGAGCCTGTCAGCAACGCAACCCTCAAACCTATCTTCTCTCCCCATTCGCGTACAGTTTCGTAATGCTGTCCGGCAAGAATTTCGGTAGGAGCCATCAGACAGGACTGGAACCCATTGTCAGCGCTCATCAGCATCGACATGAAGGCCACCATCGTCTTGCCGCTTCCGACATCCCCTTGAAGAAGACGATTCATCTGGCGCCCGGTCTTCATATCGGCCCTTATCTCCTTCAACACCCTTTTCTGAGCCCCTGTCAGTTCGAAAGGGATACATTCATTATAGTATCGATTAAAGTACTCCCCTATTTTCTTAAAGAAATGGCCCTGAATCGTATGGCTCCGACGTTGGGAATAACGCAGAATCTGAAGTTCAAGATAGAAAAGTTCTTCAAATTTCATACGCTCCCGAGCCTTGCGGAGTTTATCAGGATTAGAGGGGGTATGCAATTCCCGATAAGCCTCGCCAATTGAAGGAAACCGGAATTTCTCTATGATTTCAGCAGGAAGGGTTTCCTGAATTTTTTCAAATCCGGGGAGGCTTAGGAGATTTCCTACTGCTTTCTGCAATGTTCGCTGACCGAAGCCCCGACGGCGTGTAAGTTCGGTAAGGGAATATACCCCTTGAAATCCGGAGGGCGGTCTGGCAGGATCGTAGGCCTCCACCTCGGGATGCGCCATCTGCCAATAACTCTTGTAGAGGGTAGGTTTGCCGAACAAGACATACTCCTTCATGGGAACATACATGCTCTTGATCGTCTTTATGCCCGAAAACCATACCACGTCCATCATCATCGAGCCGTCGGTAAAAGTTCCACGATACCGCTTTGCCCTTCCCTCCCCTTCTTCGGAGAAATTGATGAAATGCCCTCTGATCTGAAGGATTGGCATCTCTCCCTGAAATTCACGGATTTTATAAAATTTACTGCGGTCGACATACCTGAACGGGAAATAATTGAGGAGATCCCGGAATGTGCGAATTCCGAGTTCGGAAGCAAAAAGTTTGGCGCGAGTCTCGCCAACTCCTTTCAGATATTTTATATCCGTCTCCTCAAAAAATTTACTCATACGGCAATATCGTTCTTAATGCATGGTTATACCTTTTGAGCCAATAAAGTCTCCGCGATAGCAAAATCCATAGGATTCGTCACTTTCAGGTTTATCGGATCCCCTTCATAGAGGGTTATATCCATTCCGGCGGATTCCGCAACGGACGCATCATCCGTAAAATTCTCCGGGTTTTTAATCTTTTTATAGGCGCTTTGAATATCGGGAAAGTAAAATATCTGCGGGGTTTGGACTTCCACAAAATCACTCCGCCGAACACTCCTGGACGCCTGCAAAGCGAGAGATTTCTCCATAGGAGGAATAAATTCGCGCAGTGAGTTGACAGCCGGAATAACCGGAACCGCACCGACCCCTTTCTTTACACACTCCATTCCTCGGGCGATTACCTCCCGCGTTATCAGAGGTCGGGCAGCATCATGAATAGCGACCTTAAGTTGACTCAGATCGGAGGCGCTCTGTCGTTGCAGAATTACCAGTCCGGCCATTACCGATTCGACGCGCGTTTTTCCTCCCGGTGCAATCCGATGGGCTATCGGGCAACCAAGACTATTTAGCATATCCAGATAAAATGGGATATAATCCGGATTCATAACGACTACTATCTCTATCTTAGGGTCGTAATCCTGAAATGCTCTGAGCGTATGGAATATCATGGGCGCTCCGGCAAGTTCCACGAATTGCTTGGGCTTCTCAGTACCTGCGCGGGAACCCTTCCCTCCGGCTACTATAATAACGGCATTACTCATATTAGGTCAAAGTCAAAGGCAGTCACTGTTGTATTCATCCGACAAGCCCCCGCTGATGACAGCAGGGGCTATGAATGGATGATTTTAATCTGAAGTTTTATTACATATTCATGCCGCCGTCAACCTGGATGGTCTGGCCGGTCACATAGCTTGACATGTCGGAGGCGAGGAAGGTTGCTACGTTAGCGATATCCTCAACCTGGCCGCCACGACGCAAGGGAATCTTGCCTACCCAATCCTTGCGCACTTCGTCAGGAAGGGCAGCCGTCATGGCAGTCTCGATGAAGCCCGGAGCGATAGCGTTCGCGCGAATACCGCGGCTACCAACTTCCTGCGCGATGCTCTTAGCCAGAGCGATAAGTCCTGCTTTGGAAGCAGCGTAGTTAGCCTGGCCTGCATTGCCGTGAACGCCTACTACAGAAGCCATGTTGATGATAGAACCTGACTTCTGACGCATCATGATGGGAAGTACAGCATGAATGAAGTTGAAGGCAGACTTAAGGTTTACAGT
>CAYTOR010000154.1:0-4977 GCA_964439505.1 uncultured Sangeribacter sp.
AGATCTCAGAGTAGCCTGCGAGGGCGTTGATACCTTCCTGGATACGTGCGCCGCCTGAGTCGTTAAGACCGATCACGGGAGCACCCATCTTCATGGCCATGTCCATTACCTTACAGATCTTCTGGGCCATTGTTTCAGACAGAGAGCCGCCGAATACGGTGAAATCCTGAGCGAATACGTAGACGAGGCGTCCTTCGATAGTGCCGAATCCGGTCACTACGCCGTCGCCGAGAATATGTTTTTTATCCTGGCCGAAGTTGGTGCAGCGATGAGTGACAAACATGTCGAGTTCTTCGAAGCTGCCTTCATCGAGAAGTTGAGCGATGCGTTCGCGGGCTGTATATTTTCCGCGGGCATGCTGCTTTTCAATAGCCTTTTCGCCACCACCGAGACGAGCTTGCGCGCGCTTGGCGATGAGTTCCTGAATTTTTTCTTCTTGCTTGGTCATGATGTTATGTCGTATGTCGTTAGTTTACTTGTTGGGGTCTTCGCAAAGTTCGGTGAGCACGGCTTCTGTCGATTTCGGGTGAAGAAAAGCGATCTGAAGGCCGTCGGCGCCGGCGCGGGGAGCCTTGTCGATAACCTTTACTCCTTTTTCCTCACATTCAGCCAGAGCGTTAGCCACGCCGTCTTCCACGCAGAAAGCAAGATGGTGCATTCCGCCGCGGCCACCGTTCTTCTCGATGAACTTAGCTATTGTAGAATCGGGGGAAGTAGCTTCGAGGAGCTCGATCTTAGTGTCGCCTGCTTTGAAGAAAGCAGTAGTCACCTTCTGGTCTTCTACTACCTCTTTCTTGTAGCACTTCAGGCCGAGGACTGCCTCATAGTACTTGATTGCTTCTTCGAGATTGGGCACTGCGATGCCGATGTGTTCGATGTGGGAAATTTCCATAATGTATGGTCTCTAAATTTAAAGTTAGATATGTTTGTTTGATATTTTCTATTGAAGGACCCGGAAGCCCGACAGGACTCCCGACTCTTTATTCCGTGCAAATTTAACATTAATTAATTAGCTGACCAAATTTTATTACTATGTTTATCAGCATTTATTTGATTTTTGTTAAGGAAATCCGATATTGTGTCATTATTCGCGTAACTGCAGTAGGAATTTTTAACAGATTTGATTGAGTATTCAGAATTTTTTCCGATATTTGCATGAAATTTCCCGAAACGGAGGTCGGATGCAACTCTCGGGCTTGTCGCCGGCCTTGTATAATCATAGAGAAATTAACATTTATGGACATTACCCCTAACTTGCTTGCGTCTTTAACGGAAGGCAGAGTGGAAGGCGATGGCAACGTGAAGATAATCGGGTTTGGCAAGATAGAAGAAGCCGGACCCGGCTACGTCACGTTTATAGCCAATCCGAAGTACGCCCACTATCTGGCATCGTCCGAGGCCTCGGCAGTTATAGTAAACGATGATTTCGAGTTCGACGGTGAGATCCGTCCGACTTTGATACGTGTAAAGAATGCTTATTCTGCGTTGGCGGAACTTCTTACTGCTTTCGAGGCTTCCAAGCCTCAACCGAAGGGCATAGAGTCCCCGGTCTTCATAGCTGACGGAGTCGAAGTTCCCGAAGACGCTTATATAGGAGCTTTCGCCTATATCGGCGAAGGAGCCAAACTTGGCAAAGGAGTCAAGATATATCCTCAGGTCTATATCGGCAGGGGAGTAGAGATCGGGGATGAAAGCGTGGTTCGCGCCGGAGTAAAGATATATGAAGATTGCAAGATCGGCGCCCGGTGCGTCATTCATTCAGGTGTAGTTGTCGGGGGCGACGGGTTCGGTTTCGCTCCCAAGGGAGAGATCTATGAGAAGATTCCGCAGATCGGCAATGTTATCATCGAAGATGACGTGGAGATCGGAGCTAACACTTGCATCGACCGGGCGACATTCGGGCATACAGTGATAGGAAAGGGCACTAAACTTGACAATCTCGTGCAGGTTGCGCATAATGTCGAAATAGGCGAAAACAATGTCTTTGCCGCTCAGACGGGGATAGCGGGATCGACGAAGATCGGCCATTCCAACCGCGTCGGAGGGCAGTGTGGATTCGCCGGCCACATTCATGTCGGCGATGAAAACGAGTTCGGTGCCCAATCAGGTATTCCCAATAATGTCGGCAGCCGCAACCGTCTTATCGGCTACCCGGCGATCGATGCCCGCCAATTCGCTAAGAATCAAGTCTATCTCCGGCGTCTGAGCGACCTCTTCGGCAAAAAGGCGACCAAATAGGCGCATGCAGATAGAGCGCATAAGTAAAATTTTTTCACATTCTCTCCTTACTCCCTCCTCTCCATTCACATTCTTTCCATCAACCTTACTCTCCGTCAAAAAAGAATACTAACACAACATCAAATAATATGAATCAACTGACACTTAAGGAATCCTTCAGTGTAGAGGGAAAGACTCTTCACTCAGGCGAGGTTAGAAAAGCAACTTTCTGTCCTGCTCCGGCCGGCACCGGCATCCGGTTCAAGCGCACTGATCTCGAAGGAGCGCCTGAAATTCCGGCTCTGGCCGAGAAAGTTGTCGACACAACCCGCGGCACTGTGATCGCGCAGGGTGATGCCCGGGTTTCTACAATCGAGCATGCGATGGCAGCACTTTACGCTTCCGGTATCGACAACTGCATTGTCGAGGTCAACGGAGCCGAGATGCCCATACTTGACGGTTCGGCTATCGTCTATATCGAAAATATCGAACGCGTAGGAGTCGAAGAACTCAACGAAGAGAAGGATTACTACATCATAAAAAGCAAGACTAAATTCAAAGACGAAGAGACAGGCAGTTCAATCACTATCTATCCCGATGACGGTTTTTCAGTCGAGGTGATGGTCGAATACAATTCTCCCGTTCTTCCTAATCAGTTTGCGATCCTTGATAATCTCGAAGACTTCCATAAGAAGGTAGCCAGCGCCCGCACATTCGTCTTCGTAAGAGAAATCGAGGCCCTTCTCCAGCACGGCCTGATAAAGGGCGGCGATCTTGACAACGCTATCGTCATCTATGATCAACCCGTAGAACAAGACCGCATCGACGCCATCTGCGACCTTGTCAATATCGAGCGCGTGGAGCTTAAGAATCTTGGCTATATCAATCCCACTCCTCTTAAATGGGATAATGAGCCCGCCCGTCATAAACTGATGGATCTCATCGGCGATCTGGCCCTTATCGGCCGTCCGCTGAAGGGCCGCGTCGTAGCGATCCGCCCCGGGCATACCGTAAACAACAAGTTCGCGCGCATGCTCCGCAAGGAGGTCAAGCATACGGAAATCCAGGCCCCCGTTTATGATCCGAATAAGGCTCCGATTGTAGATATCAACGGAATCCGTTCGATGCTCCCCCATCGCTACCCATTCCTTCTTATCGATAAAATAATAGAGATCGACCGCAAACACTGTGTTGCAGTCAAGAACGTCACGGTCAACGAACCGTTTTTCCAGGGTCATTTCCCTCAGGAACCGGTAATGCCCGGCGTGCTGCAGATCGAGGCCATGGCCCAGGCTGCCGGTGTGCTGGTTCTTAACTATCTTGAAGATCCTGATAAGTATTCGACTTACTTCCTGAAGATCGACAATGTGAAGTTCCGTCAGAAAGTAGTGCCCGGCAATACACTTCTCCTCAATGTAAGCCTGATGACTGAGATACGTCGCGGATGCGCCGTTGTGAAGGGGTATGCCTTCGTAGGAGAAAAGATAGTATGCGAGGCAGAATTCATGGCCCAGATCATTAAAAACAAATAATCCGGCAACCTGCGTATGAGCACACTGAATCATATACACCCGGAGGCCCGGTTGGGACAGAATGTCCATGTGGGTCCTTTTACGTGTATATATGAGAACGTTGAGATTGGCGATAACGTAGAGATCGGCAATAATGTCACGATATTTCCGGGAGCGCGTATAGGCTCCGGTGTCAAGATTTTTCCCGGGGCGGTCATAGCGGGCATCCCGCAGGATCTGAAATTCCGCGGGGAAGAGACATTTGCCTATATCGGAGACGGAACGACGATCCGGGAATGCGCGACCGTCAATCGCGGCACAGCCTCCCGCGGTTATACCAAGGTCGGGTCCAATTGTCTGATAATGGCTTACACTCACGTAGCCCACGATTGCGTTATCGGTGACAAGGTTATCATCTCCAATGCCAGCCAATTGGCCGGAGAAGTGATTGTCGATGATGGCGCAGTGATCGGCGGGGGAAGTCTTATCCATCAGTTCTGTCATTTAGGTAAGAATATCATGCTTCAGGGTGGTGCGCTTGTCAACAAGGATATTCCTCCGTTTGTCAAGGCCGCCCGCGAACCGATCTCGTACGTCGGACTCAATACGGTCGGCATGCACCGTCACGGTTTCAGCCCTGAGAAAATACAGATAATCACTGATGTCTATCGGATATTATATCTGAGCGACCTTAACGTGACTAACGCGGTAAAGCGGATACGGGAAGAAATTCCCCAGTCGGCCACTCGCGATGAAATCCTGGATTTCGTCGAGAATTCCCAAAGAGGAATAATCCGGTCAGCTTTCTGATAGAAAAGGCTTTCTGATAGGAAAAACTAAATAATAGATAAAAGCGATCCGCGGCACGTCATCATCGACGGGCCGCGGATTGTTTATTCACAACATTTAAAATTACTTCATATTATCCATGATTATGAATAATGTAGATACATAGCGCTAATGTAATTTGTAAACGCTTATGAAAAGATATTAGTCAATGCTTCTAAGTTTATTCACGCTGTTTTATCTATAAACGCTAATCAAATCTTTATTTGCTTGTCAATAATGTAACGTAGACAAGCCGCGAATATTGTATCCGATATAGGATATTATCCGAATTTCGATATCTTACGAAGCTGAGGTTCGTTGATGATCTTTATCCTGCGGCCGTCGACGAGGATGAGTTTCTCTGTGACGAAAGCCGTCAATGTGCGGATGGCATTGGAAGTCGTCATATTGGAGAGGTTGG
>CAYTOR010000155.1:0-4888 GCA_964439505.1 uncultured Sangeribacter sp.
AGGCTGACGGCGGCAAATTCGGCAAGACCGAGAGCGGCAACGTATGGCTCGACGCCCGTTATACCTCCCCCTATAAATTCTATCAGTTCTGGCTTAATGTCAGTGACTCCGACGCTGAGAAATACCTCAAGATCTTTACCTTCCTTACCAAGGAGGAGATCGAGGCGTTGGCTGCCGAACATGCCCAGGATCCCGGCAAGCGACCCCTCCAGAAGCGTCTGGCGAAGGAAGTGACCGAGATGGTGCATGGCAAGGAGAATTACGAGGCGGCAGTAGCGGCCAGTCAGATTCTCTTCAGCAACGAGGCCAAGGACGCACTGATGAAACTTGATGAGAAGACCCTGCTCGATGTCTTCGACGGAGTGCCGACCTTCACCGTAGCCAAAGATGAACTCGACGCCGGCATCCCCTTGCTCGAACTCCTTGCAGGAAAAACCAAGATCTTCAACTCAAAGGGCGAGGCCCGCAAGATGGTGCAGGGCAACGGCGTAAGCCTCAATAAGGAGAAAGTGACCGATCCCGCCATGAACGTCACTTCCGGCTCCCTTCTCAACGGCAAGTATCTTCTCTTCCAGAGAGGCAAAAAGAATTACTTCCTCGTCATCGCCGAATGATATACTTGCGATTTGGGGTAGGGACGCGATTAATCGCGTCCACGCAGAAAAGGTAATATAATTAACGGTATTCGCGCGGTCCCAACCCGAACGGGACCGCGCGAAATTAATATTCCAAGGGTTATGAAAACTTCGCTGATAGAAGAAATATCGGAGATTATAGAGAACGAAAATCCCGACCGGATAATGCTCCTTACGGATTCGAATGTCGCCGTCATTGAGGCCGGACTTATTGAGGGCCTTAAGGAGCGGCTGAAGACGTATCGGCCGGAGGTCATCATCACTCCCGCCGGGGAGGAGAACAAGACCCTTACAGCGTTAGAGAATATCCTTGAGGCGATGTCGCGGGGAGGACTTACCCGGCGCTCGATGCTTATCTGTATCGGCGGGGGAATGGCAACGGATATAGGCGGGTTCGCGGCCGCTGTCTTCAAGCGGGGAATCCGGCATCTGAATGTCGCGACTACCCTCTTGGGAGCCGTCGACGCCTCCGTAGGGGGAAAGACAGCGATAGATTTTCATGGTCTGAAGAATGAAATCGGTGCGTTTCATCTGCCCGTTGCCGTCTTGGCGGACGCAGAGTCCTTTGCTTCCCTTCCTCCGGAAGAGATACTCTCCGGGTTCGGAGAGGTTATTAAGACGGCCCTGATTTCCGACGAGGAAATGACCCGTCGCTTCCTGACGGTCGATCCTGCTGAAGCTGACAGCGAGATTCTCGATGAGGCCTGTAGATTCTGCAGGGAGGAGAAGATGCGGGTCGTGGAGGCCGATCCTACTGAGAAAGGGCTGCGGAAGATCCTGAATTTCGGGCATACAGCCGGCCACGCCATCGAATCCCTCCTGATAGAGAAAGGGGCGCCTCTCCCGCATGGCTCGGCGATCGCCCACGGCAATCTCGTTGCCCTTATCCTCAGCCATCTTAAGGAAGGGCTGGATAAGAAATGGGTTGCAGACTATGCCCGTTGGCTCCGACGGAATTATCCGGCTGCGCAGTTCTCCTGCTCCCACTATGACCGGATATGGACCCTTGCGACCCACGACAAGAAAAACCGGGAAGCCGATCTGCTCTCCTATACGTTACTGACAGCCCCGGGAAGTCCCGTCTATGACCGACAGATCAACCGCGATGATTTCTACGCCGCCCTCGACATTTATCAGGAACTGCTCGGCCGTTGATGAACAAAACTCCGCAAATCAGTGTAATAAAGATAAAACCGGAGTAGAGACGCGATTAATCGCGTCCACGCAGAAAAAGATTTTACTTCGAATATAAAAAAGGAATAATTCTTAAAATACCGATATATGGAAAATACAGATCTTTTCGGACGCGCAAAGCAGGACCTTTATGACGATATGGAAGCCCGCGGAATCGGTGCGATCCTTTGGGATAACGCCACCGCCGGATTCGACTATATACCCGAGATCAACCTCGCGGATGATGACGCTGAGATGCCCGATACCTCGCGCATCATGGGCCTTTACGCATATAATGGCGTAGTTTACCTTATTGAAGAGGACAAGGCCCACGTCAATATCGACAGCCTCTACAATCCCGATACTGAGGTGAAACCGACCGTCGTAACCCTCACCCCCGATACAGCCCTCAAAGTCCTCGGCAACCCCACCAAAGAACCCGGCTACACCGACGACGGCTCCCTCGAAGAATGGCTCGCCATCGCCGACTGCTACTACCAGGCCCTCAACGAGGAAAACGAAGAAACCCCGCAATAACCCAAACCCCGCAATAACCCAAACGCGGTAAATAAACCCTATCGCTAACGCAGTAGGGACGCGATTAATCGCGTCCAGGCCAATAACGTAATCGCGTCCAGGCCAATAACGTTATAACTTCCGCGGAATAAAGAAAAAAGCACGCTGCCGATACTTCGGTAGCGTGCTTCCTTTATCCAAGACCTGAAGAATCAGATAGAACTGAGGTTATATCCGGCGAACTCAAGATCCTTCAGCGCGCGTGCGCGCAGAGTATTGTCAAGTTTTACGGCCTGACGCAGATTGCTCATCACCATATTCTCATTATGGGTGCGCGCACCGAGAATTGCCGTCAGGTAATATGTCGTCGCGTCCGGCACAGAAATAGATGCCAACGTATTGCGTGCCGCGTTATAATCCTTGGCCAGAATCTGGGCAAGCGCGGCATTGTTCGTCTTCGCGTCGCCAAAGGCCGTCTGAGCCTTGCCTACCTCACCCTGGCTGAGGTAATATACTCCGAGTGCATCGGCATTCTCCGGTACACCGGCCGCTGCTCCGAGATGCTCGTTGGCCGTCTTGTAATCCTTATTGATCATCGAGATGAGACCCTTATTCATCTCCACTTCCTTCGCTTGCGGATTCATGTTGGCCGCGCGGTTGAAGCTGGCGTTGGCCGCCGCATAATTGCCCGCTACGAACTGCGTCACACCGATATTGTTGACCGCACGGTAATCATTGGGGTAAAGTTCCGCGGCCTTCTGATAGATAGCCTGCTTGCGGGTATTGTCGTCCGTAAGAGTCGCTACGTAGAGGATCTCGTCGACAGTAAGCTTCTGAGGATCGGTATTATAGAGGTTGATAAGTTCCTCGTCAGATTTGCCGATGACATTGATAGTAGCCATCACGCGCGAATAACGCAGTTGCGGAAGAATCTGATCGGCGAGTTCATTGAAGACGGCCGACATATTGCGGATCTCCCGTTCGCGCTCCTCAGGATCATTATACATCGACAGAACGCTAAGGATGAGATCCTTATCCTGAATGTTGCTCTTCTCTATGAGGCTGCGGAAACCCTCCCAGTCTTCGGGAGTAAAGGAAGAGGTCAATTCACCGAATTCAGTGATCTTATCCTTCTTGAACTGAGATTCAACGTAGTTTTGAGTATTCTGTTCGCGCTTCTCGGCGAGTTGGGTATTGAATGAGAGGGTACCTTCCGGGGAAGCGTAAGAATTGATAGTCACACCGGCGATTTCCATATTAGGAGCGGCGTTGGCCTCCATGAGTTTTTTGTTGAGGTCGATATAATCCGCCTTGGAAGTCTCCGAGGCGCGCACATTGGCCTGATTGACGAGGAAATGGATATCCGCGCTGTATTGCTCCGAGATCACACGCTGAAAACCATCCTTCGCAACGGCCGGAGCGACCGTAGCGGCCGAGGCTAAGGTTGAGGTTGCGAGCACGCCCGAACCCACCTTCACGCGCGGCAAGGTATACTTCTTACCATTCTGATCGACAGTGAAGTCAAGATAGAGGTCAGACTTCGCCATTTCCGGCTGATAGGGGAAATTAAACGGGATGCTGACGGAGCCGCCGCGGGAATAGCTCACGATCTGACCATTATCGCGGACATTTTCGCCCTGGAAGATAACCGGAGTGGTAGTAACCTCACCGATTCCCGCGCCCTCGTTCCATTGGATGACGGGAGTCGCCATGACCTTAGCGTTCTTGACCATGAACTTCGCCGGGAGGGTAGCGTAGACCGTACCCGGCACGTCCTGTCCTACGGTCTCCATCGGCGACGGCCGCATGGAGAAATAATTGCTTTGGAAATTACCCAACTTCTTCGAGCAGCCGCCGGTCACTACAGCGACGGCCCCCAAAGAAAGCATTAGAATTGTCTTATTCATTGTTATATATTGTTGTTATAATTTCATCCAACACCTGACCCCCAAACCGATTCCTCCTTTCCCCCCAACCTCAACTCCTCCTCCCATTTCAACTCCTCCTCCCATTTCAACTCCATCCCTAATCTTAACTCCTCTTCCCTGCTATCGGCGCCTTCCCCTAACCTTGACTCTTCCTTGCCATCGGCGTCTTTCCCTAACCTTGACTCCTCCTCCCTGCCATCGGCGCCTTCCCCTAACCTTGACTCTTCCTTGCCATCGGCGTCTTTCCCTAACCTCGGCTCTTCCTCCCATTTCAACTCCATCCCTAATCTTAACTCCTCTTCCCTGCCATCGGCTCCTTTCCCTAACCTTGACTCTTCCTTGCCATCGGCGTCTTTCTGGGAAGGGATATATTTTAAAGATTTTCATCCTTGAAAGGCTGTTTCAGGCTCTCAAGGCGCGAAAAAGACCCGAAAAAATATAAAAATCAGATTCTGACGTAAAATTACGAAAAAAAATTGAGAAAAATTTGCACATTCAGAAAAAAGATATTAACTTTGCACTCGCAAAAGGGAAATAACCGCGGCGAAGTTGCGGAAAAGCCCCGAGCAAGACATAATGACAATGACTCCGTAGCTCAGTTGGTAGAGCAAATGACTCTTAATCATTGGGTCGTGA
>CAYTOR010000156.1:0-4869 GCA_964439505.1 uncultured Sangeribacter sp.
TTCCAGAATGAAAAATTCCATGACCGCACAAAGGAATGGGAATGGAGGGATTCCGCCGGCTATTCACTTCCCACTCAGCCGGAGGGAGTCCATCTGATATATAATCTTACATCGCGTCAGAATATTACGACGAATCGTCTGGCTTTCTATGCTGAAGATGCGTTATATTTCGATACTCCGAAGGTCTATATCACCTTGAATGCCGGCATCCGCTTTTCTTATTGGGATTTCAACAAGGAGTTTCTTGTCTCGCCTCGAGTAAACATGAACTTCGTTCCCAATGGTTTCAATCATTGGAATTACCGTGTGGCTGTAGGGATGTATTATCAATCACCGTTCTATAAGGAATTCCGAATGGCGGAGAGTGACGCTCTCGGCAATTCATACATCAAACTCAACCGGGATATCAAGTCACCACGAAGCATCCAGTTTATTTTCGCTGCGGATTATACCTTCCGCATGATGAACCGGCCCTTTAAACTGACCGGCGAAGCGTATTATAAGAATCTGGCCAATCTGATATCCTACGAATACGATAACCTGAAGATAAATTATTCCGGAGTCAACGATTCGAAGGGATATATAATGGGACTTGATTTCAAGTTGTTCGGACAGTTTGTGCCCGGATCGGATTCCTGGATCACGTTCTCCTTAATGAAGACCCAGCAGACCCTCAATGGCAAGAAAGTTCCTCTTCCGAGCGATCAGCGGTATAGTGTAGGAATCTTCTTCACGGATTATTTCCCGAAATTTCCTAAACTTAAATTCTCCCTCAGGGGAGTTCTGTCAGACGGTCTTACAATGACGGCACCGCGTGTCAGCCGCGATCACAGTTATTTCCGCGCTCCGGCTTACAAGCGTGTGGATGTCGGGCTGAGTTATCAGTTGGTCGGTGCGCCATCCGATTCCCCCCGCCGTGATAACTTTTGGAAACATTTCAAGAGTATCATGATAGGTCTGGATTGCTTCAACCTCTTTGACATGTCGAACGTCAGCAGCTATTACTGGGTGACCGACGTCAACAATATCCAGTATGCTGTACCGAATTATCTGACGCGTCGTCAGTTTAATATCAGGCTCTCGATGGAAATGTAAGATTCCTGCCCGGTATCCTTACGAAAAGATTACCCGGTACGGAACCGAAAGATAACTATAGCAACTCATAAAAATGAAATAAGATGAAACCCTCGATTCCCAAAGGCACCCGCGATTTCTCTCCCGTAGAAATGGCTCGCCGCAACTATATTTTCGATACTATCCGAGGTGCCTTCGGCCTCTTCGGTTATAAGCAGATAGAAACTCCCGCAATGGAGAATCTTTCGACCCTCATGGGGAAATATGGTGAAGAAGGCGATAAACTTCTTTTCAAGATCTTGAATTCCGGTGATTTCATGAAGAGTGTGAAGGAAGAAGATCTAAAGGAGAAGAATCTTCCCCGACTTACTAACGAGATGTGTGAGAAGGGACTGCGATACGATCTTACTGTTCCGTTTGCGCGATTCGTAGTTCAGCATCGGGCAGATCTGCAGATGCCTTTCAAGCGATTCCAGATTCAGCCGGTATGGCGCGCCGACCGACCGCAGAAGGGTCGCTACAGGGAGTTTTATCAATGTGATGCAGACGTCGTAGGCAGCGATTCCCTTCACAACGAAGTGGAACTTCTCTCGCTGATCGACTACGTGATGGAGAAATTAGGTATTAACGTAACCATTAAGATTAATAACCGCAAGATTCTTGCCGGCATCGCAGAAGTGTTAGGTGCGGAAGATAAACTCGTCGATATCACGGTTGCCATTGATAAGATCGATAAAATCGGTCTTGAGAATGTCAACAAAGAGTTGCTGGAAAAGGGAATGACCCCGGAAGCGATCTCCAAGCTCGAACCCATACTGACCCTTTCCGGAACCAATGAAGAAAAACTCTCTACTCTTTCCGACCTTTTGGCAGAATCAGAGCAAGGCAAGAAGGGCATCGAAGAGTTGAGGGAAGTTATTGATGGTATATCAGCCCTCGATCCAAAAGGAGAAGTAGAACTTGATGTGTCTTTGGCGCGCGGTCTGAATTATTATACAGGCACGATCATCGAGGTTAAAGCCAAGGATGTAGAGATAGGGAGCATTACGGGGGGGGGCCGCTACGATAATCTTACAGGTGTGTTCGGTATGCCCGGTTTGAGCGGAGTCGGTATATCCTTCGGTGCAGACCGGATATACGACGTCCTGAATCAGTTGGACTTGTATCCTTCGGAGATCTCAGCTTCGGTAAAAGTTCTTTTCATCAATTTCGGAGAAAAAGAAGCCCGACGGGCCGAGGCCGTGATTTCGAAGCTGCGCAGAGCCGGAATCAGTTGTCAACTCTATCCTGACGCTGCAAAAATGAAGAAGCAGATGGGCTTTGCCAATGCCGAGGGAGTGCCCTACGTAGCCTTGATCGGAGAAACGGAATTGGCAAACGGCACCGTATCGCTCAAGGATATGGCCTCCGGCGAGCAGAAGACGCTCACTGTTGATGAATTGATCGGCACGCTGAAGAATAAATAACTGTAAATAAAAAGAATAAGAAAGTATAATACAAGAGAATAAGAAAGTAAAATACAAGAGAAAAGTAAGTATAATACAAGAGAATAAGTAAGTAAAATACAAAGGGGACCAATCTTTAAAGATTGGTCCCCTTTGTATTTGGAATCTGTCGTCAGTCGCCACGATAGTATTTCTGGAGGTAGCAGCGGGCGATAAAATCGCGATTGTCGCTGACGAGTTTAGTGTCATCACTTCCGGGAAAACGAGCTTCGCAGAGAGCATTGTGGCGGAATGCATAGTGCAGCAGGTCTGCAGGACAGCGTCCTCTCTCCGTCAAGAGATCGATGGAGTATTTCTTTGCGATTTCCTCGTTGTAACAGGGATTATTATCAAATTTGAGGCACCCGGCGACATTGCGGGCAACCAGCATACCTTTTTCCCTATTCACCAGAATTACGAAATCGCGACTCTCCTTGAGCGCCGGTAGATTTTCTTCATTGTCCCAACCTAAGACATCGATAAAGAATCGGTTGAGTTCTTCGTAGGTCGCGAAGAATGCGATAGGGGAGCCTCCGGTCGCGGCCGTTACCTTTTCATAATAAGGATGGGGAGCATCAGAAGCAGGCTCTTCACGTTGCGGGGGCATTTCCCCTTTTAGGATCAGGAATAACCACTCCTTCAGGTAAAGAGCGAGGGGACCGGTTGGATCCTCCATCATCGAGCGTTCGAGAGTCTCTCGAAGCAACTCAGTATTGGCTCCCCCCTGCAGTTCCGGATTCTGCATCATCTCAACGAGAGTCATTGCGTAGGCCGGGGTCATCAGGTAGCAGTGCATGAAGAGCCAGTTGCCGAAATGAAAGACTTCATCCGCCTCTTCCGGATTTCCGAGTTCCAGACCCCTGGAGATATGATAATCTTCCGGCACCTGGGTATCCGGATCGTCATAAAGCCGATTGAGTTCCTTATGGATGATGTCAGCAGCCTGCTTGACATCTTCACTCATCGGGTTCCATTGACGGCGCTCTTCAAAGTTCATTGAAAGAGAATACCAGAGCATGAACCGAATATCCTGGAGGTTGAGCTCATGGGGGACATAACCGGATTCATCGGAAGTGTCGTAGAATGGCAGCCAACGGCCGTACATCCTATTGTGTTGCTCAGTGAAGGAACGGAATATTCCGCTATCGGTCAGGATATCCTGAAAGTAACCCACGATTCCCAACAATGCTCGACCTATTACGGCATCCGGCCAGCCCGGGAGGAGATTATTCTTTTGGACGAGGTCGCCAAGCCTATTTGTCAATCTAAGATAATAACGGTCGGTCGGCGTTTTTTTCGGAAAGCAGGGTTGCCGCAGAAGGAATTGCTGTTCGCTGACTATTTCTTTCATAATTCGATGCTATTTCAGAAGGGTTCCGGTCATATGATCTTCAACTTCAGCAGTATCCGGATTATATTGTGCTTCTACTTAAGTAGGGTTCCGGTCAGAGCGCGCATGCGCAGTTTTATGACACCGAAGACGGCTTCCCCGAATATGCCGGAATTCATTTTAGATGTGCCTAATTGGCGATTTACGAATATGATCGGATATTCGACTATCTTGAAACCGTGCTTGAAACTCTTGAATTTCATTTCGATCTGGAAGGCATATCCCTTGAATTCGATCTTGTCGAGATTAAGAGTTTCCAAGACTCGACGACGATAGCAGACAAAGCCGGCTGTACTGTCCCGGAGCGTCATTCCTGTGATCATGCGGACGTAAGCAGAAGCGAAGTAAGACATCAGCACGCGTCCCATTGGCCAGTTGACTACGTTGACCCCTGAGATATAACGCGAACCGATGCAGACATCGGCACCTTGATCCTTGCAGGTATGATATAGATGGGTGAGATCGGAGGGATTATGCGAAAAATCGGCATCCATTTCGATGATATAACCGTAATCGCGTTTGAGTGCCCACTTGAAGCCATGGATATAAGCCGTGCCTAATCCGAGTTTGCCCGTGCGAGTCTCAAGAAACAGTCGGTCGGGATAGATTTCCATCTTGCGACGCACGGCGTCGGCTGTGCCGTCGGGCGAACCGTCGTCAATGATGAGCAGGTCGTAGCCGTCGGGTAGGGCCATGACGGTATCTATCATCTTTTCGATGTTTTCTATCTCATTGTATGTCGGAATGATTACCAATACGTCACTCATGTGGCTTCGTCTTTAATTAACGTACAAAGTTACAAAAAAATCAGCAAGAATATGTTTAGAGCATGGAAAAAATGATTCCATGCTCTAAAATATTTTGTTGCCTACTCTCAACTGGCAACTGCAAAATTATCGATTTGTTTGAAGAAAACCTCCT
>CAYTOR010000157.1:0-4852 GCA_964439505.1 uncultured Sangeribacter sp.
AAGATGAGAAACTGTGGCAGTAAACATATGTGTATGCAGCACTTATCGGGTCACTGAAAAGCCGAAGCAATCTTTGCCTCGGCTTTTTTCCTTTCCCGATAGAATAGGATAAATCAAAAAAAGGAATTGCATTCGCAATTCCTTTTTTTGATCGGGGAGTTGGGGGTCAGGGGCAGAGGAGTTTGTAGGCGCAGTGCTTCTTACCGGCGAGGTTGAGGTCGAGCAGATAGATCCCTTTTGCGGGAAGGGTGAGGAGGATATGGCGGGCGCCATCTTCTATGGTGAGGTTGCGTGAAAGCAAGCAGTGGCCTTGTAGAGCGTAGAGGGTCACTTCGTATTCGCCGGTTGCGTCAGTTGTCAGGATGACATCGCTGCCGGAGATCGTCAGTTGGACGCGGTTTTCTTCAAGCACTTCCTCCGTCCCTGAAACCATGTCTACGTGGATGTAATCGTAGGCCTTGGTATCTGAGCCTAAGTCGTTGGTCAGGGTGAGATAGGCAGTATGGGTACCTCCGTTGGGGAATGTCACGATGGAGGAGCCTTCCGTGGCGTTGCCGGAACTTTCCTTTATCAACCCTGTGGGTACGCTCCATTGCGGAACGGTCACTATCTTATAATCCTTGCCGGCGATGAAGGGAGAGCCGGAAGTGAAGGAGGGCGGGAGGAATTCGTATGTGGATTGGCCTTCTGCTCCGGCGGTCGAACGGAGTTGGAAGTAGCCGGCTTTTGAGGTCGGATGATTCCCTTTTGCTTCAAGCATCAGGTCCTGGCCTCCCTCGGATTCAAAGTCAAAGTAGGCTGCTATGCCATCCGGAAGATTGTCGGCATCGTTGCCGGAATATGAGGCCGCTACTTCTTCTTCAGTCATAGCGCGGTTCCAGATCTCAATATCGTCAAGAACTCCGCTGAATCCTAAGCCTCCGTGGCCGCGTCCCGGACGACGCGTGCCTCCGATAATGATGTAGTTGTCAAGATCGATGTTTTTAAAGGCAGGGATATAATCGAGCGTTTTTCCTGAGCCCTTCAGGGTCTCGCCTTCGGAATAATCCCTGCTGTTGACGTACTTCCAGCTGCTTTCCTGTAATTGACCGTTGATATAGAGCAGAGTCCGGGTGCGGGTATTATCGCGGTCGAAGATCATCGCAAAGTGATTCCATTGGTTTTTGTTGAAGATCCCTTCCCCGGCTTTGCCGAAGGAATATCTGACGCATTGGGTTGTCGCGCCCTTATCCAGCATAGAATAGTCCTGGTCATAGTTCTGGATGGAGCCGTCGGGGTTGAGAGAGGTCCAGAGCCAACCCCAGTTGTTGCGCGGCCATTCACCGTCGCGCCGGGCTATATCGATCCAGTTGACTGCTCCGGGGTATTCCTCGACTTTCATCCAGCCTGCGATGGAGAATGATTGGTCGCCCCGTTCGAGGACGTCGCCTATCCGGATTCCGAAGGAATTCTCATCAATCTTCAGGCCGCGCGAGCGGGTGCCGTCGGCTTCCCGGCCGGTATAGGACAGAATGACGTCGTCGTCGCGCATCACTTTGATTTCAGCTTCCCGGCCATTGGCGGAAAGAGACTGAATCTCGGGCACTCTTCCGCGCGCGGGATCGGTGATGGTAATATAACCTCTGTAGACTGTCGGATAGAATGTCTCCGGTTTTACTACATAAAGATCGTAACTTCCGATCTTGTCAATTCCATTGATTGTCCATTCATTGCAATAGCCGTCGCTGCCGGCGATTTCATTTTCAACGTTTCCGCTTTCGGTGATGAGCCATTCAAACTTGCGTATGGGGTCGACTGCCCGCAGGGTGAAAGTCTCGCCGGGAGTGATGGTGAATTTATCGGCTGTGATGTCATCCGTCAAGGTCCTTTCTCCCGAGTCGACCCATTCGCTCCATGCTATCGGGCTCTCCTCTTCAAGATCAAAGCCGACGGCCGACACTCCGAAGCGTATCCTTCCGACTCCTTCCTCATTGCCGGCGAAGGGAGTGGCATAACTCAAAGCTGCCCAGGAGGTTGTGGCGCCACGAAGGGACTCAGGTCCACCTTCCTCCTGCGAATAAATCTTGAACATGGAGATGTTTACGTCATCGTTATAGCATACTTCTCCCGGAGTCTTGGAATTAGGCACGTTAAAGATTATTTTGCCGTCGATACCCGAATACGTGTTGCGCAATACCTTGACCGAAGTTATCTCCGGCGTGACGGGCGAGGGGAGGTTTTGTCTGCTGAGAGAGATTTCTCCGATCTTCATGTCTATTCTGTCGCAATTCATGAATTCAATCGCCAGGAGGGCCAGTTCGGAATTCCTGGGCACTCCGGAGAGCGAAATATCAGCCTTTTTCCAGCCATTGCTGTCGGCCTCATCATTATTGCTCAAAGGGAGGCTGAAAGCTATCTTATCTTCCGAGCCGGTGAGCGTGCCGATGAGGGCTATGCCTTTCGGATCGGCCGAACTTTTGTAGCGTATCGACAATGTCTCCGTGCCGTCCAGTTCGAAGGAGGTCTTAAAAAGATGGAGGTAGGCTTTTGAGGCGGAGCCGGAAAGCCGCAGGCATGAGCCGCCGAGCCAGGCGTCGTCCCATGTAAAACCTGGATTGACGCTCTTGACTACATCCGAGGCTTCCCGACCGAGGAGATTGGAGGTGATCCACCATCTCCACGTCGGCATATAGTCCTGAATCCCGATATTATACCATTCATTATCGTTTGCGCGTTGGCCTTTCCAATTGAAGAAGCGGCCATTGCCTACATTGAAGCATGTAATGAAGGGTACTTCATTAAGATTCCATTTCAGGGCTGAGCGAGCGGACATGAAGGTAGCCATGCCGTGAAAAGAGGCATCATCGGTCTGGCAGCGGGTGGCAAGGGAAATTTCAGGGAGGTCGACGGGGTTGAGGCGTCCGCCGCTGAACCACTGTTCGAGCCGGGACTGATAAGTCTGCTGACGCGTGAGGGGGGACTGCCCCTTGTCGGTACGGCTTTGCCAGAACATATTCTCCGAATGGGCTCCCCATAGACCGATCGATACCGGATAGTCCTTCATCACGCTCCATGTAGGTTTAGTCGCGCGGGGTTCGCCACCCTGAAGGTTGATGCCGCAGTAGAGATAGAGAGGACTGCGGCCTCCGCCTAAGGATTGGGCGTTGTCGACGGAGCGTTGGAGCAGATCCCGATTATTCCAGTTATAATTGAAGAAAAGGGAGGTGCGTTCTTCTCCTTTAGCGCCCCAATTGGCTGCGTTATGGCTGGCAAGGCCGCGGTCGAAGAGAATCTCACCGTCGACTGAAGTGCCGTCATACCAAAGATTCTCCGCCAGGGCATATCCCGGCGTCACTTTGTCGTAGAGCGTATTGAGGTTTTCCACCAAATCCTTATGCAACTCCCTTATCTTAGTCAGTTGGGAGCGACTGTAGCCGGAAAATTCCGAATTATAACCGATTCCGTCCGCACCGTAATACACCAGCATAGGGGCGACCTCAGAGGCCTTGAGTCCGGCGATCTGGTCAAGGGTGTTTGACCATTGGGAGGATATGGCTCCGAAAGGTATGGAGGCCAAGGAAGAGACGGTAACGCCGTTTTTATGGGCTACATCGGTGAAGTTTCCGGGGATTGCTCCAAGCGGAGCCGACCAGTTCCCCCAGTGATCGACGTAACTCCACATGGTAAAGCACTCCGAATCGAATTCTCCTGTCGGGAGACTGTTGCGCTTCCCATCGGATTTGATGACGTTGATCGGCAGCCAAGCGCAAAGCCGCTTGTCATTGACACCCTCCTGAAGCGCGGGATTGACCTGAGTGGCGGCATTTCGGAAACGCAGTCTCGGCCGCACTCTCGAGATGAAAAAATTATCATCATCCGAAATCTTATGGTCTGCTTGCCATTTGCTTACATTTTTAGCGAAATCGGCGGTTTCGGGCCACTCTATATCCCCTTCCTGAAAGGATTGGGCGGACGCTGTCAATGGCGCCAGCGCCAGCGAGCCGTAAAAAAAGGAAAGGATTAATCGTTTCATATTTTGCAGGTTTATTGTTTCGTTTGTAAGATTTGATCGAAAGAAGGTCTGATTGCCGGGAACTACCCCGCGAATGAAGGGGAAAAATATCCTATACTTAAGAAAAAATGTCATAGATATTTATGCAAATAGAGCCATTCCTTCTTCTTCCTTGCAAAAATAAGAAATAAAATTGAAATAACCAAGGAGATAAATGACAAGAAGCCTTCTGACCGGTTGCCGGACAGAAGACTTCTAAGGGAAAAAAAACAGGAGATGAGCTTCGTGTGAATTAGCGCGGCGGGAGAGGAGCCGTCCGAGTAAGCGGCAGCTAAAGCTGCCTCCCGGTAAAGGAGGAAAAGCCCGAAGGAGGGAGGAGGCGGGGTCAGGCCGTGAGGTCTTCGGGGAGGTGGGGCATGGCGCCTTTCTGGGTGCAGACGAAGGCGGAGGTGCGGACTGCTTTGGAGTGGGCTTCCGCAACGGAGTCCCCTTTGAGGATGCTGGCGATGAAGGCGGCCGTGAAGGAGTCGCCTGCGCCGACTGTGTCGGCTACTTCGACTTCGGGGGTCGGCTGGAAGGATACGTTGCCGGGAGTGAAGACGTAGCTGCCGTTGATACCGCAGGTCAGGATGAGCATCTTCAGGTTATATTTGCCGAGAAGAATCCAGCATTTATACTGAAGGTCTATGCCGGGATAGCCAAACATCCGGCTGACAGTGACGAGTTCTTCGTCGTTGATCTGCAAGATATTGCAGCTCTTCATCGAGTTGCAGAGGATTTCTTTGTTGTAGAAACCCTGGCGGAGGTTGACGTCGAAGACGATCAGGGGGTCGTTTTCGGCGGGAATGGCGTCGAGGAAGC
>CAYTOR010000158.1:0-4838 GCA_964439505.1 uncultured Sangeribacter sp.
GGTTCAGTCGTTTAGCCCGCTAAACTCCTTCACGCTGCAAGGCCAAATTCGGGGCACATCTGCGACCCTGGATTTAACATTTTTTGTGGGACGGGGTCTAAACCTTATCACCTTGTATTTAACCCTTATCTAACCTTATACAGATATGAAGAAAAAACTCATTTATTCCCTTGCGGCTGTTAGCCTTCTTGGCCTTGCTTCGTGCGCGCAAGAGGACCAACCCTCAGCCGGAGGCGACGGAGTCAACATCACAGTCCGTCTGCCCCGCGACATGCAGACCCGTGGTGCTTTCGGTGACGGCACCGATGCCGGCGACCGCGTAATCCTCAACAATCTCCAATACTCTGTTTATGAAGTAGTGGACGGAGTGGCAGCAACAACGCCTGTTTTCTCGGACGTGAAAGCCGGTGCATTCGCCTCCAATCAGACTGAAGAAACTGTAAGTCTTCCTCTTGCCAAGGGCAAGACTTATCAAGTAGCCTTCTATGCCGATGACAGCACCAACGATTTTGTCACTTATAATGAAGGCGAAATCAGCGTCGATTATTCCAAGGCCGCTTCTAATACAGCAGCTGAGGATGCCTTTATCGGCCGATCAGTTCAATTCACTGTTGACGGCGCCTACAGCGAGACAGTAACTCTGACACGTCCCTTCGCTCAGTTGAACTGGGGCACAAACGACACTGATGCCGAGGTGCTGACCGAGGTTTTGAAGACTCTTACCGCTACCGTGACAATCAACAGCGGTCTCTACACCTCAATGAATGTGCTTTCGGGCGAAGTAAATACAGGGAGTTCTGTTTCTACAGCTACTACTTTCGGAGCCGTTTCCTTCCAGGCCCTCCCCACTCAGGCATTCCCTGTTGCGGATTACTCTTTGATAGCGATGAACTATCTTCTGACAGGCAATGGCACTATCGATTGCGAGCTTGCTTTCAACAATGGCCTATCTGCTGTGACAGTCAGTGCGGCTCCCGTGCAGATCAATCACCGAACCAACATCTACGGCTCCTTGCTCACTGCTCCGGCCGATTTTACTATCAAGGTTGACAATAACTTCGATACTCCAAGTAATGACATGCCGATAATTTCCGTTAATACTCCCAAGCAGCTGATGGCAGCCCTTGAGAATGCAGAAGATGGAGATGTCATCCTACTCACTGAAGACATGACGATGCCCATGACCGGTCCGGTTGAAATCGCTAAAAGCGTAACAATGTCAGTTCCTGAAGGCGTCACAGTGACAACAGCCCGCCAAGGTAACACTGCTAACTTCGTTGTAAATCCCGGTGTGACAGTAACGCTGACAGGTAATGGCGAATACCTCGGTGACAACCGTATATTTGACGTTGACGGCGAACTCATAGTTGACGGTCCGTCATTTACTACTACTACAAAGACGAGAGGATCCGCAATAACAGTTAACCCCGGCGGCGAACTTATCTTCAACTCTGGAGAAGTGACTGCTGCCAGCACCGGATTATGGATCGAAGGAAAGGTAACTATCAACGGCGGTAAACTTGTCAGCAACAGCTCTTCAAGTGACCCTGATGGTGGATCTGTTGGTTACGCTTATAATGTACGTTTAAAGGCATCAACGGCTGATGTTACAATTAATGGTGGCGAGATCGTCGGCGTTCAAGGTGCCATTTCCAATGCTGGTGGTAAATTGACGATTAATGGAGGATACTTCCATACTCATCCTTCTTTCACCTCTTCCGATAATTATTATGCACTCTATATAGGCGACAGCGCAACGGGAAGCGAAACCACTATTAATGGCGGTGAATTCTATTCACAGAATAAAGCTTCGGTCTATTATATCAAACTGCAGGCAGTGGGTTATCCGCAGAATGTTCTCAACCTCAAGGGTGGTAAATTCAATAACCAGGGTCGTCAAGTTCAGGTAGAAGATGGAGATCTTCCGGCTTATGATGGTATCATAGAAATGACTACCGATGGCTATGCCTGGAAGTCAATCAGCGAGGGTGTTTTCCAATGGGAAGTAGTTGCTGAATGATTCCGAGTACCAATCAAAACCTGATTCCCGAAAGAGCCGGTAACTTCTAACATATATTTAAAGTTGTCGACTCATACACTTAGCTTAAAGGAGGCACTCCCATTGAATAAGGAGTGTCTCCTACACATCCTTAAAATCATTTACAGGATGCGACAATACCTGAAATTCATCATAAGTCTGACGGCTTTCTTCTGTTATGCTCCATCCGTAATGGCAGCTCCGTCGCCTGCGGCCTCAACGGCCGGCAGCGAAGGGGAGGTGACTGATACCATTACGGGGATTCAGTATTTCCGGAGAAGTGAGGCGTCGTTTAACAATATCACTCCGGACCTGAGGATATTGGCTCATAAGGTTGATTCTCTTTATCGGACCCGTCAGATAGATTCCCTTCTTGTAAGAGGAAATGCTTCTCCCGATGGGCCAGGTGAATTTAATCGGCAGTTGGCGCTTGACCGCGCTAAAAGTGTATATAATTACATTGAGTTCGCGACCAACATGCCGGATTCCCTAATTACGGTTACCTCCCATGCCTGCGATTGGGAGGATCTCCATAGACTACTTTCGTCCGGAGATTGGGATCGCCGGGAATTGGCCTCGGAAGCCAACAGAATCCTCGGCCTCGGTGGCACCCGGATGGTGGCTAATCTTCGCTCTTCAAAAAACGGTCAGTTATGGAAATGGCTGGAAGCAGAGGTATTCCCTCTAATGAGGGCCACTTCTGTCATTGCTTTTTTTGAATCTGATCCTATCAACCTGACTCCTGAGGTACCTATGTTTGAAGTGACAGTATCCGAACCGGAAGAGGAAGTAGAGGAAGTAACCATTATAGAAGAAAACAATGAGACCACCGCGGAGGAAATCTCCGATGAATGGCGACGCTATTTATATGTTAAGTCCAATCTTCCGGCCTGGCTTTGTCTTTGGATGAACGCCGCTTGCGAGATTGATATCGCCCCACATTTCAGTGCGACATTGCCTGTCTATTATTCCGGATTTAATTATTTCACCCGGACGCTTAAATTCCGAACGTTTGCAATTCAACCTGAGTTGCGATACTGGCCCAAAAAGAACAATCACGGCTTCTTCATCGGTGCGCACTTCGGATTGGCTTACTATAACGTAGCATTGAAGGGAGATTATAGATACCAAGATAAGGATGGCAATACTCCGGCATTAGGGGGAGGTCTGGCCGTAGGCTTCAGATTCCGTCTTAATTCCGATCCGAACCTTTCAATGGAAGCAACCGTCGGCGGAGGTATCTATCATCTAAACTATGATATTTTCCATAATTACACCAACGGTCTATTGACCGGAGGCAGGAAGAGAACCTTCTATGGAATTGATCAGGCTGCTCTCTCGATTACCTACCGTTTCGGCCTCGGTCATAGATCGAGCGCGGAACAGAAAGAAATGAAAGGGGGTGAGCAATGAAGAACTTGATCAATCACAGTTATCGCGTCGGTAGTTGGATATTTCTTTGTTTAATATTGCTTATCAGCCAGGGATGCGTCCATGAATTTCCTCAGGTAAGTAATAGACTTAAGGTCCGCCTTAAAATTGTGCATCAGACAGATTGGACGGAGTTTGATTACTACATTGGTTCTGATACGGATACCCGTCGCACCAAAGGGGGAGAACCCGACAAATGGACGGCACAATACTCTATCATGGTTTTCCCTAAAGGAGATTTTTCGGCTCCGGTGAGGCGATTTTCATTCACACGGGATGACCTTTCGCTATCCGAATTCTATACAGATATCGATCTTCCGGTCGGAGAGTGGGATATCCTGATATGGCAGGATTTCACTAATAAGGATGTAGAACCGCCTTTCTATGATTCGGACAACTTCAAGGCGATCTCTTATCAAAAACCTTACCGTGGAGATACAGATATGCGGGATGCTTTTGAAGGAACGACCTCAGTAACTGTCCCCGAGACGATTGAGGATAATTATGTTGTGGACAGTGAAATTATAATGTCGCGACCCTTAGCAAAGTATGTGTTTATCGCTACTGACTTTGAGGATTTTTACAATGAATCCCTTACGCGCTTTAATCTCCCCGGGGAGAAAAGCCGCTGGGAGATACTCTCCGCGTCTCAGAAACGGGAGGCTCTCCATGGCTTCTCGGTAGTAGCTAAATATCCATGGTATATGCCGGCTGTCTATGATATGATTTCGCAGAAGGTGACAGACTCCTGGACCGACATTTACTATGATGCCCAAATTAATCCTATCAACGGTCAGGAGGCTATTGTGGCTATGGACTATGTCTTCATGAATCATCATGAGAGTGGCGCACAGGTACAACTCGGTCTCCGAACTCCTTCCGAAGATCTCATCGGGCTGACATCCACGATCACTGTCCCATTATTGAGAGGAAGGGTCACGTATGTAAGAGGTAAATTCCTTACTGCCTCGTCCGGCAGCGGCCTCGAGATAGACTTCTCTTTCTCCGGCAACTTCGATATCTATATTCATTGACAACACTAATTCAAACTTCTTGCAAGGGAATTATAAATAATTTCACAGAAGAATAAATCAATATTAATCCTTTATATTTAACCTAAGACCCCGTCCCACAAAAAATGTTAAATCCAGGGTCGCAGATGTGCCCCGAATTTGGCCTTGCAGCGTGAAGGAGTTTAGCGGGCTAAACGACTGAACCAAAAGGCCGAAGGCGGGGTGCAGCTGCGGGACGGTGGTAACTTTCATTGCGAAAGAGAGGTCATTGTTTTGATCGTTTTTAACTATTTTACAAGTGTGCAGTTTAAAATGAAATGTAAAAGAAAAATAAAATCTTTATCTTTCCTTTACCA
>CAYTOR010000159.1:0-4801 GCA_964439505.1 uncultured Sangeribacter sp.
CCATGTATTGATGGTTGATGAATCCGGAGGGTCCCATGAGGAAGCCATAGAGACGGCTCTCCTTGTTGAGAGACTTGATACCGTCGAAAATACCGCTTACTACATTATGGCCGCCGGGAGCCTGACCACCGGAAAGGATGATGCCGACATTGAACGGCTCTTCAACTCTTTCAGGCTTGTCGTTCTCTACGAACTCTACAACGGGGAGACCGTAAGTATTGGGGAAAAGAGATTTGATTTCCGCCTGATCAGCAACTGATTCCGTCGGTTTGCCTACCTTAAGTTTCACGGGGCCCTGAAGAGCCTTGGGGAGTTTCGGCTGATATTCAGCACGTACTCTCTGAAGTGCACTTTTTTTCATCTGTAACTTTCTATTATCCTTTTTAATCCTCCCGGCTGCCTTTTTCACCTGTAGTACGGAAGGTCTTCCGCATCACCAATTCACCCCGGGGGACAGTCAATATTCTTTCAGACTGCAAAGTTACTAAATTAAAATGTGTCTGCCAATAGATTAGCCCTACTTTTTTAATCTATTTTTAAGATATTCTTCAGCCGCATGAAGATCCTCCGGTGTGTCTATGCCGATATTTTCACTGTCACTCTCCTCGACTTTTATCGTAAAACCATTCTCCAACCATCTCAGTTGCTCAAGTGATTCTGCCTTCTCGAGTGGACTCTGAGGAAGGCCCGTAATTTTCCTCAATACCTCCCGACGATAGGCGTAAACTCCGATATGAGTAAAATATTGATGCCTGGATGGCCAGTACGTATCTTCCACACCCCTCAAGTATGGGATGACACTTCTTGAAAAGTACAACGCAGTACCGGAGGGACTCTTCACAAGTTTCACAATATTTGGATCCTTAAGACTTTCGACACTTTTCCCGCAAGGGAAAGGGCGCGCGAGAGTAGCGATATCAACCGATGGGTCTTCAAAACAGTTCTCGAGTTTACGGATCTGCTCGACATCAATAAAAGGCTCATCGCCTTGTACATTGATAACCACATCAAAAGTCTCACCTGTCATGTTTTCCAGTTTATCAAGAGCTTCGCGTACCCGATCCGTACCACTATGATGATCGGCCGACGTCATGACGGCCCGGTAGCCCTCTTCCTCGACTGCTCCGAGAATGCGGTCATCGTCAGTGGCGACCGCGCAAGGATAACCCGCTTCCGTAATCCTGTCCATTACCCGAAGTATTATCTCCCGTCCTCCTAACTTGGCAAGGGGCTTACCCGGAAAGCGAGTGGATGCGTAGCGGGCCGGAGTTATGATCAGAGTCTTCATTTTTTGTGTAGTTCTTATCTTTTTTGAATATAAAATTGAGAAGTTCGGCAAAGATAATGTTTTTTACCGATTTTTTTAGTAACTTTGAGAAATGTTATGGGAAGTTGACAATTTTTCTTCTTCAACTTGGACCTTACCCCTACAATCTATATCTTGCCAATAAAACCATTCTATATGACACATTTCATAACCTCTATGTCAGCCATCCGGAGAAATCTTTCCCTCTTGGGAATCATGGCTGTGACGGCTGCCTCGACTTGGGCTGCACCTGTCGATGAAAGCCAAGCCGCGGACATGGCTGCCGAATTCCTTAACACTAACCCGACGTCCATACGCAGGGCCCCCTCTTCCGGTGCTTCCCTTAGCCTGGCCTATAAAGCAACCGACGGCAAAACCCCTCTTTTTTATATTTTCAATGACGCAGACGGATTCGTAATCGTCTCGGCCGACGATAAATTTCCGGCCGTCCTCGGATACTCGGACTCGGGAATTTTCGATGAAGCCAAGATTCCTGTCAATATGAAAGCCTGGCTCGACGGATATGCCGCGGAGATGACTCATTATCTCCCTGTTCTTCCTGACGGGTTCGGCTCCATTACCAAACAAAACCGTATTTCTCGCGCCCCTATTTCCCCGATGGTCACAACCAAGTGGAATCAGGACACTCCCTATAATCTCCTTTGCCCTACTGATAAATACGGCCAGGCTGTAACCGGGTGCGTCGCAACAGCCTACGCCCAGATAATGAATTTCCATAAATGGCCCACTCAACCGGTAGGCGAAAATGGAGGAATCACTTTTACCGGCACGACCTACAACTGGCGCCAAATGCTGGATGACTATCAACCCGGAACATATACCGGCTCACAGGCCACTGCCGTCGCCACGCTAATGCGACAATGCGGAGCTGCCGTAAATATGCGTTACTCAGCTTGGGCCAGCGGGGCTTACAGCCATCAGGTTCCCACCGCACTGACCCGTTATTTCAAGTATGATCCCGGCTTGACCATGTATTGGAAGGACTATATCCCCCAATCCAGATGGAATGATATCGTCTATCAAGAACTCGCGCAAGGCCGTCCGGTCTATTATTCCGGATCTTCCTCTGAAGGTGGCCACGCATTTGTCTGCGACGGATACTCCGACAATGAGTATTTCCATTTCAACTGGGGTTGGGGAGGTTACGAAGACGGTTATTACCGGCTGACAGCCCTTAATCCGGCCAGCGGAGGTATCGGATCTTACGAAGACGGTTACACTTCCAATCAGTCCATTATCATCGGTATCAAACCGGGCACCGAATCTTCTGAACCAACTCAGACCGGACTTCTTGCCTCCGGTGGATTCTACCACAAGAGCGGTCTGACGTTTGAAGTCCGTGAGGGGCAGACCGAAAACCTCATCTATAACCCGTTTGACTATACAATAAATGTCCAGATGGGTATTAAGATAGTAGCTGCCGACAATGCCGCCGATATTACTTACAAGGAATGTGGCTCGGCCACTGACCTCGCGTCCATGTACGGGTTCATGGAAATGACTACGGGGTCTCTCCCTGCTCTTCCCGATGGAAAATATAAGGTCTATCCGGTCTATAGGTGTCCCAAAACAAGCAGCAATTGGCTGGAATTGCCGGTACCGATCGGGATGCAGAATTATGTCGACTTGACCCTCTCTAAAGGTAACCCGACCTTTACAAATTCGGGGCCGGATTCTTCCAACACCCCCAAACTTATTTTCGGCACTCCCGAGACGGTCGACGTACTTTATGGCGACCTCCCCGTGGCATTGCGCATTCCGGTAGTGAACGTAGGTCAAGGCGACTTCAGCAGCCAGCTCGGATTCTCCCTCATGGATGCGGAAGATGACTTCGGAGGTGCGGCCTCGGTAATGGATACTTATATAATCCCCGCCGGTTCTTCCTCCAATATAGATGTAAGCTTCAATTCAGAATTACCCGCAGGCACATACATCCTGTCTGTTATGGACATGACAGGAAATATATTTATCGACAACTATAAACTGACACTGAAAGAAACCGATCTGCCCGCTCTCGGAAACTCCATAAAGGCCTCCGCATTGTCTCCTAACTTTTTCACGGAAGGGAAAGACTCTCCTCTATATTTCACAGTCTCCAATCCCTCCTTCGCAAGTCAGACGATGGACTTCACTTTCGAAATCCTCGACTCCAATTCCTTACTTCCGATCAAAACCCTGCCGGTCAATTACTCAGTGACTGTCCCGGGAAATTATACAGGCCGAATCAATGTGCGCCCGACTGATCTTGAAGTAGAACCGGGAGTATACTATTGGAGAGTCAAGGACTCTGAAGGCCAAAACATCTCTGCTCCCGCGCCGATGATCGTAAACTCTGAAGTTAAGATGAAAGACGGAATTGCATACGTTGAGACATCCCGAAGCCGAAAAGAAGCTCTCATCGTTGCTCCTGAAAGCAATCCGTATATCGGAAACATTATTATCCCCGAATCTATCGACGGCCTTAAGGTAAAAGGATTGCGCAATAACGCGTTTACCTTTGCCTCGACTCCGGAAGTTAGTTTGCCGGCAAATATCACCAAACTGGATCCCGGCACATTCTATTGCAATACCGCTCTGAATAATTTCTTCTCAGAATCAAAGCAGATCATTCCCTATCAGGATCAGATATTCGCTTCTCCGCTGAGAAATATCTGGCTTAACGTCAGCCAGGATATAGTCGGGGAATGGCATTCTCAGGCCGGCTGGAGAGGAATGCAGACCCCCTACTGGATGATGAAGCTTGATGGCGTGGAGATTACCTCCGGAATGGATATAGATACCTCCACTTCAGAACCTATACCCTATCGGATGAATTTCGCTACGCCACTCTCCCTCACTTTCTCCGCTCCTGAAGGAAAGAATGTAGAAATTCTGATGATAGTCGACAGAGTCTGGATTCTGAACGCAACAGTAGATCCCAAGACCTACACCCTCGAAGTTCCGGCCCTCGGACTGAACACTACCGGAGAGATCCGACTGACCGCAACCACGGCTCCTCTTGGCGTAGAAGGCGTAGAGTCCGACCCGGATTCCATCTTCGACCTCTTCTCGATTGACGGAAGACTCATTCTTCGGAATGCCACCAAGCAAGACCTAAAGAATCTTCCCTCCGGCCTTTATTTCTCCAAAGGCCAAAAGATCCTCATCAAATAATCAATAAAGTGTCAAATACATGGGCGCCTCTATCGCTATCGATAAAGACGCCCATGTTATAATTTAAACATCCCGAGTTATACCTTCCTTATCTGCATGTTTTGGATTCCATCCGAAACTTGATCTATCGAAACAAACAACCATCGAAATAAAAAATTAAAAAATTTGAAATAATATTTGGTCGATTCAAAAAAAATTCCTAACTTTGCAACGCAAACGAGCCAAAGCGCATATCAATTCCATATACGCAGAGGTGTCAAAATAGCAAACAAGGTTCCATGTCCGAGTGGTTAGGTACCGGTCTGCAAAACCGTTCACACC
>CAYTOR010000160.1:0-4797 GCA_964439505.1 uncultured Sangeribacter sp.
GAGATCAAGGCTTTCTATATGAAGCTTAACGACGACGGCAAGACTGTGCGTGCTATGGACGTGCTCTTCCCGAAGATCGGCGAGATCATCGGTGGGTCGCAACGTGAGGAGGACTTCGACAAGCTCAACCGACGTATGGAGGAACAGGGCTTGGAAGGCATGGACTGGTATCTCGATACACGCCGCTTCGGCACAGTTCCCCATTCCGGCTTCGGCCTCGGTTTTGAGCGACTCGTGCTCTTCGTCACCGGGATGCAGAATATCCGCGACGTGATCCCCTTCCCCCGCTATCCTAAGAACTGCGAATATTGATTGAATATTGAGAACTCGAATTAATCGACTGATAATGATGCTGGGAGTATTGCTCATCGGAGCGATACTCCCGGCTTCGTATGCTGACGCGCAGGTTTCAGGAAGGGAAAATCCGGCAGCCGCAAGGCCTTCGACCATAGCGCCCGACTCGGTCTATCCCGTCCGGAGCAATCTGACAGCCAGCCTGCTGACCTGCAGTCCCGGTCAGGAGGTCTACGAGCTCTTCGGCCACGAAGCTATCCGCATCCGGGGTATCGACGAAAAAGGTCTGCCCATAGATACCGTCTGGAACTACGGAGTCTTTGACTTCGCAGCGCCGAATTTCCTTTACCGCTTCGTGAAGGGAGAGACGGATTATATGGTGGAGCCATGTCCGATGGGATGGTTCATGATGGCCTATATGCAGAGAGGATCGGGCGTAACCGAACAGGATCTCAATCTGACGCAGCAGGAGACCTATACCCTCCGTAAACTCCTACAGATCAATTCTCTGAAGGAGAACAGAATCTACCGATATAACTACGTCCGCGACAACTGCGCCACGCGCATCATCGACATAATCGACGCGGCCGTAGCCCCCAGGAAGATAGAATATCCCGACACTATCTATTACTCCACATTCCGCAAGGCGATGAGGGAGTTTCACAAGGATTATCCATGGTATCAGTTCGGGATAGACCTGGTACTCGGCGGTGGACTTGACCTTCCGATTTCCTCACGTGAAGAACTATTCGCCCCCCTGCTTGTCGAACAGAAAGCGGCCGGCGCGCGTTTTGATGACGGCCAACCGCTGATCAAAACGACGACGGTGCTTTTCCCGGGGAATCTCATGAATGAACCGACATCCGCAGGACTTACCGGTAATGGCTCCGGGAATCCCGACCTCCCGACGCTTCGCGCGATGGGGACATCGCTGCCGGCGACTCCCTGGATTCTCAGCCCTATGGCCATCAGCATACTGATGCTTGCCATTTCCTTATGGGCAGGATGGTGGCAGCTTCGCAACGGCAAGATATTGGGATGGGTATATACGGTATTCTTCGGTATGCTCGGACTGGCCGGTTGTGTAGTCTGGTTCTTAGTGTTTTTCTCAAGCCACGACTCAACCTCACCCAATCTGATGTCGCTATGGGCCAATCCATTGCAATTGGTGATAGCGATCCTGATATGGTGGCATAAGACCCGCGGAGCGGCGATCGCCATGGCCGCGGTCGACATTCTCATCACCGCCACACTCTTCCTGATATGGCCCTTCCAGCTGCAATGCGCCAATCCGGCCATATTCCCCCTCTGGGGCGCCACAATCATCCTCTCCCTCAGCCTCCTGAAACTTAGATACAACAAGATCAAGGAACTCAAAGCAACAGCTACCAAATAACTCCCTGTACTCCCGGACTCCAAAAACTCCCTGCTAAGAACAATGAAGCGACGACTGCTTAATTCCATAATCATGGGCCTGATGACGATCAACGTCGTCGTCGCGGCCGATCAGACACCCGGGCGACCGAAGCTCGTGGTGGGAATCGTCGTCGACCAACTGCGCAGCGACTACCTCGATTATCTGCGGGACCTCTTCGGCGAGAAGGGTTTCCGACGTCTCATGGAGCAGGGAGTCTATGTCAAGGACCTCGATCTCAACGCCGATATCAATGACCCGGTAGCCGCTACGGCCCTGCTTTATACAGGCGCTTACCCGAAGGTCAACGGTGTTCCGGCTTCGGAAATTTACTCACCGGCCCTCTCCAAGGCGATTCCACCCTTGGAAGACAAGAGTTCGATGGGCAACTTCACCCAGGAAGCCCTTTCTCCGGCAGGCCTGAGGGTATCTACTATATCCGACGAGATTGCAATCGACGGAGCCGGTTTTACTTCGGTCTATGCCGTCGCCCCTGACGCCCAGCAGGCCTTGATAATGGCCGGACACGCGGGCAACTGCGGAGTCTGGATCAATGACGTCGACGGCCAATGGTCATCGACGGCCTATTACCGCGACTTCCCTCAGTTCCTCTCCCAACGCAACCGGACGAATCCGCTCCGGCAGCGCCTCGACACACTGCGCTGGACCCCGTCCATGCCTACGGAGCGCTATCCCGGCATTTCCCTCAGCCAGAGAGCCGGCGCCTTCCGCCACTCCTTCAGCAAGGCGGACCGCGATATTTTCCGCCGTTTCAAGACGTCAGCGCCGGTGAATACCGAAGTAACCGACGTGGCCGTCAACGCCCTGCGAAACCTGTCGTTAGGAAAGCACCGCGATGCCGTCGACATGTTGTCGGTAGGATATACGGCCGCTCCCTTCGACGATCCTAAAGGGGAGGCCGGCGAACTGGAACTTGAAGATACTTACGTTCGACTTGACTCCCAGATAGCCAGACTGTTGGAGGAAGTGGACCGGCAGGTAGGGCTCTCCAATTCCGTCATATTCCTGACTTCGACCGGATACTATAACGACGCTACCCCTACCGATCCCAAATTCCGGATACCCACCGGCGACGTCACTCTCCGCCGCATAGAATCCCTGCTGAATTCCTATCTTTCGGCAAAATACGGCAACGGGGATTACGTCAAGCGCGTCCACGGCAATCAGGTCTATCTTGACCATCAGGCTTTGGAAGCACGCGGCGCCAAAGGGGAGGCAGCCGTCAATGAAGCCCGCGACTTCATCATCCGCATGAGCGGCATAGCCGACGCGCGGACACTTTCCGACGTCCTGTCGGATCCTTCCGAGAGCGGCGCACGACTGCGCAACTCCATCGATCCGAAGACCGCCGGCGACATCATCCTGACTTATACCCCGGGATGGAACGTTGTCGACGATACCCGTTTTCCCTCCTCCTCCAGCCCTCAACGCGCCACGAGTCCCCCTACCCCTTTCTTCCTGTTGGCGCCCGGAATCGCTCCGCAGACCATCACTACCCCCGTCGACGCTACGGCCATAGCCCCGACCATCACATCGACCATTCATATCCGTGCTCCCAACGGGGCGGCCACAAGGCCCGTAGTCTTTAAATAAGGGACTTCGGCAAGAAAAATTTGGCCGAATGGCTAATTATCATTAAATTTGCATATTATTAGGGCCTTCTTATGGCCGGAATGACCTCCGACAAGGGGTAAAACCGGGCATGAGAAGTCCGGATTCATATATTCATACGTAGCCCAATGGGACTTAACTCACTATTAAAGAAAATATTCGGCAACCAGAGCGAACGCGCAGTGCGCCCTCTCTGGAATCGCCTCGCCAACGAGATCAACCCGATCTCCGAACAACTCGTCAACGAATCAAACGATGAACTGCGTCACCGTATCGACGTGATCCGCGACGATATCCGCGGAGAAGCCCAGACCTATAAGAACCAGATCGCGGAGATCCGCTCCGAAATCGAAACTCTCGATTACGATAAGCGCGAACCGCTCTGGAAGAAAATCGACGATCTCCGCGACGATTGCTTCAAGATGTATGCCCGCAAGCTTGACGCTGCGCTGCCTGAAGTCTTCGCCGTAGTCAAGGAGACCGCACGCCGCTTCGCCAACAACGAGACCATCGAAGTAACCGCAACGGAAGCCGACCGCGAACTCGCCGCGGCCGGTAAGGACTTCGTCAGCATCGACGGCGACAAGGCAATATATAAGAACTCCTGGATGGCCGGCGGCAATCTGATGACCTGGGATATGGTCCATTATGACGTGCAGCTGATCGGCGGAATGGTGCTCCACGGCATCATGAACGGCGAGGCCACCTCCAACAATATCGCCGAGATGGCTACAGGTGAGGGTAAGACTCTCGTGGCCACACTTCCGGTATTCCTCAACGCCCTGACCGGCGAGGGAGTCCACGTCGTCACGGTCAATGACTATCTGGCAAAACGTGACTCTGAATGGATGGGTCCGCTCTATCAGTTCCACGGCCTGACCGTCGATTGCATCGACAAAACCCAGCCGAACTCCGAAGAGCGCCGCAAGGCATATCAGAGCGACATCACTTTCGGCACCAACAACGAATTCGGCTTTGACTACCTGCGCGACAATATGGCTACCATGGAGAGCGATCTGGTGCAGCGCAACGACCACTATTACGCTATTGTCGATGAGGTCGACTCGGTACTTATCGACGATGCCCGTACCCCGCTCATCATCTCCGGTCCTGTCCCGAAGGGCGACGACCAGATGTTTAATGACTTCAAGCCCAATGTAGAGAAGGTTGTCAACGCCCAGCGTAAACTCGCACAATCATATCTTCTTGAAGCCAAGGAGATGATCGCCGCCGCCCAAAGCGGGGATCCGGAAAAGATCGCCAAGTTCGATACCGAACGTCAGGCAGATCCCTCCAAGAAACCGATGACGGCCGACCAGCTGCTCGAAAAGGGTGGCCTCTCGCTGTTCCGCGCCTACAAAGGTCTGCCAAAGCATAACCCGCTTATCCGCTACCTCAGCGAAGACGGTATCAAACAGATCCTGCTCAAGACCGAAGCGAAATACATGCAGGACAAC
>CAYTOR010000161.1:0-4688 GCA_964439505.1 uncultured Sangeribacter sp.
GGTATTTGCCGTGCATATCCTTCACGAAATATTTACGGAAGGGGATAAAGAACAAGATACCTAAGATGCCACCCAACAGCGAACTCAGGAATATCTGGTAGAAATTCACCATGATATCCGGATAGGTCGACTGGAGGATGAAGAGAGCGGGAAGGGTGAAGATCGCACCCGCAACTATCACTCCGGAGCAAGCTCCGATCGATTGGATTATAACATTCTGGCCTATAGCATTCTTCTTGCCTAATGCGCCCGAAAGGCCTACTGCGATGATCGCGATCGGAATCGCAGCCTCAAACACCTGGCCGACCTTCAGTCCGAGGTATGCGGCCGCGGCTGAAAAGACAATGGCCATCAGCAGACCCATGCCGACACTGTAAGGAGTGACCTCCTTCTGGTCGTGGGCCGGCTCCATGACAGGACGGTATTCCTCATCCTGCCCGAGTTCGCGGAAGGCATTTTCCGGCAAACCCGTCGGAGTCATCAATTCTTCTTCGTTTTCTTTCATTATTAAGTTAGATTAGTTAGATTCTAAATCAGGAGAGAAGAGACGTGAGTCGAGAGTCGAGAGAGGAGAGTCGAGAGAGAAGAGACGTGAGTAGAGAGTAGAGAGTACTTACTGCTGCAATGTCTCTTCGATGTAAATCCGCCATCGGAAATATAAATCCGACGGCTTTGACGTAATGAACGCGAATTTAATCAATTTTTAGATTTCTTCAAATTTTTCCTTAAAATTATTTTAAACCTTTTGCTCTTACCTTACGTCATAATACTCGTGAAGCCCGACTTTTATCTCTCTTCGGGGTTATTCCAAAACGTACCGGAATCCAACCGGCTCTTATACCGATTGGATTCCGGACCGGCAGGCTTCTCACTTGCAATTCCGGCATCGTGACTATTTTACGCATGAGGATCGGACAATCATTCATCTCTCACATTATCAAAAGTTTTCAATTACAGTGCAGGTAAAATTTCTTTTCCCGATGGTCGCTCTTTGCGCCCCTCTCGCGGCTATGGCAGACGGCGTCATCTCTGGGACTGTCGTCAACAAATCAGACAACATTCCTCTTGATTTCGCTACCGTCGTCCTCTTCGACTCTAAAGGAAAGTCTCTCGGAATTGGTAGCGAGACTGATATGGACGGTAAGTTCTCCCTGCCAAAAGTGGCTGACGGAAGTTATATCCTTAAGGTTTCATCTGTAGGAAGTGTCGATCAGGAACGTCCCGTCAAAGTCTCCGGATCAAACGTCAACATCGGAACCCTGCGGTTGGCCGACGATACGAAAGTGCTTCAGGAAGTAGTAGTCGAAGGCGTACGCTCACAGATGCGCTTTGAACTCGACAAGAAAGTCTTCCAGGTAGATTCCAACATCGCTGCAGCCGGCCAGTCAGCTTCCGAACTACTGGAATCTATCCCTTCGGTAGAAGTTGACCAGGACGGAGAGGTCTCCCTACGCGGCAACTCTTCCGTGACCATCTGGATCAACGGCAAGGATTCGGGTCTTACTGCCGACAATCGAGCCCAGATTCTCGAACAAATCCCCGGCGAGACCATCGAAAGCATCGAAGTCATCACCAACCCTTCTGCCAAATACAGCCCTGAAGGCACATCGGGTATCATCAACATCGTGCTGAAGAAAGACCGCCGCGGCGGCTATTTCGGTTCTGCCGAAATCGGCGCGAATACCCGCGGAGGAGGCAACGCCGGATTCAATTTCAACTTTAATTCTCCGAAATGGGAGGCCTACGCAAGCGTAGGGTTCCGCATGCGCCATAATCAGGGAGGGTCCCTCTCGGAACGCACCTACGACAACGGTCAGTTCCTCAACTCCAACGCTAACAGCCATAATCATGGCAACAACGTATTCGTACGCGCCGGAGCTACTTATCATCTGACCGATAAAGATCAGTTCTATCTCAACGGTTTCGGAATGTTCGGTCATCGCTGGGGCAACTCCGCAACCCACTATCTCAGCAATATCCCCGGGCAATGGCAGACCAACGACAACCTTTCCTACAGCAATTCCGACAATAGAGGCGCTCATGCTGAATTCGGCTACCGTCGCGAATGGAGCAAGAATCATAATCTCGATATCATGGTCGGTTTCAACCATTGGGGCGGACCGAGTTATAATGAATATCACGAGAATCAGGCTTTCGACGATCCCCTCCTCAATCCCTACGATCTCTATCGTTCGCAGTCGAGGACGATGGGCATGAATATGTGGGAAGCTAAAGTGGATTACGCCAAGCAATTCACCGACTGGCTGAAGTTTGAAGCCGGTTATCAGGGCCAATATAGCCACGAGAATTCTCCCGTGACTACTATGGAGGGGAATGCACCCGCCACTATGACGATCGCTGAAGACCTCTTCAACCGCTTCATTTACAACAACAACGTATCGGCTCTGTACTTCACGTTGGGAGGTAAGGTCAAGAACTTCAGTTTCTCGGCCGGGCTCCGGGGCGAAGCATGGCAAATCGCGACCAAGTCTCTTGCCTACGGTGAAGATGCGGCCGATCAGGCCTGGTTTAAGAAAAACGACTTTGCCCTGTTCCCCTCCGCGTTCATAAGCTATTCACTCCCCTACGACAACGAACTGCAGATCAACTATACACGCCGCATCCGTCGTCCATGGGGCGGTCAGCTCAATTCCTTCCGCGATATCTCCGATCCGGCCAATATCTCCTACGGTAACCCGGAACTCCAGCCGGAATACTCGAACTCCTTCGAGCTCAACTATATCAAGTCCTGGACTCAGCACATGATCTCCGTATCGGCCTATCTGCGACAGAATTCTAACGTTATGGACCGCGTCTCCTATCTGGACGGCAACGTGATGTACTCTACCTGGGATAACGTCACCAAGAATGTCAATATGGGTGTGGAAATCGTAGGAAAGAACAATCTCTTCCGTATCCTTGACCTCACGACTACGGTCAACCTCTACAACAACCATATCTCGGCCTGGAGCAAGACCTTCATCAACGAAGTCGGCAAGGGATTCCCTGTCAGCGGCACAGCCCGCAACTCTTTCGCATGGGATGCGCGTCTGATGGCAAGTGTACGTCTGCCGTGGAGCCTTTCATTCCAGGCTACAGGTCGCTACTCATCTTCGATGCTCACCGCGCAGGGTTCACGCCAGGGCGGTTGGAGCGTCGACGCGGGTATCCGCAAGAACCTCGGCGACTGGAGTTTCTCTCTCAACTGTCGCGACATCTTCGATTCCCGCAAATTCAAATCTACCATCGACGGCATCGGCTATACCCAATACAGCGAACGCTGGCGCGGCGGACGCACCCTGCAGCTGACTATCAAATACGCCTTCGGCAACATGCGCGCCAAGACATCCGACAAGAACCGCAACTCCGAACCTATCGACGGCAGCGGCTACGGCGACATGGAGATGTAACCTCCGATTTTAACGAGATTCTCGAAAATCTCGAGATAACTCGAACTTCTCGAGATTACGATCTTCCCGAGCCTATCGATCTCTCCGATCTTACGAGATTCTCGAAAATCTCGAGATAACTCGAACTTCTCGAGAAAAATCCCGACAAAGATGAAGGTTTATTCCGAGCTTCCGGAATAAACCTTCATCTTTGTTTTGTGTTTAATTTAACGTAAGCAACTATTAAATCCAAATCTTATGAAAACCCGAATTATCACTCTCGCTATATCTCTCTTCTTTGCTGTCGGCTCCATATTTGCTCAGAACTCGGCTCCCCGTCCGGGTGCAGGAGGAGGTGGAGGTCCTATCGGAGGAGGCCCCGGCGGGTTCGGTGGCACTTCGGCGCCCGCTCCCGGCTCTGGAGGGGCGTTCACACCCAACAATGGTCCGGCGGCTCCCGCTCCCGGCTGGGGCGGTCCTTGGGGACCGGGCTACAATTCCTCTCCCTCTGTAATCGTCAACATCAATCCCTTCTCGCCGGGTTGGTCTAATTCCGGAACGACAAGTGTCGTCGGTGTAGGTTATGACGCTCAGGGAATCTGGCGCACTATCCCCATGACGGTCGCCTACAACTATGTCGGAGGTCAATACAACGTGACGGTCATCAACGCCTGGAATCCATGGACCGATTTCTGGAACCGAGGCATCGACCAGCCGGCCTATAACACCTCCTATTACCTGCGCGGTAACAACTATAACTTCTATACCGTCCTCTCCACCGGCACGTACTACTTCAACCTATAGTATACATCCCGCGCATGCTACTCCCAATTCTCTGTGGACGCGATGAATCGCGTTCCTACCACGAGAATTTCCAAAAGATATTTGAGTTCTTTTACTCGAAAAAGACTCATAAATCCCGTAATCTATAACGATTGCGGGATTTTTCATATCATATATTTGCCCAATTCAGCCAAAATGAGTAACTTTGTTGTCTATGAGTCGCAGTTATTCATTGCGGCTCAGTCTATCGAAATTCAAAACCGGCTTACAACAGAAATTATAATAAGCTCTTATGGCAAAGCAAGAAGATATCTTCAAGACAATAATCGCCCATGCGAAGGAGTATGGGTTCGTGTTTCAATCCTCTGAGATCTATGACGGTCTCTCCGCAGTCTATGACTACGGCCAGAACGGCGTGGAACTCAAGAACAACATCAAGCGTTATTGGTGGGAATCGATGACGATGCTTCATGACAACATCGTCGGCATCGACTCCGCTATATTCATGCACCCGAC
>CAYTOR010000162.1:0-4687 GCA_964439505.1 uncultured Sangeribacter sp.
AGCAGGCAACCGTCGGCCATATTGAGCACGCGTTCTACCTCGCCTCCGAAGTCGGCGTGCCCCGGAGTGTCGATGATATTGATCTTGGTGCCTTTGTAATTGATGGAGACGTTTTTGGAAAGGATTGTTATTCCGCGTTCGCGCTCCAGATCGTTGTTGTCGAGGATGAGTTCGCCGGCGTTCTGGTTGTCGCGGAAGAGATGACCGGCCAGAAGCATTTTGTCGACGAGGGTAGTTTTGCCGTGATCGACATGGGCGATAATGGCAATATTTCTGATGTCTTGCATAGATAACTATATTTCAGACTGCAAAGTTACAAAAAATATGTTGAATAACATGATTTTGAGGGAATTTTTATGCGGGGATTGAGGAATTCTACGGGTTTATGGCGCACAAGCGCTGCGGGTCAATGGCGCACAAGCGCTGCGGGTCAATGGCGCACAAGCGCGCCGACCAAGAAACAAATTATCTTCGGCAAGGGGGATAAAAAAGAGAGTCCATTTTTGGGAATGGACTCTCTTGCATGATTTTATTGGAGTAAGACTAATAGGGCTAATTGGTCTAAAAAGACTAATAACCCCAATAAGCCTAATTAGCCTGATAATTCAGTCTTCCCAATCCTCTGTGGGCGCAATGTATTGCGCCCCTACTTGACTGATTGCGCCCCTACTTGGGTGATTGCCCCCCTACTTGGGTGATTGCGCCCCTACCTGTAGGGGTCAGAGGATTACCTTGGCGGTCGTGTTGGCGGAGCGGAGGAGATAGATGCCGCGGACGGGAAGGGTGAGGTTGCCTTTGACGCCGAGGGCGATCGCGCTGCCGTCTGTCGCGTAGACGTCATATACCGCTTCGGGATCGGAGGGGATGATCTGCATGCCGTTTACGCGGAAGGAAGCCGCTGCGGTGACTTCTGCAGGAAGGCTTTCAACTCCGGAGGGAGTGAGATTTTCCGGACGGAAGAAAAGTTCGTTGGATTTAGCTCCACGTTCGTTAGCTTTGACGGGGTAGAGGTAAGCGATGTAATCCTTGCCCTCTTTAAGTCCGCGTACTTTTGCGAAGTCCTGACCGTATTCGATCTCAACGTCTGCTATGGGAGTATCGACATGACCGTCGTTGAATTCAACCTTGAGGTCGTCAAGATAGAAGAAGAGGTCGGTAGAGCGGAAGTTATAGACGAGGCGCACTCCGAAGGTCTCGGCGGGCATTTCAACGCTGACTGCAGCTCCGTCCTTGGAGAGGTCGGAAAGGGATTTGGCGAGATGAGGAGTACCGGACTTGTCGAGAGCATAGACATCGAGTTCGCAAAGTTCATCGGTATAACGCTTGCAGCCCCAGAATGAGATTGCGCTTACGGGCTTGTCATAGACGGGCGACTGGAGATAAGCTCCGGGCTGCTGGAAGCTCAGAGAAGGAGACTCCAGACCATATTTGCGGGTGTCGTACCGGGTGCCGTTCTCTTTCCATTCCTTAGGAAGGCTGCGGTTGGAGAAGTTCTCTTCGAGGGTCTCGGTAGCGTCATTCTGCTTGCGGTCTACGAAAAGGAGTTCGTACTGGTCGGCACCTTCTACGGCGTCCCACTCGGCGATCGCGTATTCTTCGCCGGCGCCGATGCGCAGGTTGGTCGATGCGGCGGCAAAGTCATTGCCGTCGACTGTAGCTGCGAATACGGGAGCTTCAAGGCGGGAGGCGTTGAGGTCATTGGCCGCATAGACCATCACACCGTATTTTGCATTTGCAGGAAGACCTTCGACAGTCAGGGAGCAGACTCCGTCGACTGCCTTTACATCAGAAAGTTTCTTGAAATACCATCCGGGGATGTAGTCCTCGAAGAGGAGTTGATCGCCGTTGAATTTCGAAGCGTCGAATACGCTGACATAATAATCGGCGGCATTGTCGACAGCCGTCCATTCGAGTTCGAAAGAATCCGCGTCGGCAGAGATGACTTTGGCGGAGGGAGCAGTCAGTTCAGCTTCGGGAGCGATCTGGCTGTCGCCGGTAGCGAAGAAGGATACTGTTCCGTCGAAATTGGCAGTGATCTCACGCAAGTCATAACCCATAGCGTTGCCTGCCCAGTCTTTGAAAGAGGGGCTTACGCTCTTTGTAAACTCGCAGATACCGCTTACGCCGGGGAAAGTATCGCCGTTGCGCGTAGAGTCGTCAAACATATTGTCGGCCTCGATGATATCGATTCTCTGATGGACAGAGTTGTTATTGACCGTATTGGCGGTCCAGATTCCGAGGTCGAAATCGATATGCCAGACGAGAAGGCCGTGGCCCTTGAGATATTGGTCGAGGAAAGACTTTCCGCGGGCTTCAAGGAGATAATACTCCTGAGGATTCTTCGGAGAGACAACCTGATAACCGAAGGGACGGGCCTCGATGGGGAGCATTGTGTAGCGGCCTGTACCGGAAAGGTCAGCGGGCTTCATCCATTCCATGGCATACTGTTCGTAGGCCGAGAAGAATGGAGGGGTATGCTCCGAATTGTTATAGTTTCCGGCATCCATGTTGGAGAAAGATCCGGGGGAGAAGCACTTGGAGACGGTGCCGTTGTTGTTGGCGGTGTCGTAATAGTCCGGCAGACCGAGGACATGGGCGAATTCATGGCAGAATGTGCCGATGCCGCTGAGTTTGCGGTCCGCTCCAAGTTCGGAGGAGGTGCAATAACGATTGACCTTGACGCCATCGACCTCTACGGGTCCGCCGATTGCTGAGTTGAGGGTGAAGGCGTGGGGCCAGATGTGGTGCCAGCGGTCGCCGCCGGTAGTTGCGCCCTGGCCTGCGAAGAAGAGATAGACGAAGTCTACCATTCCGTCGTTGTCAGTGTCAAATTTTGTAAAGTCTACCTGATCCTCGAGGGCTTTAACGGCTTCTTCGACCATTCTGCCGGCGGGATAGACGGTAACGTTTTTGCCGGTTGCGGGATCTACGTAGAAGTCATCGGGATTTGAAGTGACGTAGTCGATCTCCTTTTTGGAGATCTGGACCGGACCGGCCACTTCAAATTGAGGATTGAATTGTCCGCCGGATACACGTTGGTAGTAATCGTTGACCGAGCCGGTTGCGTTTTGGAAATCATAGTCCTTCGAGTTAAGCATCAGGTCGACGATTTCGTGGGGGTCGCCCCAGGAACGGGTGAATTTGGTGTCAGCGAATTCCACGAGGATTACCAACACCGGGAAATCGCCGGTAGTAGGGATTTCGCGGAGGTCATGTCCGTCGGTATTGTCAAACTTGGAGTTGCCGAGCTTATCTATACGGAAGATCGGGCGGTTAGGTTTTTCGATGGCAGGCAGATAATTGATTTCATTCTGCGGCAAGCCACGGAAGCAGTAAAAGTCGCCTTCGCGCACGCTGGGCATAGCTACTTCGGCGGCTGCCGGAAGAGTCATGGTTGCGGAAAGCGAGAATACTGCGAGAGCAGGTAAGAAACGTTTCATATAAGGTAAGTATCTCTAAATATTATTTCAAAAGTGGAGTTGCAAGATCCTGTTTCGGAGAAGAGGCGGATATAACCGCGGCTCTTCATGTCGAAATGGATTCACAAATATAAGTAAATTAACGATGATAACAAAAAAATATTGACAATAAGGCTTGAGATTTATTATTTTTTAAGTAACTTCGCGAAGACTTGAGATAAAAACTTAAGATAAATATGGGAATTATGATGCGCTGCGGCTGCGGCGAACTTATAGAAAGGGAGCGTCCGATGATAATGGGGATTGTCAATGCGACTCCGGATTCGTTTTATTCCGGCAGTCGCACACCCGATCTCCCGGATCTCATAGACCGGGCCCGGCGACTTATGGAAGAGGGGGCGGATTGCCTTGACGTAGGGGGATATTCGTCGCGACCGGGTTGCGAGGATATACCCGTAGAGGAGGAATGGAGACGTCTTGATTCCGCCTTGGGAGCCATCCGGGCCTGGATAGGGGATGACGTGCCGCTGTCGGTCGATACGTTCAGGGCTGAGGTAGCCAGGCGATGTGTAGAGAAATATGGAGTCGGGATTATCAATGACATTTCCGGCGGGATAGGGGATAAGGAAATGTTTCAGACAGTTGCAGATCTGAAAGTCGGCTACGTGCTGATGCATCTGCGCGGTACTCCGCAGACGATGACTACGCTGACGGACTATGACGACGTGACTGCCGACGTCTTGAGGGATCTCGCTTTCAAACTCAGCGAACTGCGCCGGCTCGGAGTAGCGGACGTCATAATCGATCCCGGATTCGGATTTGCCAAGACTGTCGGGCAGAACTTCCGGTTGCTCAAGGATCTAAAGGAATTCAAGGCCTTAGGTTGCCCGATATTGGCCGGATTGTCGCGCAAGTCAATGATCTGGAAAACCTTGCACGCTACGCCGGAGGAGAGTCTCAACGGGACTACCGCCCTGAATATGGCCGCTCTTATGAACGGCGCCGATATCCTGCGTGTCCATGATGTAAAGGAAGCTAACGAGACCATCACACTTTTTGAATCGCTGAGGAATGCTTAATTTCGGAATAAAAGATATCATAGATATTCTATTGGTAGCGACGCTGCTATATTATATCTACAGGCTGATGAAGCGCTCCGGCTCGCTGAGTCTTTTCTATGGAGTGCTGTTTTTCACGGTCGTATGGGTGATAGCATCTGAGATTTTAGGCATGAGACTTACGGGCACGATTCTCGACCAGTTCATGAG
>CAYTOR010000163.1:0-4681 GCA_964439505.1 uncultured Sangeribacter sp.
TTGGATTTCGGAATTGCTCAGTACCAAAATGTCCGACGGCCCGCTGAAGGATCTGTTGCTGGACGGTATAATCGGCGGTGTGGGAGGTGTGATAGTATTCCTCCCGAATATTCTTATCCTGTATTTCTTCATATCCTTTATGGAAGATACGGGTTATATGGCTCGCGTGGCATTCATTATGGATCGGGTGATGCATAAGATGGGGCTTCACGGTAAATCCTTTATACCCTTATTGATGGGGTTCGGTTGCAATGTCCCGGCTATAATGTCAACTCGTATCATCGAAAGTAAATCCAGCCGATTGATTACCATTCTGATCAATCCCTTCATGAGTTGCTCGGCGCGTATACCTATATACGTGTTGCTCGCAGGATGTTTCTTCCCCCAATACGGAGGTTTGGTGTTCTTCTGTCTTTATCTTTTAGGTATTATTGTCGCTGTAGTTACAGCTCGCCTGATGCGCCGATTCTGGTTGAAAACCGACGAGACTCCCTTCGTCATGGAACTTCCTCCCTACCGCATGCCGACCGGCAAAGCCATCATGCGCGGAATGTGGAGCAAAGCGCAGCAATATCTCAATAAGATGGGAGGCCTCATCCTTGTAGCTTCCATCATAATATGGGCTCTCTCCTATTTCCCAAGATATGACATAGAGGATGTGCCCCAAAGCTATCAGACAAATACTTTGGCAGATATGCCCGAAAAAGTGAAGGAAGAGGCAGACGGTGCTTCCCTGGAGGAAATGATACTGAATTCCTATCAGCAGGAGTATTCCATTCTCGGCCGTATCGGCAAGGCGGTAGAACCCGTTGTCAGACCTATGGATTTCGGTTGGAAAACTACTGTCTCCCTGTTTGCCGGGGCGGCGGCCAAGGAAGTGGTGGTATCAACGATGGGAGTCCTCTATACCGGAGAAGACGATGCTGATCTGATTTCGGAACGCCTCAAGACCCCCTCAAAACTGACCGGCGAACCGCCCTTCAATCCTGCAAAGGCTTTGGCCTTCATGGTATTCGTTCTCCTGTATTTCCCTTGCATAGCAACTCTTGCGGCCATAGCCCGCGAAACTGAACATTGGAAATACGCTCTCTTCTCCGCCCTCTACAATACCGGGCTGGCTTGGATCCTGAGCTTCATCGTCTACAGGATTGCACTTTTATTCTGAGATCTGAATTGAAGGGACCTGGCTTGCCATTTCCCTTCAATTCGCATATATCATATTTTTGACATCCCCCCTTCTCTTCACAAGATAGAAGAACGGAATCATCTTCTTTTACAATTTTTTTAATCCAAACAGGGGATTTAATCTTTTTTGGCACGATAGTTGTTACTCTCTTAGCAACAAATCAAGAATAAATGAAGAACGACTTTTCTAAGCAATTCCTTCCGATTCTTACGAAGGCCGATGAAATAGCAAGGGAATTTAACTCCTCAGCTATCAGAAGTGAGCATTTTGTATTGGCAGCCTTGCGGCAGCGCGACGGCTATGCCTTCAAGATTCTCTCCCAACTCAACGTGCCTATCGATAAGATGATCGAGGAACTCAGCGAACATCTCAATATGGCTCCGGAAAGCGACGAACAAACTACTACCCTTTTCGAGCAGCAGTTTAAAATCACACTCTCAGCGATCCGTCATCTTAATCTCGCGACTTCCGAAGCACGAAAAATGAAAGCGCCTGTCATCGCCGGCGAACATATTATCCTCGCCCTGATGCACGATAAACGCTCGGTCGACAATAAATTCCTCGCTAATCTAAAGGATGAATATCTAAACTTTGATATCACTATCCAAAATATCGGAGGTCCGACATCTCCCAATCCTTCGGATTCCAAGAATCCATTTGACTCCGATGATGAGGAGGATGACGATGACGCACCCCTCTTTGGAGAACGCGCTTCCGGTGAAAAAGCGGGTTCCGGTAAAGGTAAAACCAAATCCGACACACCCGCTCTCGACAAATTCGGTCACGATATGACCGCTGCCGGCGCCGAAGGCAGGCTGGATCCGGTGGTAGGCCGCGAGACGGAAATCGAACGACTTGCCCAGATCCTGTCGCGCCGTAAAAAGAATAACCCGGTCCTTATCGGTGAACCCGGTGTCGGCAAATCTGCTATCGTCGAAGGTCTGGCGCTCCGGATCGTGCAGAAGAAAGTGTCGCGCGTCCTGTTCAATAAGCGAGTTATCGGCCTTGATATGGCCGGAATGGTTGCGGGCACAAAATATCGCGGACAATTCGAGGAAAGGATCAAGGCTATCCTCGACGAACTTGCCAAGCATCCGGAAATCATCCTGTTTATAGATGAGATCCATACGATCGTCGGTGCGGGTGGTTCGCCAGGTTCCATGGACGCCGCCAATATCCTCAAACCGGCTCTCGCCCGCGGAGAAATCCAATGTATCGGTGCGACTACCCTCGATGAATATCGTCAGAACATCGAAAAAGACGGTGCTCTTGAGCGTCGTTTCCAGAAAGTGATGGTCGAACCGACCTCTCCCGAAGAAACCCTCGAGATTCTTCATAATGTCAAGGACAAATATGAAGAGCATCATAACGTAAATTATACTGAGGATGCTCTCCGTGCGTGCGTATCCCTGACTGAACGCTATGTAAGCGATCGCAATTTCCCGGATAAGGCACTCGATGCCCTTGATGAGGCCGGTTCGCGAGTACATATCACCAATATCGTGGTTCCTCGCGAAATTGAAGATCTTGAGGCCCGCATCGAAGAAACTACCGCTAAGAAACTTGAAGCCGCTCACAATGAAGACTTCGAGATGGCCGCAACCTTGCGTAAACAAGAAGCCAAATATAAATCCGAGCTCGCCAAAGCAAAAGCCGATTGGGAGAAGAAACTTGCCGAAGATCGCCAGACCGTTGACGAAGACAAGGTTGCTGAAGTAGTAGCCATGATGACCGGGGTTCCTACCCAGAGGATCGCTCAGGCTGAAGGCTCCCGCCTTATTCAGATGGGTTCCGCTCTTCAGGGCAGCGTCATCGGCCAGGACAACGCAATCAAGAAGATCGTGAAGGCGATCCAAAGAAACCGTATCGGTCTGAAGGATCCCAACAAGCCGATCGGTACTTTCATGTTCCTCGGTCCGACAGGTGTCGGCAAGACTTATCTTGCCAAGAAGATCGCTGAATATCTCTTCGATTCCCCCGACGCATTGATCCGCATGGACATGTCGGAGTTTATGGAGAAATTCACAGTTTCGCGCCTCGTCGGTGCTCCTCCGGGATATGTCGGTTACGAAGAGGGAGGACAGTTGACAGAAAAAGTGCGTCGTCGTCCCTATTCGGTTGTTCTTCTCGACGAAATCGAGAAGGCTCACCCGGATGTTTTCAATCTCCTCCTGCAGGTTATGGATGAAGGCCGACTGACTGATTCTCTCGGTCGCAAGATCGACTTTAAGAATACCATCATCATCCTGACCTCCAACGTAGGTTCGCGCCAACTGAAGGATTTCGGTGCCGGTGGCGTCGGTTTTCAGACGGCTGAAAATATCAAGGAGCAGTCCCAGGGTGTCATAACCAAGGCACTCAACCGAGTCTTCTCACCCGAGTTCCTGAATCGTGTCGATGACATCATCATGTTCGACCAGCTTGATCAGGAAGCCCTCTTCCAGATCATCGATGTCGAGTTGAAAGACTTCTATTCCCGTGTGGCGAAGTTAGGTTATCAGCTCGAAGTTACTACGGAGGCTAAGAAGTTTATCGCCGAGAAAGGTTATGACCGCAACTTCGGTGCGCGTCCCTTGAAGCGGGCTATTCAGAAATATCTGGAAGATGAACTTGCCGAGATAATGCTTGGCCTCAATGCTGAAGGACAGATTGGAGGAATCATAAAGGCGTCATACACTGACGGCGAAGACAAACTCGACGTGACCTACTCGAGTCCGGTTGACTCTCCTGATGAATCTGAAAAACCTGCGGATTCCGAAAAATCGGCTGAGACTGAAAATCCGGAAAATTCGGATCAGTCAGAGCACACCGAGGAATCCGGAGAGGCCGAGAAGTCCTAAAAAGTAAATTAAACAAAGGGATGAAAAGGATCGGGATACTGAGTGACACCCACTCCCATTGGGATGACCGATACTCCAAATACTTCTCTGATTGCGATGAGATATGGCATGCCGGTGACATTGGAGACATAACCATTTTGGAGCGTCTCCAAAGTATCGGCCCACTCGTAAGGGCAGTCCGAGGGAATATAGATCACGGTCAGGTAAACCGTCATGCCAAGGAACTGGAGATTTTCCATATTGATGAAGTCAAGGTCCTTCTGACTCATATCGGGGGTTATCCCGGAAGATGGTCGCCCGGAATGAAGAAACTCCTACGGGAGGAAGGGATTCAGTTGATGGTAGACGGACATTCCCACATCCTGAGGGTAATGTATGACAAAGAACTCGATCTTCTTCATATCAATCCCGGGGCTGCCGGACTTCAAGGTTGGCAGAAAAAGCGTACCCTGATTCGTTTGGAAATCGACGGAGCGGACATCCGCGCTTGCGAAGTGATAGAGTTAGGATAATTAGCCGGCTCTATTACGTTGCGTGAAAATTTAAAATTCTACATAGACGCGAAGAATCGTGTCCCTACCGGGTTCTTCGGAAGAATAATGTAGATTCAAGAACGAAGTGCAAAATCCATGCTGCTCTTCCTTGATCCTCCGGG
>CAYTOR010000164.1:0-4596 GCA_964439505.1 uncultured Sangeribacter sp.
TCGTTTAGCCCGCTAAACTCCTTCACGCTGCAAGGCCAAATTCGGGGCACATCTACGGCCCTGGATTTAACATTTTTTTGTGGGACGGGGTCTAAATGCAGTCATCAGCTTCTGCGAGCCGGTCAACAAAAAATAAATGGAATTCGGTGAGGTGATAATCGGCCTATAGCCGGATAGTCTCCGGATTTTCGGCCCGAGGGAGAGGGAATGTCTGTGGAGTTGGGTATAATATGGAGGAGAGGGGAGATTTAATTGGGGAGAGGGATATCTCGGGCGTGCGGAACCGTCCGGACACTGCAAAATTACAAATTATATTTTATTTACGCAAATTCAAATGAAATATTTTAGTGCAATTTTCATCAATCAGGTCTGCGCCGGCGCGCCGGATACCGGGAATCCAGATTATTTCTCCGGAGTTTTTATTGACCAATAGATTGATTGATTTCCGGACTGTCAGCGGAAGCCCGGCTTCCCGGAGGATGTCGCTGAGGAGTTTCGATTTTCTTCGTCCCGTTTTGTCGGGAAATAAATAGATCTTATCGCCCTCTTGGGGGCGGCGCCATTCGTATTCAGTCAGAGGACGAGGAAGATATATCTCATCAAGACCGGCTTGTCGGATTTCTTTCATTATCTCTTCGGAAGGCTCATTAATTTCCCGGATAGAAAATGGAGAAGGTTGCTCCATTGTAAACGGCGCGTATCTTTCGGCCGACGCCGGTTCAAGTCGAAGGGATAAGTTGGTCGTGACGACCTGACTTCCGTCGGCGAGAATCCAGCGGCGTCCTTGGGTGGCGGATTCCGTGAGGGCGTGGTCCGTGAGGGCATGGTCCGGGATATGCGAGGTAATCTCCCGGGCTTTCGCAGTGGAGATTCCGTGCGGAGCCAGCCAGGTATATATTAATGTGAGCGGAGCGGGGAAATGCCGGAGATCCTGATATCTCAATTCATTCAGTCCGGCGACATCATGATCGTTAAGAAATCCACGGACGGCAAAATCATTGAGCGCCGAGGCCTCGGCCTGTAGTTCCATTGAGGTCTGCAATGCGTAATCGAGTCCCTCCCATCGGCTGCGCAGTTGAGGCAGGATTTCGTTGCGGAGGAAATTTCTGCGGTAATCGGAACTCAGATTGGTAGAGTCAGTAATATATACGGGAGATTCCTGAGATATTGATACCTCTTTGAGCAGCCGCAGGATCTCTTCTCTATGGAGGCCCAGCAACGGACGGAATATCCGGTCGCCTAATGGCGCCATCCCGCGAAGTCCGCGAGGAGAACTCCCACGCAGGAGATTTAGAAGCAGGGTCTCTTCGTTGTCATCGGCGTTATGACCGGTCGCTATAAGTTGGATATTGTTACGACTGCGGATTTCGTCCCACCATGAATGGCGGAGTTCGCGCGCCGCCATCTCAATAGAAACCTTGTTGTAGGAGGCGTATCGGAGAGTGTCGAACCTCTTGAAGAAAAATTCTACTTCCGGAAGCGAGCGGGCCAACTCCTTGACAAAACTTTCATCGCGAATACTCTCTTCTCCACGGAGTTGGAAATTGGCATGGGCCGCCGAAAGGCGGAAGCCCGGCAATCTTTTTGCCACTCCGGCAAGTAAGTGGAGAGCCAAGACACTGTCAGGGCCACCGCTGACTCCGAGAAGCACTGACCGGATGCCGGAGGATAAGATATATTTCTGTAATTTCCTGACAGCCTCTTCGAAAGAAGTAGCGAATCCGGAAGGAATAGGGAATATTGTCATGAGGTCTTTAGTATCTCTTTAAGATAACACTTCAAGAGGTTGAAAAATTGCACCGGAAGGAGGACTATAATGAAAAAATTCCGGAAATGGAACAAAAAAAGAGGGTTTCAGTCAACCAAACCTATATTCCGGATGTTTAAGAAATGACGTTGTAGGCAAAGAATGGAATTAGTTTCGTTCTTTGGATGCAACGGTAATATTCAGTAAAAAAGCAACTAACATATTTTAATTATAAACTTTTATCTATAACATGGCAAAACAATGGATTTGCACCATCTGCGGATATGTAGCGGACGGTGAAGTAGCTCCCGAAAAATGCCCGCAGTGTGGCGCTCCTCAGTCTAAATTCAAAGAACTCGATCAGAATGAACTTCTGAAATTCGTCACAGAACATGAAATCGGTGTCGCTAAGGATTGCGACGAAGAGATGAAGAAAGATCTCAACAATCACTTCCTCGGAGAATGTACGGAAGTCGGAATGTATCTGGCTATGTCCCGTCAGGCTGACCGCGAAGGTTATCCTGAAGTAGCTGACGCTTTCAAGCGTTATGCATGGGAAGAGGCAGAGCACGCCGCCAAGTTTGCCGAGCTGCTCGGCGACATGGTGTGGGACACTAAGACCAACCTCGAAAAGCGTATGCACGCTGAGGCAGGTGCCAACGAAGACAAGATGCGCATCGCCAAGAATGCCAAGGCACAGAACCTCGACGCTATCCACGACACTGTGCATGAGATGGCTAAGGATGAAGCCCGCCATGGCCGCGGTTTCTATGGTCTTTACAAACGTTTCTTCGAAGGCAAGTAAACAATATAAAATAGCTTCATATCAAAAGCATGCCGATCTTCGGCATGCTTTTTTTGTGGCTTTTTTGCAGACTCACGAAATTTTAGTAATTTTGTAACAGTAACTCTTGACCCGGAGTTACTGCTATTATCAACTTATTTTAAAGAGTTACTTTTGGGACGAGTTTTAGCTATCGATTATGGAAGGAAGCGCTGCGGAGTCGCCGTGACAGATCCGTTGCGTATTTCAGCCAACGGGCTGCCGACTGTCCGCACTTGCGATCTGATGGCATTTCTTCAGGACTACTGCGGCCGGGAAGTCGTAGACGTCATAGTCGTCGGCCTGCCGAAGACTGTGCGTGGGGAGGACTCAGAGAGTGCCAAATATATCGAGCCCTTTCTTCGTCAGCTGTCAAAGACGTTGCCGGAGATCGCAGTGGACCGCTATGACGAGCGCTTCACGTCCGTCATAGCTCATCGCGCAATGATTGACGCCGGGCTGAGCAAGTCGCGCCGCAGAGACAAGGGATTGGCTGACAAGACAGCAGCGGTCATAATCCTGACCGATTGGCTGGCGAGCAATTCCGGTTTCACAAGTTGAGGGGTTAGGATGTATTAGGAGTTAGGGATTAGAAGAATAAATAAACAAGAAATCTTAAGATTAACCTATGATATTGCCTGTCTATCTGCTCGGTCATCCCGTACTTCGGGAAGAGACCGAAGACATTACTCCCGATTATCCCGATCTCAAGAATCTGATCGCCAACATGTGGGAGACCATGTATAATTCCGACGGGGTCGGACTTGCCGCTCCTCAGATCGGGAAGTCTATCTCGGTCATCGTTATCGACGGGAATCCGGTGGCTGATTCTTTCCCGGAGTGCGAGGGTCTGAAACTTGTCCTGATCAATCCTGAATTAGAGATCATTGAGGATGAGAGTCCTGTCAGCCGTCCGGAAGGATGCCTGTCACTTCCCGGCATCAATGAGAATGTCAAGCGACATGAACACGTCATGCTCCGCTGGCTCGATGAGGATTTTCAGCCTCATGAGCAGGAATTCCGCGGTTTCGCCTCGCGTATTATCCAGCATGAGTTTGATCATCTGCTCGGAGAAGTCTTCACGGATCATATCTCTCCGATACGCAAGCAGATGATTAAGACTAAACTCAACAACATCGCCAAAGGCAAGGTGAAGGCTGCCTATCGGACTAAATAAATGAGTTTAAACTGATTGATTGAAATAAAGACAATATAAACGTGGCAGACGATAAGAAAATAATATTCTCGATGGTCGGGGTGAGCAAGGTGATTCCTCCCCAGCGTCAGATTCTTAAAAATATATATCTGTCGTTTTTCTATGGTGCCAAGATCGGCATCATCGGTCTTAACGGCAGCGGTAAGTCTACTCTCCTCAAGATTATCGCCGGACTTGACAAGTCTTATCAAGGAGAGGTGGTGTTTTCTCCGGGCTATTCTGTAGGCTATCTCGAACAGGAACCCAAACTGGATCCCGACAAGACTGTGAAGGAAGTAGTAGAGGAGGGAGTTGCCCCCATAATGCAGTTGCTCAAGGATTATGAAGAGGTCAACAATGCATTCTGCGATCCGGAGGTACTCGAGGATCCGGAGAAGATGGAGAAACTCATGAACCGGCAGGCGGAATTGCAGGATAAACTGGACGCTACCGACGCTTGGAATATAGACAATAAACTCGAACGCGCCATGGATGCGCTCCGTTGTCCGCCGGACGATCAGAAAATATCTACACTCTCGGGTGGCGAGCGTCGTCGCGTGGCGCTATGTCGGCTTTTGCTCCAACAACCCGACATCCTTCTCCTTGACGAGCCGACCAACCATCTTGATGCAGAATCCATCGACTGGCTCGAACAGCATCTGCAGCAATATCCCGGTACTGTAATAGCCGTCACCCACGACCGCTATTTCCTCGATCATGTAGCCGGCTGGATTCTTGAGCTTGACCGCGGTGAGGGAATTCCCTGGAAGGGCAATTATTCCTCATGGCTCGATCAGAAGACCAAGCGCATGGCGCAGGAGGAGAAGGCCG
>CAYTOR010000165.1:0-4586 GCA_964439505.1 uncultured Sangeribacter sp.
TCGGGGCACATCTGCGACCCGGAATTTAACATTTTTTGTGGGACGGGGTCTAAAATTGGGTGATTTGAAAAATTAATATTGAACCCCGGTCCATTGGAAAGGATGGACCGGGGCTCAATGTCTATTGTAAGAAGGAGGTTAAAGGGATTCTATGGTGGAGACGGGGAGACCGGTGATGTCTGAGATGTTGTCGAGGGGTAAGCCCTGTTGTTTCAGAGACACTGCTACTTTCTTCATAGCTTCGGCGTGGCCTTTCTCCATGCCTTCGGCGATTCCTATCTCACGACCTTTTACCAGCCCTTCGGCGCGACCTTCCTCCAAGCCCTCGGCGCGACCTTCCTCCAAGCCCTCGGCGCGACCTTCGTCTCTTGCCGTATCAAGTACATCATTCTGGACCATGATGTTATCGATATGTTCGTCGTAGGCTCTCCGCTCTTTGGGCGTCATCGATAATACACGCAGTTTTTCGCGTACCTCCTGAAGTCCCGGAGTGCGGGTGTCCTCCTTGATCTTGCCTGTCTTAAGATATGTCATCCATTCATCGAGTGGCGTTTCCGGAATCTTGTCGTAAGCGTTGACCCTTACGAGATAATATTCCGGGAAGACTTCGCGGGGAAGATGCGGAACTATCACCCCTTCTTCCTTCATGTTCACAAGAAGGTCATTGCCGGTATGGATTCCTTTGAAGATGGTCTGACCATGATAAACGTAATCATCTCCGTGACCGTAATCGCAGTATAAAATGCTGATCGAATAGACCTTCTTCACCTGATCATATTTATCGCCGATATTAATATGCTCAGTTATGGCCTTGCAGGCACCGTAAAGGATTCTTTCAAGGTAATACAGTTGACGCGTCAGCTGCACTTCAATGATTATGATATGTCCTTTGGTGTTCTTGGCCTTGATATCGACCCGGTTAAATTTATCGCGGTCGTTGTCCTGATTCGATTCGCTTTCGAGAAGTTCCTCAATCTTGACGTCCTCGCCCAAGAGCACGGAGATAAGCCCCTCGAGGATACCGAAGTTGGCCTTGTCGCGCAATATATGCTTGATCGCCCAGTCAAAACGGATATAAAGATTATCTTGATCCATACGCCTAATTCTTTATTTGCAAATTTATAAAAATTTTTGCGAGTCTGCAAAGTTATTGAGCGATGAATTGTCGCCGAGAAGTGCTTTATACCACATAAGACGCATCTTGGCGAATCCTCTTTCAATAGCTTCGCCCTCAGCTTTCTTCTCTTGCTTTGTACGATTGGGACTTCTATGATAGTTGGCCTGAGCCTTCGACTCAATCGCTGAGTCACTCCTCCGGTAAGAACTGGCACGGATGCTATGGGTAAAGGTAACACGCGTAGCGCGTCAGCATAACGTCATCTACTTGACGTTTAGCGCCTGAACCTACTTTGACCATTTTCCCGGCGTCGGCAAAATGGTCAGATACACATTCTCCTGCATTCTTACAGGATTCTTTAGCACGTACAAGTACATCGTTACTGTTCGATGAAGTTCAGGTCATTGCGGCAGTTCTTGAAGACGGAATTCCGGTCGATGGATAAGGAGGGAGGCAGGGCAATCTGGCGAAGGGAGGTACAGTAGCCGAAGGCCTCGGGTCCTATGGATTCTATGGAAGGGGGAATATTGATTTCTGCGAGGCTTGAGCAGTTGAAGAAAGCGCAGGTCGGTATCGAGGTCAGTGAATCGGGGAGCGTCACTTTCTTAAGGCCGGTGCTATAAAGAAAAGCCCGTTCGCCGATCGTTGTTACCGATTCCGGAATTATCACTTCCTTAAGATTCACGCAATTATAAAATGCCCAATCCCCTATCGTTTTAATGGAAGAGGGAAGAATGATGTGCCGGAGGTTACTGTTTCCCTCGAAAGCTCTGTCCGCGATTCCTACCACTTTATAACTATAGCCGTCGTCGACATTGAACGCCTCAGAAGGAATCTCTTCATCCGCCCTGTGGCTACCCTTCTTAACCTTGCACGCCGGCTCCGCACCCTCCACTACGATATATTCTATCGAATCATCGAAGAATGTGGAACCCGGAGTCAACCGGACTTTTTTCGGTTCTACGTTTACCCTCTTATCATGCTTAGGCAGCGCATTGTTGTTGGGGATCTTGGTTTCATCAAGGGGTGCTCCCTCGCGCCGTGGTTTTTGGATTGAAGGTCGTTGCTGAGATTGCTCACGCTTGATTTTCTTGTTTTGAGCGATCGCAGAAGAAGCTGTAATCAAAAGGGTTACAGCGCAGATCAATAAGCACAACAGTCTCTGTATCTTCATTTCTTTGATTATCGGCATCGGGTAGATTATTAATTCGTTGATTAGACAGTTGGTTACAGCTCAAACATTCCACGGATCTCTTTGTCGAAATCGGAGTCTATTTGTTGGGTTGGATTGAAGAGGTCGTATTCCGCTTCGGCTTTGGCCTTGGCTTCCGAAGCGGAGATACTTCCTCGATTCGGGAGGATTTTATAGTCATTGAAGGTCAGGAATTTATTGACACTTGCGGCAAACTGCTCCATGTTGAATACATTGCCACGCTCAATCTGACCTTCAATATAATCGAAGTAGGACGTGACGGTGCGTTCGAGCGAACGGATCTCTTTTTCGGAGAGATAATTCTTAGCGATTGATACATCAGATTTCAAGATACGCCCTTCGGGAGCATATTTCCATGTGGTAAGTCCCAGTTCACGGAAATAGTCGCGGCCAAACGCTGTCTGCCCCTGTTTCAGCCGGTCATCGTCAAGGACGAAGCCTTTGCGGATAAACTCATTCAGTACGCGGGTAGCCCACTGACGGAAACGCGTAGCCTTTTGGCTGTTAACACGATAGCCGACGCTGATGATCGCGTCAAGAGAATAAAAAATCCTTTCACGCTCCACCTGTCGAGTGCCTTCTAATTGAACTGTTCGAATTTTTCGAATAGTTGCCTCTTCGGTTAATTCTTCCGAGGCGTATATATCTTTTAAATGATAATTGATGGTGTTGATTCCAACGCCAAAGAGTTCAGACATGGCCTTTTGAGTGAGCCATATTGTTTCATTCTCTACATACGCCTGTACCGTCCCCGAATTATCAGGGAGATTATATAGGATGAACTGTATTTCTTTTGCCATGGAGATAGATTATTCAAGAATTACTTCCGGAGCCGCGCTTTTGGTCGTCGAGGGGGCGAAGAAACGGTTGACGATTTGGGAGATTGCGCCGTCGCCTGTGACGTTGCAGGCCGTGCCGAAAGAGTCCATGGCAATGTAAAGCGCTATCATCAGGGCCTGGTTGCTCTCGGTGAAGCCTAACATTCCGGCCAATACCCCTAAGGCCGCCATTATGCAACCGCCCGGGACTCCCGGAGCGGCTACCATAGAAATTCCCAACATGCAGATGAAGCCGATAAACATCTCCGGGCTATACGGCATTCCTTCCATGATCATCAGTGCCACGGCGCAGGAAGTGATCTTCATACAACTTCCGGCCATGTGGATCGTAGCGCATAGCGGGACCGTGAATCCGGCTACCTCTTCGCTTACCCCCATCTTTATACATTGGCGCAGGGTGACGGGAATAGTGGCGGCCGATGATTGCGTACCGAGAGCCGTGAAGTATGCCGGCAGCATAGTAAGCAGCATCCGCAGTGGATTCTTACGCACGAACAGTGCGGCTATTACATATTGCGCTAACAGGAGGATAATATGCATTGCGAAGATCACCCCGATAATCTTTGCGAAGGCAGTCAGGACACCCGCTACTTCCCCCGTCATCGTCATGTCAAGGAAAATTCCGAAGATATAAATCGGTAGCAACGGAATGATGACTTTGCCGATCGCCATGCTTACGATGTCGCGGAATTCAGTGAAGATCTTCTGTAGGGCAGGAGTCTTAAGATAGGCCATGCAGATCCCGATCAGAAAAGAAAACACTAAGGCTGTCATTACGTCCATCATCGCCGGGATTTTGACCGTGAAGAATGGCGTCAGGGTTGAAGAATCAGATGCCAACGAGGAACCGAGCGAAGAATCTTTCGGAGTAATCAGAGAAGGGAAAGTCGCATCGCTTACAAAGAATGCGAAGAGACCACCCCCTACGGTGGATATATAGGCAAGGATGACGGTCAGGAGCAACATTTTTCCCGCTTTATTCCCTACTTCAGATATTGCCGGCGCAACGAATCCGATGATGATCAGAGGGATGAGGAAGCCGAGAAACTGGCTGAATATGGAGTTGAAGGTCAGAAAAAATCGGGCGCCGACGTCAGGCATTATGAATCCTGCGCCTATTCCAAGGGCGATTGCTGCAAGTATTTGCCAAAGAAGCGGAAATTTCATGGCCGGGGAAGTTCAAAAATTAGGTTTATAAAAGGAATATAAATATCTATTTTAAGATTTTTTATTCCTGTTTTTATGCCCTCACGTGTCGCCATTCTCGATCAAATATGGGCGCGAAGAGTGAACGGCAGCCGTAGATCGGATTGTTGCACTGAGGCACTTTGACTATCCGCAAATTTACAAAAAAATTAGCGTGTCAGCAAAGAGCGGACGTCGGCCGAAGGCCGGTGCGCGGTGCCGAAGGCACTTT
>CAYTOR010000166.1:0-4516 GCA_964439505.1 uncultured Sangeribacter sp.
CATTGACTCCGAGATGAAACTTCACGGCACCGACCACGTCTATCTTGATGTCACCCATAAAGATCCCGAAGAGACACGCCGCCATTTCCCCAATATCTATGAGAAATGTCTCTCCTTGGGCATCGATATCACCAAGGATATGATACCCGTCGCCCCGGCCGCCCACTACCTGTGCGGCGGCATAAAGGTCGATGCAAACGGTGAATCATCCATCAAGCGGCTGTATGCTATCGGCGAATGCAGCTGCACCGGCCTTCACGGCGGCAACCGCCTTGCCTCCAACTCCCTGATAGAGGCAGTAGTCTACGCCGAGGCCGCGGCCCGTCACTCTTTAGAGGCCATCCAGGGCTACGACTTCCGCGACGACGTCCCCGAATGGAACGACGAAGGTACGGCTCATCCTGAAGAGATGGTGCTTATCACCCAATCCGCCAAGGAAGTAAACCAAATCATGGGCTATTACGTTGGTATCGTGAGGTCCGACCTCAGGCTGAAGCGCGCCTGGAACCGTCTTGACATCCTGTTCGAGGAGACGGAAAAGCTCTTCAAGGTTTCCAAGCCCTCGCGCGAACTTTGCGAACTGCGCAACGTCATCAACGTCGCCTATCTCATCATGCGTCAGGCGATGGAAAGAAAAGAGAGCCGCGGCCTTCACTTCACCATCGATCACCCTCATCCGGAAATCCACGAAAAATAATGATAATGAAAACCCTCCGGCGTCTTTCGCGCCGTCTCCTACTTCCCTCGATCATAGCGGGGTCCATAGCGGTTGCGGCCTTCGCGGCCGCTCCGAAGCCCGAGATAAGCCATGACGAGGCCTATCAGCGCAACCTCTCTATCTTCAACGCCCTTACCCGCGAACTGGAAGAGAACTATGTCGACTCCATCCGCACGGATGAGGCTTTCAAGGCCGCCATCAACGGGATGCTGGCGACGGTTGACCCCTATACCGAATTCTACTCCTACGACGATAAGGAAGCCGTAAGCCGGCTGATGACCGGCGAATGGGGCGGAATCGGTTCGTTTATCCAAGGCCGCAACGGCAATACCTATATCTCCGAGCCCATAGTAGGGAGTCCGGCGATGCGTGCCGGGCTGAAAGCCGGCGACAGGATACTGAGCGTCGACAGCGTGGAGGTAATAGGGAAATCCTCCGACGAGACCTCATCGCTTCTGCGCGGCCAACCCGGGACGACGGTCACCGTGACCGTTGAGCGTCCCTACTCGGCCCCCGGCGACTCTATATTGACTTTCACCCTGACGAGGGAGAAAGTGGCCGATCCGGCAGTGCCCTGGAGCGGCGTGGTTCGTGGCGATATGGGGTATATCAAATTGAATCAATTCGTGGAGAGTTCGGCCGAAGACGTACGCAAGGCCCTTGAATCCTTCAAGGAGAATCCGGAAGTGAAGTATGTTGTGCTTGACCTTCGCGGCAACGGCGGTGGACTCGTAGAGTCCGCTATCGATATCCTCGGCAATTTCCTGCCGAAGGGGACTGAAGTCCTGCGCACCCGCGGCAAGGCAGCCTCCAGCGAGAAGATCTACAAGACCCGTCATAATCCCCTTCTTCCCGACATGCCGGTGGCAGTGTTGATCGACGGCGGTTCGGCGTCGGCTTCCGAGATTACGGCCGGCGCGCTGCAGGACCTCGACAGAGCCGTGCTCATCGGTTCGCGCAGTTACGGCAAAGGTCTGGTGCAAGGTACTCGCCAGCTCCCCTATTCAGGTCTGCTCAAAGTGACTTTGGCCAAATATTATATCCCCTCCGGGCGACTTATCCAGGCCCTCGACTACTCCCGGCGCAATCCCGACGGGAGCGTAGCGAGGATGCCCGACTCTCTGACCAACGTCTATCATACCAAGGCCGGACGCGAAGTGCGCGACGGGGGCGGCCTGACTCCTGATTCGATCGTAGACTGGGGCAAATCGACAGCGCTGATCTACGGCCTTGTGATGGGAAACCATATCTTCGACTATGCGACTAAATACGTAGCTGCCCATCCTGCTCCGGCCACTCCGGCCGAGATAACCATCACTGACGAAGACTTCGAGGATTTCGTAAACTCCATAGACCCCAAGACCTTCAAATACGACAAGCTCTGCAACCAGATCATCGATCAGCTCCGCGAGGCGGCAGACGCCGAAGGGTATATGAACCCCGAAGTCAAGGCCTCCATAGAAGCGCTTGAGAAGCAGCTCGATCATGACCTGAAGAGCGACCTTCATTCAAAACGCCCGAAGATAGAGGAATATATGACCGAAGAGATCGCCTCCCGCTACTTCCCCGGATGGGGACGCGTCAACCGCGAACTCCTCACCGATCCCGCTATAGAGAAGGCCGCCGAGATCTTCCATACCCCCGGTCTTTATAAGCGTATACTGTCGAAATAACAGACATATCGGAATGACACTCACTGAAGCTGACGCGCTCTTTGCGACCGACGACCGCATCGCGCAGATTAAATCGTTGCTGTCCGACAAAATGATCCGTCGGATAAGGCTCAGCGGACTGCCGGGCAGTGCGCCGGCCATGCTTTTCGCGCGCCTGCCTCAGCGTCAACTCCCCTATCTGATCGTGGCAGACGACGAGGAGACAGCCGGTTACCTCTACAACGACCTGATCCAGATCATCGGCAACCCCAAGAGCGTAGCCATCTTCCCCTCCGGCTATAAACGCCATATCAAATACGGGCAGCCCGACGAACCGGCGCGCATCCTCCGCACCGAGACCCTCGACGCCCTGCATGGAAAGACACCCCCGACATGGATTGTAGCCTCCCCGGAGGCCCTGGCGGAGAAAGTGCCCCTTCCCGATGAACTCGCTTCAGCGACCCTAACGCTCCGGTCCGGGGCGAAAGACGTGATGAGCGAAACCGTAAAACGCCTGCGCGACCTCGGATTCAAGGAGGTAGATTACGTCTACGAACCCGGCCAGTTTGCCCGTCGCGGCTCCATTCTCGACGTCTTCTCCTACTCCTTTGAATATCCTTACCGCGTCGACTACTTCGATGATGAGATCGACTCCATCCGCTCCTTCAATGTTGAGACCCAGCTTTCCCTCGACCGCCTCGAATCCATATCCATCATTCCGGCTCAGGCCGCGGATTCCTGCGACGGCGTGTCGCTCATAGAGTTCATGCTCGCGATGACTCCGAAGGGGAAGAAGACTGCGGCCGACAAGGAACTGACGATCCTTGCCCATTCCTCCTCCGCTGCCATAGACCGCGTGAAGGCTATCTGCGGCGAGACATTCTCCGAAGCGGCCCTCATCGCCGACGAAGGGGACGCCGACGCCATGTCGAAGGTAGTGGATTTCGATAAATTCAAGGACGCTTTCCTTGCCGCCAAGATAATAGATTTCGGCATGGGGGCCGTAGAAAAAAACGCAAAACCCGCAAGGCCTGCAGCCCCCGAAGGGGAGGCGGCGATCGACTACTCCTGCTCCCTCCAGACCCTATATCACAAGAACTTCAGCCTCATCTCCGACTCCTTCACCCGTTTTCAGACTGAAGGATATCAGATATATATCCTCTCCGACTCCGACCTGCAGACCGAGCGCCTGCGCGATATCTTCCGCGATCGCGGCGACAATATCAGTTTCACGCCCGTCAGCCGCACGATCCACGAAGGATTCATCGACCATCAGCTCCGCCGCTGCTTCTTCACCGATCATCAGATCTTCGATCGGTTCCATAAGTATAGCCTCCGTTCCGACAAGGCCCGCAGCGGAAAGATAGCCCTTTCGCTTAAGGAACTCAATCAGATCGAGGTCGGCGATTTCATCGTACATGTCGATCACGGTATCGGTCGCTTCGGCGGACTGATCAAGACCGACGTCAACGGCCGGCCGCAGGAGATGATAAAGCTCTTCTACCAGAACGATGACATCATCTTAGTCAGTATCCACGCCCTCCATAAACTCTCCAAATACCGGGGCAAGGAGGGAGTGCCGCCAAAGATTTCCAAGCTCGGAACGGGTGCATGGCAGCGCATCAAGGACAAGACCAAGAAGAAGATGAAGGACATGGCGCGCGACCTCATCAAACTCTACGCAGCGCGCCGCGAGGAGAAAGGATTCAGTTTCTCTCCCGACTCCTACCTTCAGCAGGAACTCGAAGCCTCCTTCGCCTACGAAGACACTCCCGATCAGCTTAAGGCTACCTCCGATATCAAGGCCGACATGGAATCCCCCCGCCCGATGGACCGTCTGGTCTGCGGCGACGTCGGTTTCGGCAAGACCGAACTGGCCGTGCGCGCGGCTTTCAAGGCTGCGACCGATTCCAAGCAGACGGCCGTGCTCGTGCCGACGACCGTCCTGGCCATGCAGCATTACCATACTTTCAAAGAGCGCCTGCGCGACCTCCCGGTCCGCGTGGAATTTATCTCCCGCGCCCGCAAACCGAAGGAGGTGAAGGAGATTCTGGCCGACCTGGAGGCCGGAAAGATAGATATCCTTATCGGGACGCATAAGCTAATCGGCAAACAGGTGAAATTCAAGGATCTCGGTCTGCTTATC
>CAYTOR010000167.1:0-4501 GCA_964439505.1 uncultured Sangeribacter sp.
GTGAGAGTCGGGAAAAACTTGAGCGAAGCAATGAATTTTTGATCAATGCTCTGAGTTCAGTCGTAGAGTTCAGAAGTCTTGAATCAGGCGAGCATATCCAGCGAGTAAAATATTTTACGAAGCTTTTTCTGAAATACATTATGAAGATTTATCCGAAGGAAGACCGCTACGAGACAATCAACAAGTCACTGAACACTACCCTCTCCCGTACGTTCATGACTTCGTTCTCCACATTGCTCGTGCTTCTCTGCATCTTTTTCCTCGGAGGCGACACTATCCGCTCCTTCACATTCGCAATGATCTTCGGTGTAATCGTCGGCACATTCTGCTCGCTCTACTGCGCGGCTCCGATTGCCTATCAGATCCTCAAGCGCAATGCCAAGAAAGCTGCAGCAGCCGCAGGCGACAAACCCGTCCTCAACGGCAACCGCCGCTTCAATTAATCCGATCCCCGATAAAAAAGATTTGAATCCCCGATAATAAGATTTGAATCCCCGATAATAAGATTTGAATCCCCGATAAAAAACTCCCTTGGCGCTCGGCGCCAAGGGAGTTTTTTATATAAATATAATGATTATCTGCCCCTTTGTTCAGTTCCGCCGCTCCGCGGCGGCTCAAATAATCGCTCCGCGGCGGCTCAAAAAAATATCGAACTAAAATTCCCTTTTTTGCGGTGAGATTGAAAGATTTTTTGTAACTTTACAAATTAAAAACCTTCACCATTACGGCCCATGCAGAGCAAACTGAAAAATATCGTTGGTCTCGGTTTCCGATGGATCATTCCATTGGGGCTGACGATCCTGCTCGTATGGGTGCTCTTCCGGAAGGTCAACTTCGCGGAAATGATGGAAATCATCCGCGACGGTTGCGATTATTGGTGGATTCTCGCGGCCATGGGACTGAGCATCATCTCTCACGTTGTCCGCGCCGCGCGATGGCGTCTGCAACTGGATGCTCTCGGCATCCGCCCCCCATTCATGGCCCTCTGCTGCTCTATCTTCGGTTGCTACGCGCTCAATCTCGTATTCCCCCGCCTCGGAGAGATCTGGAGAGTCACTTATATATCACGCCGCCAGAAGGCTCCTTTTACGACTATCCTCGGGTCGCTGGTCTCCGACCGTCTGGCCGACACACTGATGGTCGGATTCCTGACGCTGCTGACTTTCATTGTAGCCAACCGGGCGATCAATGATTTCCTCGAAAAATATCCTGTGGGTCAGGATGCGATCCGGATATTCTCCTCGCCGTGGCTATGGATTGGCGGATTAGCGGCTATAGCCGTAATTGTGGCGGTGTTGCGGATCTTCCGTAATGCCGCCCCCGTAAAACGATTGCTGTCATGGCTACGTCAATTATGGGAAGGATTCGCTTCCGTCGGACGCATGAAGGGTAAATGGACATTCCTCTTGCTTACAATAGGAATCTGGGCATGCTATTACTTCCAGTTATACCTGGCCTTCTTCGCCTTTCCGTTTACACGAAGCCTATGTACCGAACCCGGGCTGGCGTTCGGATTGACCCCCTGCCTGTTGGCCTTCGTGCTCAGTTCCATAGGAATGGCCATCCCGAGTCAGGGAGGACTGGGTCCCTGGAATATTGCCGTCATGTTCGGACTTGCAGTCTATGGTGTAAATGAAACCCAAGGTGCGGTCTTCTCAATACTACAATGGAGCGGCCAGACAGTGATGCTGATAATCCTCGGCGTTTATACTATGGCATATATTGCCTCTTCACGCAAAGCGACTGCCTCCCGACTCTAAAAATTCAAGACTTTATTTACCTCTGCATAGAAAATGATACTTAGAAACAATAATATAGATGACTCCGAGGAGGAAGATTACTTCAATACGCCTCACCAGGAGCCTAAACCTAAGGAACCGAAGCCGAAGGAGCCTAAACCCGACGAGCCTCAATATTACGATAATGAGGATGAGTGGGAACATCTCCGGCCGGCCCGGAATATGTGGAAACTATGGTGCCTGCTGATCATCTTCGGCGTCTTGGTCGGTTTGGGCTATGCGCTGTGGCTCAGATATTTCTCCCCTTACGAAGAAGATCTCATTCAGTATGGATATATAGAGAAGACTTCCAAACGCGGCTACGTCTTCAAGACTATCGAAGGAGTCTTTCTCCCCTACAAGGCGCTCAATGACACGGTCGAACCCTATCCCGGCGATCTGCTGATCACGGCAAAGAACGATCATGTTGCCGCCGAACTGAAGAAACTGGAGGTCGGCAATCTTCCGGCCCGCATCGTTCTGGAACGCTATCGGGCGACTGTCCCCTGGCGCGGAGAGAGCGTATGGGTCGTAGTCGAGGCCGACACGGCTGACGTCACCAAGATCTATCCCGCTCCCGACCGTCATCCGCTGATCCCCGACGGCCAATGAAAAGTCTGAAACATTCCCGTTGCCGGATCTTCAGCTTGCTGATTACCTTATCGGCGCTCGTCCTCCCTTGCCCGGCACTATACGGTCATCACGCAGCAGCTCATGAAAATCTGCGCCGCCCCGGGAAAGCGGAGAGATTGGGCTATACCCAAGGCGACAGCCTGATCGTCATCCCCTCTTCCGTCCGGGAGATACCCGCATATTGCTTCGCCGGTTGCGAAGGGCTGAAGAGAGTGGAGTTTGAAGCGGGATCAAGATTGACCGCCATCGGAGCCTTCGCCTTCTCGGAATGTGAGGATCTGGAGGAGATTGGCCTTCCCGCCGGAGTAACCACTCTTGGCGACGGAGCCTTTCGCGGATGCCGCAGTCTGAGGAGCGTAACGTTGCCCGACCGACTCCGCACTCTTCCCCGCGAATCCTTCGCCTACTGCAGGCAACTGACAGATATCAATCTCCCTTCGGGGCTGACCTCGATAGGTCCTTTGGCGTTTCTGGATTGCCGCTCGCTCCGGATCGACCGCATCCCGGCGACGGTAGGCAAAATCGGCAACAATGCCTTCGGACGCTGCTTCTCTCTCACAGAGATGACCTTGCCGAGGAATTGCCGCGATGTAGGGAGTTACGCATTCGCGGACTGCGTAGCGCTCGAACGGATAGAGATGCCGGCCAACGGCTCGATGCTCGGCGAACTGATCTTCAGTGGTTGTGAGAAACTGCGTGAGATCCGGGAACCCTCGCGGATACCACCGTCCATCGAATGTGAGAGTTTTCTCTTCGAGCCCTCGGATTCGGCAGCCTGGCGCGATTGCCGCGTGATCGTCCCCTCCGGATGCGAAGCCGCTTACCGCAAGTCGCGATTCTGGCGAAACTTTGATTTAATCAAGGAATAAAGAAAAGGACTAAAGTAGGGACTAAAGTAGGGGCTAAAGTAGGGGCGCAATACATTGCGCCCGCGAAGAATGAGAAATTATTCCCAAAAAGTAGGGACGCGATTACTCGCGTCCACAGAGAATACAAAATATTAAAGGGTATTAATACTTTGAAAGAGATCGGAATCAACAACATAGAGGACCTCGGCAATGCGGCCCGGGAGTTCCTGAAGGCTATCGGAGACAGCAAGGTGATTGTCTTCGACGCACCCATGGGCGCCGGAAAGACTACCCTCATCGGCGAGATATGCCGTCAACTCGGTGTGGAGGACGACACGTCATCCCCGACGTTCGCCATCGTCAACGACTATGAATCCCTCAGCACGGGCGACCATATCTATCACTTCGACTGCTATCGCCTTGAAGATCCCCGCGAAGCAGAAGACATGGGTGTAGAGGATTATCTCTATTCCGGCAATCTTTGCCTGATCGAATGGCCCGACCGCATCGAGGATTTCCTACCCCAAGACGCCCTGCGGGTTAGCATCCGGGTCAACCCCGACGACTCGAGAAGCGTTCTGATTAATGACTGAGTCCGGCTTTTTTGAGGGGTTAGAGGTAAGTATTAGGGGTTAGGTTTTAGGGGTTAAATTTCTTATAGAAAATTCATACATATAGATCAATTATAAAGAATGGGAAAAGTACTGATTATTGGCGCCGGTGGCGTCGGCAGCGTCGTAGCTGCCAAGTGTGCTCAGAATCCGGAGGTCTTCTCTGAAATCGTACTCGCTTCGCGCCGCAAGGAGAAATGCGACAAAATCGTAGAGAAACTCGGAGTAAAGAACATCATCACTGATCAAGTGGACGCTGATCACGTCGATCAGATCGTAGAACTCTTCAACCGCCATAAACCCGATATCTGCATCAACGTCGCCCTCCCCTATCAGGACCTGACGATCATGGAGGCATGTCTGCAGTGCGGGGTGAATTATCTGGACACCGCCAACTATGAGCCCAAGGATGAGGCCCACTTCGAGTATTCCTGGCAGTGGGCCTATCGCGAACGCTTCGAGAAGGCCGGACTGACGGCCATCCTCGGCTGCGGTTTCGACCCGGGGGTATCGGCCGTATTCGTGGCTTACGCCGCAAAGCATCATTTTTCGAAGATGGAATATCTCGATATCGTCGACTGCAACGCCGGCAACCACGGCAAGGCCTTCGCCACCAACTTCAACCCCGAAA
>CAYTOR010000168.1:0-4429 GCA_964439505.1 uncultured Sangeribacter sp.
GTCTTTCCGGTGAATTTTGCCCATCTCTCCGGTCACAATGTTTACATTGCTCCCTCCGAGATAGACAAAATTCCCTCGAAAATCCACCGCCCTGAATTTAACATTTTTTGTGGGACGGGGTCTAAATTCCGGTTACTTTTATATTCTGGTTACTTCCTTTACGCCTTTTACCGTACGGATTTTTTTCATCAAGGTCGAGAGTTGGGACGTATCTGTCACGCCGACGGTCAGATAACCCTGAAACATTCCCGCGTTGTCGGAATCGACGGTAATGTTTCGGAGATTGACTCCGAGTTCCTTTGAGATGATGGAGGTGATATTGGCAAGGATACCTAAGTCATCGTTGCCGATAATCCGGATGTTGGCGGCGAGCATGTCGCCGGTCTTGCCGCTCCATTCTACAGGTATGACGCGATAAGGGTAGCGCTCACGGATATTGGCCGCGTTGGGACAATCCTTCTTGTGGACTTTGACGGTGCCTTCGGAAGAGATGAATCCGAATACTTCATCGCCATAGATCGGGCTGCAGCATTTTGCGAATTTATAGCTCAGGCCCGCGATCGACTTTCCGCCGATAACAAGGACATCAGACTTGGTCTGCTCGGTGTGGGAATCAGTGCGTAGTTCGAACTCCTCGGCAGAAATCTTTTCAGCCTCAGAAGATTCGTTGATCGCATCCTGATACTGCTGGAGGAACTTGCCTACGTCAAGTTTCTCCATGGCCATATCCGAGTAGAACTCATTGGCGAATTTATACCCCGACTTTTTGATCAGTTTCATCAGCAAGGCTTCATTGAGTTCGATCTTGCGATTTTTCGCGCGGCGTTCGAGAAGCTCCTTACCGAGGTCGGCCAATTTCTGTGCCTCCTCATTGAGGGTCTGTTTGATTTTATTCCTTGCTTTTCCGCTGACTACGATATTCAGCCAGTCTTGTTTCGGGGTCTGAGTGGTGGAGGTGAGGATTTCGACTGTGTCACCATTCTGGATACGATGGGTTATCTTGCGGTGCTGACCGTTGACGACAGCGCCCGTACAGTGGCAACCGACATTGGAGTGGATCCGGAATGCGAAATCGAGGACTGTCGCTCCTGCGGGAAGTTTGAAGAGATCCCCCTTGGGAGTGAAGGCATAGATTTCCTTTTCGTAGTCATCCATCTTCAGATGACGCATCATCTCCATTGGTCCGGCCTGGGCGGATTCGAGGATGTCGCGGATATTATTCATCCATTGGTCGGTAGAATCCGACTTGACACCCTTATAACGCCAATGGGCCGCCAGACCCTTTTCGGCGACGAGATCCATACGTTTGGTACGGAACTGGACTTCGACCCATTTATTGTCAGGTCCCATCACTGTAGCGTGAAGGGACTCGTAGCCGTTGCTTTTTGGGATTGAAATCCAGTCGCGCATACGCGCAGGATTGGGGGTATACATATCCGTCAGAATCGAATATGCCAACCAGCAATCCGATTTCTCCTTTTCGGGAGGCGTATCGATAATGACACGGATCGCGAAAAGGTCGTAGATACCCGAGACGTCTACCTTCTGCTTCTTCATCTTGCCCCATATCGAAGAGATCGACTTGGTGCGCCCTTTGATGGAGAAGGTCAGTCCGGCATCTTCCAGTTTCTTTTTGACCGGATCGATGAAAGACTTGATATAGGCATCGCGCGAGCGTTTGGTCTCGTTCAGTTTATGAGCTATCTGAGTATAGATCTCCCGATTGGAATATTTAAGGGAGAGGTCTTCAAGTTCACTCTTAAGTTTATACAGACCGAGGCGATGGGCGAGCTGGGCATAGAGGCAATTGGCCTCGAAGGCCACGTCGCGCACCCACTCAGTGTCAGGGTGCAGATTGATTTCCCTCATCAATACCAGACACCTGACGATCATAATGATGATGACGCGGATGTCGTCGGCCAGCGACAGCATCAGTCCCCGGAAGTTATCCTGATGGACGGCATTGTTCTTATTCGAGAATTTCTCTACTGCCGAGATTCCGACGAGCAGGGAAGCGACGTCCTGGCCCCATTCCTTACGAAGGGACGCGATATCGAGAGTGTCATCTTCGAGATAAGGATGAAGCAGGATCGCGAGAATGATATTATGATCCGGGTCAATCGCTTCATTGAACAGCAATGCTGATTTCAGGGCGAGGATGGCTTTCGGAAGACCATGCTCATTTCGCGGGGCTACGTTCTGGCGCATCGCGCGACGGCATAGCTTCTTGATTCGGAGGATTTCATCCGCGGAGACCGAATCTTTAACAGCATCCTCAAGCTGAGCACACAGACTTAGGAACTCGCGTTTTTCAGCGAGCGTAAGCGGCGTGGCAGCGGTAGGAGAGAGGACTGTTTCGACTGGGGTTTCCATAAGCAATCTCTTACTTTAATGTTACCTGTAGAATATCTACAAACTTAATCAATTTTTTGTTTATACGCAAACCCTTTGCCCGGAAACTGTAAAAAAATAATGCTAAAATATCAAAAATATTTGCGTGATGAATAATTATTGATTAATTTTGTGAAAAATTTGGGGCCCGCAGATCAACTCGGGCTCTCGGAGTATTATTATTAATTCCGGCGTTCCCGGGCGGGGAGTCCCGAGATCTGAGTGATTCTTCGGGTAATTCGCCTCTCAGTAATCCTTCAGGTGATTCACCTTAGCGTGACCCTCCGGGTAATATGACAAGGCTTAACATTAACCATGATTCAAGATAATACCAAAACTCAGTCCCATGGTCAGGATGGCGTCTCTTCAAAGGCCTCCGGTGATCATAACGGGCAATTCAAGACCAAGATCGGGCTGATAGCCGCGACCTTAGGCTCAGCCGTTGGGTTGGGTAGCATCTGGCGTTTTCCGGCCGAAGCGCAACAGAACGGCGGGGGCGCTTTCCTTTTGGTGTTTCTCGGGTGCGTTCTGATTTTGGGTATTCCCGTGATGGTGGCGGAGATGTCGGTCGGGCGTAGCGGCGCCTGGCGAGGCAAATGGCGCCATGCGGCATTATTAGGTGTCATGTCCTCCTATATGATACTTTGCTTCTATATGGTAGTGGCCGGCTGGACGTTCGAATATCTATGGGATTCGATAACCGGAGCGCTTTATACCAACGTTCCAGAGAGTATGACCGGGATGGAATCAGTCTTCCATCACCGTATGGAGAACTATATCGGTTCGGATTGGAATCCTTTGATTTCCACTTGGATAGTTATCGCGATGAACGTCGGCATCCTGATGTTGGGAGTGCAGAAGGGGATTGAGATGGCGAGCAATATAATGATGCCTCTTCTTTTTGCGCTTTTGCTCGTATTCGCCATCTATGCCCTGACATTGCCGGGGGCTTCGCAAGGACTGGATTTCTTCTTCCGTCCTGATTTCTCCAAGATATCATGGGGCATGGTCGGCAACGCGCTTGGCCAGACTTTCTTTTCGCTGAGTCTCGGGACCGGAATCCTCATCACATACGCCTCCTACTATCCGGCGGACACTAACTTAGGCCGCACTTCCTCGACCGTCTCGTTGCTTACGACATTAGTGGCGATAACGATGGGCATCATCATTTTTCCGGCCGTCTTTACCTTCGGTCTGGACGTGAACGCGCTCCGCGGCACTACTCTCGTCTTCGTGACTCTTCCGGAAGTATTCGCCCGCATGCCGGGTTCGCAATGGATATCCATCCTCTTCTTTACGTTGCTGTTGGTAGCGGCCCTTACGAGCACTATCTCCATTGCCGAAGTGTCAGTGGCCTTTATCCAGAAGAGATTCAATCGGCCGCGTTTCCAGGCTACCGTAATAGCGTTGACCCCACTTTTCATCCTTAGTTCGCTCTGCTCCCTTTCTTTTGGCCGACTGAGTGATTTCAAGATTTTGGGATTGACGATATTCAATTTCCTCGATACCTTCACCACGAATTATATGCTCCCTCTGACGGCCCTTGTCGGAGTGCTTTATATCGGATGGGTAGCACCGAAGCAGACCCTGACAAGTCAGATCACCAACGACGGACGCGTAGCCCGGTATTCAAAAGGCCTGATGACCTTCATCATCCGTTATCCGGCTCCGATCCTGATCTTGGTAATCCTTATTTCAGGCATCCTGAAATAGTAAATTTTCGGAAAACTCAATAACATAACAACTCAATAACATAACAACTATATTAGCTTAACTAAATTTTATTTAACCAACAGATCATGACAAACTTTACGAAATGCGCTCTTGCAGGACTGATGTTCCTCTCGACCGCATCGGCTTCGGCCGCAACGTTCGTCGGTCCGCGCACTGATTTCCGCGACGAGACCATCTATTTCGCGATGACCACCCGTTTCTACGATGGCGATCACCAGAACAATGTCTATTGCTGGGACGGCGACAAGAACATCAATGACCCCGAGTGGCGCGGCGACTTCCAGGGTCTTATGGACAAGCTCGA
>CAYTOR010000169.1:0-4402 GCA_964439505.1 uncultured Sangeribacter sp.
TAACGTTGTTGCTGACAACCTTAACCTGAGCCGACATCTTACCGGACTTCAGCACGTTGGCGAGGTCATTGGCTTCTTCGGGTGTGAAGTTGCCTGTGATTTCCGAAGAACCGCCGGTGATTTCGTTGTTGACGTTCGGGTAAGAATAGACGCGGTTATCGAGGACTATAGCGATCGGGCGGCCGATGTTGTTACGGGTAAGGGTAGCCCATTCGCGAGCTCCTCTGTCGTCCATGCGCATGTTGACAGTATTGCCGCGCATGTTGTCATATTCCGATGAAGCGGAAGTCACTGCGTCGCCTTCGAGCGCTGCGTCACCCTTGAGGGCGATCAACTGCCAGTAGGGAGTAGTACGGTATTCCTTCTCGTTCTTCTTGATCGGCTGACCGTTGGCGTCGGTCAGAGGGATTTCTACGGGTTTTACTTCCCATACAGCCGAGAAGTCGCTGGGGAGCTTCGATTTGGCGAGCGGGGAATTGAGGATAGAGTCAACGAGAGCCTGATTTGCAGGAGCAACCAGACCGATTACCGGGCTGCCGTCGCGCTGGCGGCCGCCGAGGAGCTCGATGAGATTCGTATGGTTGATGGTGTCCTGAGCCGCGTAGGCCTCCGAGAAGGCGGCGAGTTCGGGGAGGATCTCGTTATAATTATAGACCTCGAAGAATTCCAGGTTGGCGGAAGACTTGAGCAGGTCAGTGACGCGCTCCGGTTCCTTCACGCCGGGGAGTTCGAGCAGGATCTGGCCCGTCTTATCCTGAAGTTTCTGGATATTGGGAGCGACAACGCCGAACTGGTCGATACGCGTGCGGAAGATATTGAAAGCGGCGTCGACCTGAGCGTTGACAGTCTCCTGAAGGGCTGAAGTCACCTCAGCGTTGCTGGAGCCATTCTTAAGTTTCGAGAGGTATTCGCCGTCGCGGTTGAAGAGACCGGCCATAGTGCCCGGCTGGAAATTGGCTGCGACTTTCTGCACGAAATCCTTGTCGGAATCCTTGGCGCCGGCCTTCTGAGCTTTGGCGATTGCGTCATTGATCTGAGCGAGTGCCTGCGGACCGGATGCGTACTGGCGAAGGATATCGGGGACGGAGATCTCAAGGACAACGTTCATGCCGCCCTTCAGGTCAAGGCCGAGACCGATCTCCATCTGGCGGACCTGATTGTAGGTATAGCCCAGATAGACCTTCTCTTTGTCGATTGAGTCGTTGAATTGCTTCAGACTTTGCTTATAGACGTCGTTGGTGGCGTCGGTTGTGCCTGACATCTTAGCTGCGAACTCCTCGGCTTTCTTTTCGTAATGAGAAGTCACGAAAGAAAAACTGATGTAGAATCCGCAGATGAGAATCAGGAGCACAGCGATGGTGCTGATAAACCCTTTGTTCTGCATTTGTAGATGTTATTGTTATGTTGTATTAATTTAGAGGTGGGTCATCCTTTTCGGGGGTAGCCGGCGCGGAATCGGAGAAGGGCGCTGCGGACCGCAAAAAAGATGTCGAAAAAGTAGGCGCAGAAAGTTGCGTCTACTTTTCAACTTGCAAAGATAACTCAAATTTTTTAGCAAATAAAGTATAAGCCCTCTTTTTTTGAGTTTATTATGTATTTTTTATGATTTAGAGAGGAAAAAAGGGAATTCCGGTTTCGCGGTGAGCGAAACCGGAAAAGTAAGAAGGAGGGGGTAGAGACGCTCATATTCCCGAGTTAGAGGGAGGGGAGATTGATGCGATAAATCGCGTCCACAGAACCATTAATAAGAGAGGAGTAAGGTCGCGCGACTGGTAGGGACGCGATTAATCGCGTCCACTTAGAAAAGGTATTTTTATCGAGGAGGCCCGCAGGTTATTCCTCTTCTTCGTCTTCGGTCGGGCGGTTCTGTTGGTTGCGGGGGAGGTTCTTGGTGACGGTCGGTTTGTTCTTGAGCAGGAGTTCGGGTTTCATTTTGTCAACGGGGGTGGCGAAGACTGTCCATTGCTCGTCTTTATTCCAGTTCTTTTTGATGTTGATCGCCTTGGGGTAGTAGTAGGCTTCTTCGGGTTGGAGGTCGATCAGCGGATCGCCGGCGTCCCAGATTCGGTTGGCGTTGCGGTCGTCGATTATGCGGGCGTAGTATTTCCCCGGAGTGAGGTAGGGGAAACGGGCTACGTTATTCTCCAAGGGGGTGATCGCCACGTGGTTGTCGCTCTGATTTAGGAGTTCGACGTAGGCAGGGCGCCCGGAGGGCCAGTCGCTGACGCGCAGCGTCAGCGAACAAAGTTCTTTCTCATCGCGGGTGCGGAAGGATAACTCTGTCTTTTTGCTGTCAAGGCCGTACATGCCGGTGATAGCCAGGGAGTCGACGGTAAGGCGGTAGTCGGTCGCGTTTTTCCATCCGGTGCCGGAAGGCCGGAGTCTATAGAGGCGCGGATTGAGTGAATCCCGCTCCAAGGCCGAATAAGAGACAAGGCGCCATATAGTATCTGCCTTTTCTTCCAGGCGGATTCCGGCGGTGTCGATCCTAAGGGCCGGGACGGAGGTCTCGAAGAGGACCGGACGGTTGAATTCCTGCTGGCTTCCGCTTTTGAGTTCGATGCGCATCATTTCCTTCGGCGGCCGGATAGAGTCCGGTCGGGATGGCTGCTCAGCCTCTCCTTCTTCCTGGCTTTTCTTTTTCTTCGCCTCTTTGAGGAGTTGGCGCTGTTGCTTTTCCAGGAGCTTGCGGGCCTGCTCCTGCGCGCGCCGCAGGGCCGTGCGGTCGGTGGTCAGTCGCAGGGTATCGTTCTTGGTTTGATATTGGTGGAGGGAGTCAAGGCGCATGTAGCTGACGGCGAGGCGGAGAGTGTCGGTGCTGACAAGCGCCGGGGATTTGATCCAGAGGGAGAGGGTATCGGAGTTTTTCGAGCGCTCGATGAGGAAAGGATCGGCGTCATCGGGGAGTCCTACGATATTGACTTTGGGAAATAACGTGTTGGGAGCGTGGAAGATAAGGTTTATGCGGGTAGAGTCTGCGCGCTCATATTTTTCGAGATATTGTTGGGCACGACGCGACTTTGCCGAGCGGAGGATGAGGTCGTTAGGAAGGAAGATTGTGCGCCGGCGTTCGACTATGGTATCTATCATGCCGGTCTTGAGGTTGAAGATTGTGTCGGTAGCTGTAGCTTCGGAGACGGAGGGGGAGACGTCGACATCAAGGAAGGCAACTTCTTCGTCGGCGTTGGAGAATATATAGTCGGAATTCGTGTCGTCGAGGGCGTAGACGCGGTAGCGCCCCGGGGTCAGGCCTTCTATGGAGAAGCGGCCTCGGTCGTCGGTGCGCCCGACGTGATCGAAAGGTTTTGTGAAGAGATTCTTATGGACAGATTCGAGGTAATTGGAGGGTTGGGTCGCAGAGGATTCAGCGGAGGAGTCAGTGGCCTCAGTGGATTCCGGGAGGCGGTGGAGCCCCACGAGCTTCAGCTGCATCGGTTCCATTCCTTGCGCTGAGAGGACGCGTCCTGCGATACGCAGGGAGTCGAGGGATGGGCCGGTAGAGAAGGTATAGGAGAAGTTTTGGAGAGGATTGCCTTCGTTGAGGTCTTGGATGGCGTCGGCGAAGTCGATGGTGTATGTTGTGTTGGGGAGGAGTGAATCCTGGAAGGAGACATTGACGCGGTGGCCCGAGGCAGCGACGCGCGGGATATTTTTGGAGGGGGGGGAGACGATGACTTTAGTAGTCGGGTCTTTGACTTCGATGAGCTCATCGAAAGAGAGCGAGAAGCGTTCCTTGTCGAGGGGAATATTGACGGAGCCGGGAGCCGGATTGGCGCTTACGAAGCGCGGGGGGCGCTCGTCGCGGGGTCCGCCGGAAGGATTGCCGATGGAGGCGCATCCTTCGGCAAAGAGGAGGATGATAATGCAGCAGGCGGCCGCCAAGGGGCCGAGGATATGGTAGAAAGGCTTCATTTTCTGACAGAGATATCTAAGAGTTAACTCCGGGGTCTAAGTCCGGATTCACCTTCGACAAACCGGGGCAAGCCCAGCAACGGAGAGAAAGGCATCCGGCGAGCCCGATATCGGAGAGAAAGGCATCCGCCAAGCTCAATATAGGGGAGAAAGGCATCCGGCGAGCCCGATATCGGGGAGAAAGGGGCTGGGCTTGCCCGGTTTGTCGAAGGTGCTGTATGCAAAATTAGCGAAAATATGGCTAATAAGCAAATGAAAGCCCTCCGCCGGACATTCTGTCGGCGGAGGGCTGATATATTTCCGGGATTAGCTTTTTCTTCGGCGCAAGCTCTAAAGCCTAAAGTCTAAAGCCTAAAGCCTAATACCTATGGCCAAACCTCTAAAATCTATGGCCTAAACTCTACACTCTAAAGCCTAATCTCTTACTCCTTGCATTTGGCAGCGATAAACTGGCGGTTCATGCGGCCGATGTTGTAGAGCTTGATGTTTT
>CAYTOR010000170.1:0-4363 GCA_964439505.1 uncultured Sangeribacter sp.
GTGAGATACCACTCAGTGCCGAAGCTCTCACACTTATCAAACCGCTGATGAAGGTAGTCAACACCGGATTCTATGTAATTTCCAACGACAGTCAACCTATCGAACCGCGCACCTATCGGGCCTACTACAAGAGACTGATGACTTCGCTCAACATTCCTCCGATAAAGTTTCACGGCCTGAGACATTCCTTCGCAACCCGTTGCATAGAGAGCAATTGTGACTATAAAACAGTCAGTGTTCTCTTAGGTCACTCCGATATCTCAACTACTCTTAATCTCTATGTTCACCCCAACATGGAGCAGAAGAAACGGTGTATCAAAAAGATGTTTAAATCTCTTGGTAAGAACTGAATACATGAAAAATAGGCCCGACAGTTACCGATAGGAGTATCTGTCGGGCTAATTATGAATAAGGATTCAGGATTATAGGAGGTCGTAATAGGAGGAAACCGGTCAGGCGGGATAGTTGAGGTTGGCTTCGGTAGGGGAGAGGAGGATCTCGTTGAGGTATTTGCCGGCGGCGGCTTTGGCTGCCGTAAGGTCCATGAAGGAGTAGTTGCCGCAGTCGCGGGGAGTGGCTCCAGGAATCTGACCTTCAAAGTCTGAGATGAATCGGAAGGTCTCCTGCATCAGGGGAAGGATGTCGCGGCTCTCGTATTCGCCCGAAAGAATGAGGTAATTGCCGGTCATGCACCCCATAGGACCCCAGTAAACAACCTTCTCCGACCACTCCGGATGATTCCGAAGGAAGGTGGCGGCAAGATGTTCGATGGCATGAAGAGCTTGCGGAGCAAGAGCCGGTTCGCGGTTCGGTCGGGTCATTCGGATATCGAAAGTAGTCAGCGTATCACCCGAAGGGGTAACGTCGCGGCGCGAGACAAAGATACCCGGCTCCAGTCGGGTATGATCTATAGTAAAACTCGGTATTTTTTTCATCTGTCAAATTTAAAATCTTATTTCTAATGCAAAATTAATAAAATTTCGCGAGTCAGCAAAAAGCGGACGTCGGCCGAAGGCCGGTGCGCGGTGCCGAAGGCATTTTGACTCACCGCAAAATTAGCATAATTTCGCGTGTCAGCAAAGATCTGACGTCCGCTGAAGGCCGGTATGCGATGACTAAAACAGCTCCTTGCATTGTTTAAAACTTTGAAAGAAGGAAAATTTTTGCTAATTTTGTGAGATAAAAGAGGTTTTAGGGGTTCCTGAAAGAAATTCCGAAATCTCGTGGAATTAAATATCTTAATTCCTTTTCTAATTTCATGCCACCTAAAAGATGAAAGGAATTGTACTTGCCGGCGGATCCGGCACCCGTTTATATCCGATCACGAAAGGAGTCTCCAAGCAGTTGCTCCCGATCTATGACAAGCCGATGGTCTATTATCCGATTTCCACTCTCATGCTTGCCGGGATTCGGGATATACTTATCATTTCAACCCCGGCGGATCTGCCGGGATTTAAGCGTCTCCTTGGCGACGGATCGGACTTCGGCGTAAGATTCGAGTATGCCGAGCAACCTTCCCCGGATGGATTGGCGCAGGCCTTCATCATCGGACGCGACTTTATCGGCGACGATGCCGCATGTCTGGTATTGGGAGACAACATCTTCCATGGAGCAGGGTTCGGAAAAATGCTCCAGACGGCTGTCGAGGACGCGCAGAAGAATGATCAGGCCACAGTCTTCGGATATTGGGTCGACGACCCGGAACGTTACGGCGTAGCGGAATTCGATAAATCGGGACGTTGCCTCTCGATCGAGGAAAAACCCGAACATCCGAAATCGAATTATGCGGTCGTCGGGCTTTACTTCTATCCCAACAGCGTAGTTGACGTCGCCAAACACATCAAGCCTTCCGCTCGCGGGGAACTGGAAATCACGACTGTAAATCAAGATTATCTGAAAGCCGGGAATCTGAAGGTCAGTACTCTGCCCAGAGGTTTCGCATGGCTCGATACCGGCACCCATGACTCGCTTGCTGAAGCCTCGATTTACGTCGAGGTATTGGAAAAGCGTCAGGGGTTGAAAATCGCTTGTCTCGAAGGGATCGCATATCGCAATGGATGGATTTCCCGGGAGAAGATGGAAGAAATAGCGCGCCCGATGTTGAAGAATCAATATGGGCAGTACCTGATGAAGGTCATCGATGAACTTGAGCGCAACGACGGCAACAGCCCGGAGTGATAAGGGGGAGAGTCTTCAAAATTCAAATGTAGAAAAATGGAGCTGATAAAGACAGATATAGAAGGAGTAGTCATTCTTAAGCCCCGGGTGTTCGAGGACGCGAGAGGCTATTTCTATGAAAGTTACAATAAGAGAGAGTTTGATGAGTTGGTAGGCAAGATTGATTTCGTCCAGGATAATCAGAGTAAATCGAGCCGGGGAGTAATGAGAGGTCTTCACTTCCAGCGTCCTCCTTATACCCAGGCGAAACTCGTGCGCTGTGTAGAGGGGAGAGTGTTGGACGTGGCAGTTGATATCCGTAAAGGATCTCCTACTTATGGCAAACATGTCGCCGTAGAGTTGTCGGCTGAAAATAAACTTCAGTTCTTTATTCCCCGTGGCTTCGCCCATGGTTTTGCAGTATTGAGCGAAGAGGCAGTATTCCAATATAAATGCGACAACTACTATGCGCCGGAAGCCGACGGAGGGATTTCAATAGAAGATACCTCCTTGGGAATAAACTGGGGCATAAAGCCGGAAGATGCCATCCTGTCTGAGAAAGACAAGCATCATCCGATGCTGAAAGATTTTGATTCACCTTTTGATTTCGCCAAATGAATGTATTGATCACAGGTTCCAACGGCCAGTTGGGAACGTCTATCCGTAAGGCTTCCGAAGGTGCCCCCGATAATTATATCTTTACCGATGTCGCCGATCTGGACATTACCGATAAAGAGGCCGTAGAGAAGACAGTAAAAGAAAAGGATATAGATATTATCGTCAACTGCGCGGCTTATACCAACGTGGACCGCGCCGAAGACGATGCTGAATTCGCGGAGGTTCTCAATGCCGATGCTGTCAGAAATTTAGCGGATGCCATGGCCCGGAAGGGCGGCCTGCTGATACATGTCTCTACGGATTATGTCTTCGGAGGCAACCAAGGCAACACTCCCCGGGGGGAGACGGAGCCCACCAATCCCACCGGAGTCTACGGGGTCACTAAACTTCACGGGGAAGAAGCCGTAAAGGAGAGCGGAGTTCGGAATATAATTCTCCGTACGGCATGGCTCTACAGCGAATACGGCAATAACTTCCTTAAGACCATGATGCGGCTGACCTCCGAGAAGCCTCAGCTGAAGGTAGTCTTCGATCAGACCGGCACCCCCACTTACGCCGGGGACCTCGCGGCGGCGATCGTTGACATCATCAGCAACCGCAAATATGAAGGCAACGAGGGGATCTATCACTTCTCCAATGAAGGAGTCTGCTCCTGGTATGACTTTACCAAACGGATCGCCGAAGAAATCGGGACAGCGGAAAAATGCGATATCCAACCCTGCCATTCCGATGAATTCCCGTCAAAAGTCGTCAGACCGAGTTACTCTGTACTTGACAAGACCAAATATAAGGAGACATTCGGCCGGCAGATACCGTATTGGACCGACTCTCTGAAAGTCTGCATCTCCAATCTGCAGAAGGAACAATAAGAACTCCGGCTGCCGCCAAAGGAGAGCTGAAAACAGTATATACTTAATCAAAGATTATTATCTAATCTTATTCAAAGATTACCAATGCCACAGTATAAAAGAAGAATCCTGATCACAGGAGGTGCCGGCTTTATCGGAAGCCACGTCGTCCGCCTCTTTGTCAATAAATATCCGGAATATCTTATCGTCAATCTCGATGCGCTTACTTACGCCGGGAATCTGGAGAATCTCAAGGACGTAGAGTCCGCTCCCAATTACCGGTTCATCAAGGCCGATATTGCGGATCTGGATAAGATGCGTGAGGTAATACGCGAAAATCAAATTGAAGGCGTCATCCATCTGGCAGCTGAGAGCCACGTGGACCGGTCGATAAAAGATCCCTTTACCTTCGCAAGAACTAATGTAATGGGAACCCTCGCATTGCTTCAGGCTGCCAAGGAATATTGGGAAAGTCTTCCTGACAAATTCGAGAATAAACTCTTCTATCACATCTCCACAGATGAAGTGTATGGAGCTCTGGAACTGACTGCTCCCGAAGGGATAGAATCTCCGTTTACCACCGCTGCGTCTTCAGAGCATCATCATGCCTACGGTGAAGATTTCTTCGTCGAGACGACGAAATATAACCCTCACTCTCCCTACTCGGCCTCAAAGGCATCCAGCGATCATTTCGTAAGGGCGTATCACGATACTTATGGAATGCCGACCTTGGTCACAAA
>CAYTOR010000171.1:0-4313 GCA_964439505.1 uncultured Sangeribacter sp.
CCGGTCACCTCTTGACTGCCAGTCAAACGCTCTAGCCAGATGAGCTAATGCCCCGCTTTTATCACCAAAAGATTCCTTTTGACTTGACTCTGCAAAGTTAACACTTTTTTTCAATTCAGCAAAATTTTTTGGTGATTTTATATCGATCTTATCTCTATTTTTTTATTTCCAATAGGCTTATCGAATCAGTATCTCCAATAGGCTTATCGGCTCTATACTTTCAATAGGCGTAGGGGAATTATATCTTCATAAGATGTCTGGAAATGAAGATAGGGACATTGGGAGTCATCGGCCGGGAGCCGGCACGATGACTTTGTCTGTGATCCCGAATGGTTGGTAATTGATGATATAGACGGCTTTGTTGACGATTCCTCCCCAGTTGCTTACGCGCTCCAATGATATGGGAGACTGGATCGTCGGTTTCCAAGTGAAGGTCTTGTTAAAGTCTCCTTGATTATGTATGATATTGGGTACGAAATATGTGAGTATATCGTAGGCCGTGGCGCAATATACTGGGGAGGCTTTCATCGGGCCCATGTTGAAGAGACCTTTGTAATCCTCGATAAACTTTTTGGTGGCGTAGTCTTCCGGATCGAAATAGAAACGGGAAGGAATGGTCACTCGATTGTTGCCTATCAGTTCCCTAAGTTCCGCTTCTTTCGATGATGATGCGAATGTGATCCAGTTAGGGCGACCGATTACTCGTATGTCGGCCAGGATATATCTGTCGCGGAGGGTCTGGATGTTTCTCAACAATGCCAAGACATCCGCTTGATTGACCGGTGGACAATAGATCAGATATTTTCCTTCCTGATCGTCAAGTTCAATTCTTTCTAATTCTTCAACCGGTATTTCTTCCACTCCATTCGGGTTTTTCTCGGCGAAGGCCTGAATTATCATGTTGCCGAGTTGGTCGGATGCTTCCGGGCTACCGGCTACCAGCAATTTATAACCTTCATATTCCCTCGGGAAATACTCCGCAACGGCTGAATTCATATAGGAGGAAGGAGTCAGGAACTGAATTATATTAGGATTATTGACATACGTTTCGTCCTTGACGTTGAAGGCATTCACCAACATCGTTGAGGTAGAATCGGAATATGCGAGCAAGTAGTCAGGAATCTCGGTATCCGACGTATTGACAATCATCGAAGGATGAAAGTCAGTCAACAGTATGGAGACTGAATCCGCCGGCAGCGATCCGTCGATTATGGTAAGTCGGGTCTTGAAGGGATTATTCTTAAGGTCGTCGACTGCCTTGATAGCTCCGCGCGAGAATTCCATTTCTTTATTCTTCTTGCTACGCTTTTCATCCGCAGTCTGACCGATATCTGTCAAGACGATGGCTATTCCTACGGAGGCCATATCGTCAGGAGATAAGGTTAAATGTGCATCATTGGATTGAGAAGGAAGTGAATGGACTTCTTCATAGATCTCCTGTACTCCCTGACTGCTGAAACTTCTCGGATCTACGTCGGCCACATCTTTTTCTACAGATACAGTAGTGACAACGGGAAGATAGATTTGATCTCCCTTGTTGATCTTTGAGATACCGGGATTTGCGGCCCGGAGTGCCTCTACGGAGAGGTTATTGGCTTCTGCTACTGACTCCCAGGAATCTCCTCGTTTTACTTTGTATTTCGTTATCCCGTCGATATGTTTTTCTTCGACCATTTCCCTGTGGGTTGACTGATTCATGGTCTCCGGCGTGATTCTGATCATCTCGCCTTTCGACGGATTACCGGCAGTAAGCCCGGGATTCAACCTGAAAAGGTTTTCTATAGATGTCGAGTATTTATGAGCGATGCCGTATAAGCTTTCGCCTTCCTCTACGGTATGATAAATATATCCGTTGCCGGAAGTAACGGTAGAGTAAGATGCGGTAGGCTCGGCAGACTGTGCCGTATTTTCCTTTTGAGAGGGGAGGGGACTTTCGGCGGAGTCAACTGAGAGAGATGATTTTGTCGTTGCCGAAGTCTGCGAAGCGGGCGAAGATTGGGAGATGATTATCCGGTCTCCCTTTTTGAGGCCATTGACTGCCCCCGGATTCATGGCGTAGAGGCTGTCGATAGGAATGTCGTACAGGCGGGAGATCCCATAGGCTGTTTCTCCGGATCGGACAATGTGGGTATGGGTATCCGGTACTTCGAAGGATGCGGTTTTTGCAACATCCGAATTTGATGAAGTCGAATTTGAGGATGTCCTGGAAGCGGGATAATATAATAGTGTACCCTCGGAAAGTTTACCTGTAACTTCAGTATTGGTCTTTTTCAAGACATTCGCATCCCAGTCATACCGCTTGGCGATATCTTCGAGGGATTCACCTCTTTTAGATTCATAGTAATAAAAAGTCTTGCCCATGATAGTTACCTTGGGCAATGTCGGCTCTGCCATTATGAGTCCCAAGCCAGCGCTGCAAATGATCGACAGACTCAGAAATAAACTTCGAAACTTCATCATTAAATCTCTTTAAAATGATAATTGGAACATGGCTTCCGCGCGATTCGAAGAACCATGTTGTCCATCAAAATTTTTCCTTTCCCCTATGATATATTCCGCTCCTATGATCAGTCGCGGAGTAATTTCCCAGAATAAATTTGCAGCCCCGCATAATCCATATTTATAACCCGAGGGGTCGGCCGGAAGATTTTCATAATTCCGGACTTGAGAGAAGGTAACGGTACTGTAAATGTCCGGTCTGAAATTATACTTCGCTCCGGCAAAGTAAGAGAAGGCCTTGGGGGCTTGAAGTACTCCCGGCCGGCCGGCGACGGAGACGAGATCATGCGAACCGTTGCTCATATCGCTCAGATAACTCAAATGTCCGGCTCCATATATGATCGCGCCGTAAAGGGAGAACTCCGGAATAACCTTGACGGTTGAAGATAGGGACAATCCCCAGCCCATCTTATTATGATTACGTTCGGCAATCAGATCCCGATAACTGAGCGAACGGATGAGCCCCGACAATCGGACATGGCTGTAACCCTGATCCCATTGATACTGACCGAAAGCCGCGACATCGGGCAGATACGGAGAGCAGGCTTCGGTAAGGCCTGATTCGTCCGCGATATAAGTATTCGGAAATTCCAGCCCACCGGCCACACTCCATCCCGAGTTGAAGTCTTTCTGATACCTCACAAGGATGTTGGCTCTGTCGACAGCACCACTGTAAACCCCTCCATCCACCATTCTTGGCATGGCTCCGACATCAAGGAAAGTGGACAAGGCATACCCTGCTGTAAAACCACGTGCGCGGATATATGCCCTGCGGATCTTAAATCCCGTCTTCTGATAGCCGGTAAAAGCTCCTTCAAGATAGGCGAAGAAGTCGCCGACGGCTGTCTTACGGCCCAAGAGGGTAAAGAAAAATCCGGAGTTGGCCGGAGTGGCATGGAGACGCTGACGCCGGGCCGGATTCTTGGGAATCGGTATGTTGTAAGGGGAGAAGTCGATAGCTTCTACGACTCCGTTCCAATCCTCCCAACCTCTTACGAGCAGAGTCCCGCCGACCCCCATCGCCAAATGGGCATCTTTGGACATCATCATGAAATAAGGGGCTTCGGGATCACTGAAGGTTCGGAACTGATCGGAGTAAAAGATATTCATCAAAGCCCTTACGGAATCCGGAGAGGTAGCCGTAGTATCGGTCTGGCCGAGAGAAAACACTTTCTGCCGGTCAAGAAGTTTCTGTCTTTGGATTTGTTCCGGGAACCTCCGAGACTGAGAGGCCTCGTTGGCAGCGAGAGCCCCGGTATGTAAGAGGCTCAGGACGAACAACGCGATCCAGAAGCCGTGGAGAATTTTCAGATTTTTCATCGCGAGTAAGTGTAATACACTTTGAATCGGCCGCCAGGCCGGTGCGCGGTGCCGTCAGGCACTTTGACAACATACAAAGTTACAATAATTATCGAAAATAGCCAAATCATAGGCTATAGAATCCATTAAATAAGGCTATATTCAATTAAACCGACACTTAATAGGACATATAATTCCAAAAGTCATAATTTTTTATTAACTTTGCAATCCGGCTCAGTCTTTACTCTTTTTTCTCTCCGTATGACTGTATGTCTTGTTTTGCGAAATTATAATGAGTGGATACAAATTTTGGAAACTAAACTCCAATGAATTTCCGCTCCATTGATCGAATTTCTTAAATCTTAATATAATCAGTAACAAAAACTAAATGGCACAGAAGATCTATACATTCGGTGACGGAAAAGCCGAAGGTAATGCCGGGATGCGCAACATCCTCGGTGGCAAAGGTGCTAACCTTGCTGAAATGAATCTGTTGGGTATGCCGGTTCCTCCCG
>CAYTOR010000172.1:0-4213 GCA_964439505.1 uncultured Sangeribacter sp.
TATTGCTAACCCTTAATTTATTAAGGTTGTCCTGATGTTTCGGATTCGGTTGGGAAGAGAGGGAGGGGTCAGAGGGTGCGTCCCGGGTAGGCTTTGAGGGCTTCTTCGAGGACCTTGAGGGCTTTGGCGAGGTCTTCCTTGCAGAGTACGTAGGCCAGTCGGACTTCATTGCGGCCGCGACCCGGGGTAGTATAGAAACCGGAGGCGGGAGCCATGAAGATTGTGGCGCCTTCGTAGCTGAATTCATTGAGACACCATTCGCAGAACTTATCGGCGTCATCGACCGGCAGGGAGGCCACCGTATAGAAAGCTCCCATAGGGATGGGGGAATAGCACCCCGGAATCTGATTGATGCCGTCGACCAGGAAGTTGCGGCGCTCCACATACTCCGTATATGTCTTCAGCATATATTCCGGAGTCGCGTCGATTGATGCCTCCGCTACTATCTGACCGAGCAAGGGAGGAGAGAGACGGGCCTGACAGAATTTCATCACATTCTTGCGCAGGGGTTCATTCTTGGTGATGAGGGCCCCTATTCTGATGCCACATTCATTGTAGCGCTTTGAGACCGAGTCGATCAATACGACCTGATTCTCGATTCCCGGCAGATGGAAGGCCGAGATATAGGGGGCACCGGTATAGCAGAATTCCCGATAGACTTCGTCAGAGAAGAGCCAGAGATTATGCTTCTTTACCAGGTCTCGGATCTGGAGCATCTCCTTCATCGTATAGAGATAGCCGGTCGGGTTATTGGGATTGCAGATGAGGATGCCTTTCGTGCGCGGCGTTATGAGTTTTTCGAACTCCTCCACCGGGGGCAAAGCGAAACCGGTTTCGATGGTAGAGGGGATCGTCACGATCTTAGCCCCGGCGGAGATTGCAAACGCCATGTAGTTGGCGTAGGCCGGTTCGGGCACGATGATTTCATCGCCCGGATCCAGACAGGCCATGAAAGCGAAAAGTACAGCCTCCGAGCCGCCGGAAGTGACGATGATGTCGTCTACGGCTACGTCGATTTTAAAGCGGGAATAATACTCCTGCAGTTTCTTCCGCAGAGAGAACAACCCTTCGGAGGGGGAATACTCAAGTACCTTACGGTCGATATGGCGCAAGGCCTCAAAGGCTTGCGGAGGAGTTGGCAGGTCCGGTTGGCCGATGTTGAGCCGATAGACTTTCAGACCTCGTTCCACAGCGCGGTTTGCGAGGGGCACGAGGCGACGTATGGGGGATGCCGGCATTATTTCGCCGCGTTGGGATACGTTCATTTCGCTGCGGGATTAAAATTACTTGGCTTCAAGGATTTCCGGAATCCTGAAGGCACCAAGGAAGCGCTGATCAGACCGGGAAATTAAAAGGATGGCCGGACTTATAGGCCGACCATCCCACCATGAAGAAAAGTTTCTATAGAGTAAACTTCGTAGTACAGAAAGTGGGACTCGAACCCACACGGCCGGTAAGGGCCAGGGGATTTTAAGTCCCCAGTGTCTACCATTCCACCATTTCTGCGCCTTAACACTAACCTGAAGCCTGCGGCGAGGCTTCTTACAGATGCAAAGTTACAAAAAAATCCTAAAGTCTACAAGTTTTCCCCGATTCCCGAATGATAAAGATTGATAAATCGACCTAAATTAGCAAATATTAACATTTAGGCATATATTTTAAATCTACACTGCAATGATTATGCAGTGTAAGGAGATAATTTTGCGGTATAGTTATAGACCCGATAAAACGATAGGCTTATGTTTGGACACAATTACCGCAGTCATTATCCCTCGCAGTATATCCGTCAGGGTGACAGGATATATGTAAGAATAGAGCAGGGGCGCCAGATGGTCATGGAGTTTACGGTGGATAATGTAGCCGATTATACTTCCTTGATCGGAGAGATAAGATATGCCGGCAGCAAGCTCAACGGATTGGCGAATGTCTTTATCCGCAATCACAGTAGAGGCTGGAGTGAGGTTCGGCCGCTGATGTTTTATCAAGGTATGCCGGCGCCGCGGCGTTCGCCGCTGCGTAATCGCCGTGATGAAGCCGGAAGCCGGAGGATGTCGGTCGCTTCCCGCAGCGGCATGCTCGCTCCTTGGGAGACGCATTGAGTCTTATGCGAGATAAATAAGCTGGCCCGGGCGGTCGGATAGGAATGATGATTACAGGGACTTAGGGATTGAAGAGGTCCTTATTGTAGAAGTCGAGGATCTCGTTGGCCGACTGGAGGGCGAGACGGGCGTTGCAGTCCGGGTCGATCTCTAAGGCTGCGAGATAGTCATTGATAGCTTTGGCGCGTTGACCGGCGCCGAAATGCTTCATGCCGCGCAGGGTGAGAGCGTCGGTTGATTTAGGATTTTCGTTCAAATAGTCTGTGATAGTGGCGACGGCCTCCTCGTAGGGGAGCAGCGCCACTTTTTCTTTTAATTCGGTGTAGGTCATGTTTAATCTGAATTGGGGATAATTCTTATTCTCCGTGGACGCGAAGAATCGCATCCCTACCTTCGGGAGGAATCGCGTCCTTGGCTGATCTCATCCTTTGGGGACTTAGACGAGTTGGATTCGTTCGGCTTTGACGGGGCGGCCGATAAAGAGCTCGGCGAGTTGGTTGAATTTAGAAGTGCTTTCAGTAGTCAGGAATTGCAGGCTCCCTCCTTTCGAACATTTTCTTTCCATTTCGGGATGTCGCTGAAGATAATCGGCCAAACTGTCGGCTACGAGTTTACCTTGGGGGATGATGTTGACGTTGTCGGGCATCGCGGCGCGTATCTTATCGTAGAGGATTGGATAATGGGTGCAGCCGAGAAGGAGGGTGTCGATCTTCGGGTCGCTGGCCATGATTTGGCGGCAATATTTCTCAACGAAATAGTCGGCTCCGGGGCCGTGGGCTTCGTTATTCTCGATCAGGGGTACCCACATCGGGCAAGCCATCTCGGTAATTTTAACTTCCGGAAAGAGTTTTGCGGTCTCGATCGAATAAGAGCGGGACTTGACAGTCCCCGGCGTCGCTACCACGCCGACGTGACCGGATTCGGAAAGTTGTCCGATAGCTTCAACCGTAGGGATGATTACTCCTAAGACGCGGCGCGATGGATCAATGCCCGGCAGGTCGCGTTGCTGGATGGAGCGCAGAGCCTTGGCGGAGGCGGTATTGCATGCCAGGATGACCAGGTGGCAACCGCGTTCGAAGAGATAGCGTACGGCCTGGAGGGTGAAGTCATAGATCACCTCGAAACTTCGCGAGCCGTAGGGGGCGCGGGCATTATCGCCGAGATAGAGATAGTCATATTCCGGCAGCCGGCGATGGATTTCCTTAAGGATAGTCAGGCCTCCATATCCTGAGTCAAAGATGCCGATAGGTCCTTGCATTGTCCGGATTGCAATCGCGGCGGCTGTAGAGGCCGCCGCGATTGATTTATTTAATTATAATAGATAATCTATTTACTATGATGGTACAGGTAATTTATTTCTTTTCGGGGCAAATTACTTGATGCCGAGTTTGGTCTTCACCAGAGGAGTGATATCCTCTACGGGAGCGCTGTAATAGAAAGTCAGCTGGGGCTCCATAGCCTGGATGAGGCTGAAGTTGCCTTCTTTGCCTACAGACTGGATTGCGTCCTGAAGTTTCTGATAGATCGGGGCCATCAGTTCGCCCTGCTGCTTCTGCATTTCCTGCATGATCTGCTGCTCGAACTGCTGGAGCTTCTGCTGATTGTCGGCGAAGGCCTGGGTCTTGTTCTTACGGATAAGTTCGGGGACATCATCCTTCATGTTGGCGAGCTCTTCGTATTGCTTCTGGAGTTCAGCCTGCAGAGAGTTATACTGAGTCTCATACTTGGTGTTGGTCTCCTGAAGCTTCTTCTGAGCCTCAGCGACCTCCGGCATGGCACCGAGGATAGCATTAGTGTCGACAAGACCTACTTTAAGGGTCTGAGCGGAAGCCGCCATGCTGAAGACGACGGCGAGCATCAAAAAGATTTTCTTTAACATATCGGTTTGAAATTAAATTGTCATTTGGAATAGCCGAGTTTGGCGAGCACGTCGTTGCTTACGTCGATGCGCGGGGAGGCGAAGACGATACTTTGGGAAGACGCGCGGTCAAAAATGACCTGATAGCCCTTCTCTTCAGCTACGGCCTTCACGGCGTTATAGACATCCTCCTGAATCGGCTTCATCAGCGACTGACGTTTCTTATAAAGTTCACCTTCCGGACCGAAATATTTAT
>CAYTOR010000173.1:0-4180 GCA_964439505.1 uncultured Sangeribacter sp.
GTTCACCTTTCTTGAACTCTACGTGATCTTCTGACTCACGCATTTGTTTAAGCTGGTCTATTGTATATCTATGCATTTGTTATGAGTAATTGCGCACTTGATCAAAAAGCCGTTTATGACAATGCCAATGCCGTTGTCAATCCACCTACAAATTTACAAAGAAAATCTCATACCTACTTAGCTAAGGGCAGTATTTTGAATAGCCTGACTGAACTTTCAGCTTCTACTGTGACTTATTGGCGTCCGGTAAGTGGTCAGAAAAGTGGTCAGAAAAGTGAAAAATCCCTTATGACTACAAGAGAGATTACTTAAAATATTACAGGCTAACCCTAAAGCCACTCGAGCCATGCTGGTTGAAGAGACGGTTATTCGGCCTGCCACTTGCGGGCGGCGTCGATGAGGGCCTGGCCTTGTAGTAAGGGGCCGTGCCAGAACCGGCTGTTGTCGGCAAATGCGATTTCTTTGTCGTTGACAAACTGAGCGGCCCATACGGGGGTCCGGAAGGTATTGATCTGCGTCACTATCCGGCCGCTCTTGGCGTCTACGATATATACATTCTTTTCTCCTCCGGCCAAAATGTGACTGCCGCCGGGAGAAATATCAACCGCTGAGATACATTCTCCAAGGACGACGCGGTTGAGCTGTTGTCCGTCAAGGATGTCCCAAAGGATGAGGTTGCCGTCGCCGGAGGCGGTGACGAGATATTTGTTGTCGGGGCTGATAGCGGCATCGTTGACATAGTTTTCACTATGGATGACTTGTTGCTTCAATTGACCCATGGCGTTGGGATCGAGGATGCAGGCGGATCCGTCGTTGGAAGCGGTCGCCAACAGCGTCTTATCCCTGCTCAACTGAAGATTCTTGACGTTGCGCGAGTTGGAGTAGGAGTTCCAGATCTCTTTGCGATTCTTTATATCCCATGCGGCGACGCTGCGGTCATTGCTGCATGATATGATCACGCTGTCATTCAGGAATACCACGTCGCGCACCCGGATCTGGTGGGCAGGGAGGGTCGCGGTGATATTCTCTGTGGCCAGGTCCATCAGTTTTACTGATCCGTCTTCCATTGCGACTGCGATAGACTTGCCGTCGGGACTTATATCGATAGCCAAAAATTCATCGTCATCGGGCATCATGAGGGTGCGGGAGAGTTTCATTCCGGGATATGTATATACCTTTACTCCGCGCAGATTTGCATCAGTCAATAGTACGGTATCCTTTCCGGAGGTGAAATCCATATCCGTGCAATTGTAGGTTGCCCGGGACATGGGTTTCATGGCAAGCCCGTAGTAGGCCGTCGACAACATCCTCTGAAGCGTATCTGATCCGAGGATTGCGCGGTCGCTCAGTGACAGAATATCGTCCAATGCCTCTTCGTATTCTCTCTGTTGCAGTGCCTCGGAAGCTTCCTGAATAACTTTTTCTTCGCGGCAACCTGTCAGCATCACTGTTGAGAGCACTAAGCAGACGATGGCTGCTATTTTCAAAATCCGTTTCATGTCAAGTCCTAAGTTAGTCATTTATGGATAAAGATTCAGATTTGCGCCAAATCTATCACTCTTCATCGATCGGCATCGTCGGATCTTCGTAGAGTTCTCTGAATTCCGGGGGGCAGAGAATAAGGAATCTCTCCAGGTCGTCGAAATAGAAGGGGTAGGCGACGTCCTGCCCTTTCTCTTCCACCATCTTCAGGATATCCAGCATGTCGATGCGGCCGAGCAACCCTAACCGGTCGACTCTTTTATAAAGTTCCATTGCTTCGGGAAGGTACTCAGGTGTCCCTATAGGGGAATATTTGGTCAACATGACGCGGGCTGCAGGAATAGCCACGAGTGGGATCTTGTCGGTCAGTCTGTCAATAACAGACATATATTGAGGGCTTAAGCCTTTCAGCACATTCTGGAGAACTTTATTTTCATCTCCTCCGATTAAACTTAATCCCATTATCCACGCGTCTCCGTCTGTCGGATGAAGTAAATAGGGCATTATCTTTTCAGTGCGCTCTGCGGCAGGGATCGCCATCCATTCTTTGGCCTTGGCAGCCCATTGGGGAAGAGGAAGGGGCAGTTTGTAGATCTCTGCATTAATCCGGCTGAGGGAGGCCTCTCGGTCCTGTTCGAGATGGAAGTCAGTCATGAACTGCCGCCCGACATTATCGAAAATCAGTAATTCGTCAGGCTGATTCTCAGGGGCGGTCGCTTGTATGTAGTCTTCAACTTCAAGATCAGTTTCGGAATAGTAAGCTAAAGCCATGATCATGGACTTATCCACACCACCTCGGCCATAACGATGGCGGTCTCCTAATTCCATCAGGGCGTCTTTGTCCTTCCACTTCGCCAACTTCCAAAGTTCATATATCCGTAGACCGGTCAGGTCTTTCCGTTCGGGCTGAGGCAGTGAAGCTACGGAATCCTCATCCGCGGCAAAATCGATATCCACAACTGCAACCGAATCAATATCGACAACCGCGACAGAGTCGACCACTGCAATGTTTCTGGAGAAGCAGGTCAGTCCAGCGGACACTACTAACGCAAAAATAAATAAAATCCTCTTCATAATAAGGTATAGATAGTTAAGTTTCAATTTAGTCGCCCATTGTGAATCCCATTACGAATCCCAGTGTGAATCCGATTGAGAATCCTGTTGTGAATAATGAGCGGCAAAGTTAAGTATAAAGTCCGGGGTAAGGAATAAGGGTGGAATCAATCCTCGTCATGCCGTACTCTCATAGATATAGAGTCTCCTTTCCGACGAATCTATCATCTCCCGAAAGAAATTCTCACTGACTGTTGCCACCGGGCGTGCCGGTGCAATATTCCCGTTAGGATACCATCTTTACCTGCTCGCTTTTCATCGGTTGCAGATGTGGGTAATATTTTGTATACTCTGACTCGGTCAAAACCGAGATCCTCGCCTTATTTGATATGCAAATATAATAAAAAGTCAAGTTTTTATATACGAAAACTTGACTTTTTTGGGGAATGTTTGGTGGAACGGTTGTTTTGATGTAATTTTACGGTCGGGGAGAACCGGGATGAATTTACATGGCTTTCGACGGATGGAAAGGGGAGGAGTGAGGATTGTCTTTGGGTTGGGGAATTGACTGATTCTGAGGAAATGAAGAAACGGCGGATTGATGTGGTGGCGGCCGGCGGGTTGGCCAACAGGATGCGGGCTATAGCGGCCGGGGTCGCTCTTGCGAAGGATGCGGGAGCGGCTTGCCGTGTGCTTTGGTGCGTATGCGATGAGTTGCGGTCGGAATTTGAGGAATTGTTTGAGGCTCCTCCGGTAAGGACTTTGCCGTTCAGCCTGACGACGTTGCACTCCGCTTGGTCACGATTCCGCGTTTCTCCCCCTGGGAAGAGAAATCTTTATTTTCCGGCGTTGCTCCAGATTCCCTTCTATGGAGTCAGGGTATACGACAATATAAATTCGGAATGGTATGGGGATCATCCGGAAGAACTGCTGAAGGAGATCGGCTCCTCAACGCTTATCGATGATCATCGCAGAATCGGGAAAATCAGAATCCCGTCATTGATAGCACCTTCTTCGTTGGCATCCGGAAGGGAGGTGCTGATATTTTCGGGGCAGGTGTTTTATCCGTTTGGAGAGGATCTCTACAGAGGTCTTTTCCGGTTTTCGGCGAAGGTAGAGCGGAGGGCCCGAGAGTTGCAGGGGGAGGTGGAAAGGTTTGACTATGGGATGCATATCAGGCAGACGGACAATCATCTTTCGATCGCCAATAGTCCGATAGAGATCTTCGAAGAGAAAATTGATGAGATATTGGAGGCGAATCCTAAGGCCAAGATATTCTTGGCATCGGACAGTCAGGAGGTGAAGAGTCGGCTGGAGAAGAAATATGGCGACCGGATCCGTTTCAACCGGCGCGTAGCGGAGCGTAACAGTCCGGAGGGGATGCTTGATGCTGCGGCAGAGATGTTGATCCTTTCCCGCACGGGGCGCATCTTTGGCTCTTTCTGGAGCTCTTATTCGGAGGCTGCCGCGATGTTGGGAGGAGTGCCGTTGGAAATATTGACTAACTCGAATAAGTAGATTTAGACCCCGTCTAACAAAAAATGTTAAATTCAGGGCGGTGTATTTTCGAGGGAATTTTGTCTATCTCGGAGGGAGCAATGCGAGCATTGTGACCGGAGAGATGGGCAAAATTCACCGGAAAGAC
>CAYTOR010000174.1:0-4092 GCA_964439505.1 uncultured Sangeribacter sp.
TTGCTCTTGTCTTTAAGAACCGTACGTCCTTTTCTTACTAATTGCTGAATAGTAGGCATTCTGTTGATATATTATTTTAATTGTTCTGTTCTTAGTTTGGTCCGCATCGGACATTTCAATTTTACATATCATATCCGACACACAACACTCGCCTACTAACAGGCTATCTCATAACCAGTTAGCGGCAAATGCGCTCTGAATATTCCTCAAAGCGTTGCAAAATTACTAAAAATAAACGATTTACGCAATACTATCGCTAAAAAATTTACCCCATGACGAAAGTTTTTTACTTTTTTTATGCTGCTTTCATCCCTTTTTATTAATTTCGTAAAAAATTCATAATTTACAATCCTAATACCTGATGGAAACCCGCATTATTGAATGTGTCCCCAATTTTTCTGAGGGACGCGATCCTCAGAAAATCAAACAGATTACCGACGCAATCACTTCAGTAAAGGGCGTGCGCCTGCTCGATGTTGATCCGGGAGAAGCTACAAACCGCACCGTCGTCACTTTCGTCGGCTCTCCGGAAGATGTCACCGAAGCTGCTTTCCGCGGCATCAAGCGCGCCGCCGAATTGATCGACATGCGCAATCACCATGGAGCGCATCCCCGTATGGGCGCTACCGACGTCTGCCCGCTTATCCCCGTGGCCGGTGTCACTCTGGAGGAATGCGCCGAACTCTCCCGCAAACTCGCCGAGCGGGTAGCCGAAGAACTCAACATCCCTACTTATTGCTACGAAGCCGCCGCCTTCCGCCCGGAGCGCAAGAATCTGGCTGTCTGCCGCGAAGGAGAATATGAAGCCCTCCCCCAGAAAATGGGCAGCGAGGAAAAGGGCCCTGATTTCGGCAACCGTCCATTCGATGAAGATGTTGCTCGCACCGGCGCCACAACTATCGGCGCACGCGACTTCCTGATCGCCGTCAACTATAATCTCAACACTACCTCTACCCGCCGCGCCAACGCTATCGCCTTCGACGTCCGCGAAAAAGGACGCCCCATGCGCGAAGGAGGAAAAGTCACCGGCAAACCCGTCAAGGACGCTGACGGCAAACCCGTCATGATCCCCGGCACTCTGAAGGGCACCAAGGCCATCGGTTGGTATATCGACGAATACGGTATCGCCCAAGTATCGATGAATATTACCGATATCGCCACCGTACCTCTTCACGTTGCCTTCGACGAAGTCTGCCGCAAGGCCGACGAACGCGGCGTCCGCGTGACCGGCACTGAGATCGTCGGACTCGTACCCAAGCGCACTCTCATCGATGCCGGAAAGTATTTCCTTCGCAAGCAGCACCGTTCCGTCGGTATACCGGAAGAAGAGATCATCCGCATTGCCGTCAAATCCATGGGACTTGACGAACTCAAGCCCTTCGATCCCCGCGAGAAAGTAATCGAATATCTCATCGAGGATACTTCAAAGAAAAAACTCATCGACCTGACTGCCAAAGGCCTGGCAGAAGAGACAGCCAGCGAGAGTCCCGCACCCGGAGGCGGCTCGATTTCGGCCTATATGGGAGCACTCGGTGCGGCATTGGGTACGATGGTTGCCAATCTTACTGCTCACAAAGCTGCCTACGATGACCGTTGGGAGGAATTCTCCAACGCCGCCGAAGAAGGACAGGCACTGATGGATCAGCTTCTCCACCTTGTCGATGAAGACACAGCCGCCTTCAACCGCATCATGGACGTATTCGCAATGCCGAAAAAGACTGAAGAGGAGAAAGCGGCCCGTGCCATAGCCATGGAAGCGGCTACGCTTTATGCTACCGAGGTACCCTTGCGCACTATGAAGACCGCCCTCAAGGTATTCCCCTTGCTGCGCAAGATGGTCGACGACGGCAATCAGTCATCAGTGACGGATGCCGGTGTCGGCACGCTTGCCGCCCGCGCCGCTGTACGTGGAGCCTTCCTTAATGTCAAGATCAATGCCGGAGGCCTTAAAGACAGGGCCAAAGCCGAAGAACTTATCGCCCGCGGCAAAGAGATTGAATCAGAGGGCGCCCGCCTCGAAGCAGAAATCCTCGCCGACGTAGAAAGCAAAATCTAAAACTCTTTTCCTAAGTCTTTTCCTCAAGACATAGGAAAACCCAAATAAGCCTCATCGTTCCGGCCGGAATGTAATGTATTCCGGCCGGATTTATTTTATTCATGTTGTCTTAAATGGTCTTCTACATTCCGGGATTCATCCATCTCGTCGTCAATTAACCATGAAGAAACCCTTTTTATTCATAGGATTGTCGTTGCTAATTATCTTTGCAGGTGTATTGGCTTGGACTATGATTAATAGAGACCATCAGCAGCTTAAACGTCTGGATGAAACCATCCGAATGCGCCATCAATACGAAGAACCTCGGCGTGAGCAGATCCGGAAATCTATCGCAGAATATCAACGCGCCACTGACGACACAGCGCGTTATAACGCCCTGCGCAACCTATATGAAAATTACCGTTCCTTCCGCATAGATTCAGCACTGATTGTGGCGCGTCAACGTCTGGATATCGCTCGCCGAATCGGAGAACCATCCAAAATTGCATCGGCCTCCATCAATTTGGCAGAGGGTTATACCCGCTTAGGTTCTGCAAATATTGCCCTTCATATTCTCGACACTTTGAATCCCAAGGGACTGCAGGATTATCATCTGAAATATCTCAACTCTGTCCGGCGCGAAGCTTATCGTACGAAATTGAAATCCACTATCCTTGAAGAAGATCAGATGGATCTAAGAAAAAAATTCGGGGAATATTCAGATTCCTTACTTCATCTGAGCGACAAGAACTCGCGTGGATATTACACTCTGACAGCGGAAAGATACAGCGACTCTGGCCTTCATGATTATGCGGTCAACACAATTGAGCAGGCTAAGCATCAATACGATTTTTCGGAAGATCCGGCCATGTTGGCTACCATCGGTGAAATCTATCTAAAAGCCGGACAACGAGAAAAGGCTAAAGAGTACTTAGCAGCCGCGGCCACCCTGGATATCACTTCAGGTATAAAAGAATATAGATCTCTCACATTTCTGACCTCAATATTATTGGAGGAAGGAGATATCGACCGGGCTTTCGAATATATTACCTGTGCGTTCGAGGATGCGCAATTCTCCCACGCCTCCTACCGCACAACGGAAATAATGGAAATCATGCCCGTAATTGACCGCGCCTTCCATGAATCTGAAGTGCAAAAAAATCGTAATGTCCGAACGTTTCTGATTGTAGGGGGCATACTGATGACCGCAGCCGTCATGCTTCTGATCTGGTATATCAAAGCATTACATTCTAACCGCCGGATGCTCACTACGATTGAAGATATCAATTCAAAACTGGCTGAGCAAAATGATGCTCTTGCAAAAGCTGACGCCTTAAAGTTAGACTATATCCGGACCCTTATGAAGGCAAATTCGGCTTATATAACCCGACTGACCGATTTCCGGAAGAACATCTACCGTCTCTTGAAGACGGGCAAATACGAGGATGCTCTTCAATTGTCTAAAAGCCGCCGAAACGAAACATCTGCCATTACCGTATTTCAGGAACTGTTTGACGAGGCTGTCCTATCGATCTTCCCAAGTTTTCGGGAGGATATTAATGAATATATGAAAGAAAAGATTGAAGTGACAGATCGTTTGACTCCGGAACTCCGCGTCATCGCAATGATGAAACTCGGGATAGCATCGACCGATGAAATCTCTTCCATGTTTCACTATTCCAACCAGACTGTCTATAACCTTCGTAACTCTATCCGTAACATGATCAATATTCCGTGGGAGGAATTTGAAGAGAAGATCACTGGCCAATAGATGATGATCAAAGGGAGGATGAGTGATAAGCGCACACAACGAGGAAGGATGATAGCGCGAGGTCGAAGGATAAGCGCCGAAAGGATGAAGGATGAAAGTGGGAGGATAAGGATGCGCGTTTGGAAGACCTAACATATGATTATCGGATATCCGAAACTGATATTTCAATCTACTCTACAAAGAAAAATAATCTACTTTCAGCCAATAATTCTATATATTTATATATCTATGTATTAGACCCCGTCCCACAAAAAATGTTAAATTCCGGGTCGCAGATGTGCCCCGA
>CAYTOR010000175.1:0-4033 GCA_964439505.1 uncultured Sangeribacter sp.
GAATTGACCTCCGGCATGCAGCACTGTAAGTACTACTTCAAGGGCCGGCTTGTGCATCTTCTCGTGCATGTCGACCGGGATGCCGCGGCCATTGTCAACGACCTTGATGGAGTTGTTTTCCAGGATGGTTACCTCGATATGGTCGGCATATCCGGCCAGGGCTTCGTCGATTGAGTTGTCGACTACCTCATATACCAAGTGATGGAGTCCGCGGCCCGAGATGTCGCCGATATACATGGCCGGGCGCTTGCGCACGGCTTCCAGGCCTTCGAGGACCTGAATGTTGTCGGCCTGATATTCCTTGGGGTCGGCGGCTTCGTGGGATTCCTCAGTGCCGAGAGTCATGGTGACTTCCTCCGCCATTGCGGGGATTTCCTGAAGAGAGTTATCAGTGTTATTGTTATTTTCCATAAAAAATTCAATGTCGCTAAATACCCGTAATCCGGGGGTGGGCACATGAACCCATTAGAATGCAAATGAAATTCGCAGGTCAGCAAAGAGCGCAAGTCGACCGAAGGTCGGTGCGCGGTGCCGAAGGCACTTTAACTGACTGCAAATTTACAAAAAAATTTCGAATTTTTCATTAGAAATCGGTGAAATTATGTGCGGTTGAGGTGCTTTATGGAGGCTTTTTCGGGGATTAGTTAACATTATTAAGGAGCAATTTGTTAGATTATCAAAAAATTTTGTAATTTTGCGCCCGAAATCAAGCGTCTTACACCTTCATTAGGCGCTAACTCTTCATATTCTTATGAAAAATCTCGTCATCGTAGAGTCTCCTGCCAAGGCCAAGACCATTGAAAAGTTTCTCGGAAAGGACTATAAGGTCCTCTCCTCTTACGGTCATATCCGCGACCTGAGCAAGCGGGAGATTCGGCCCGACCAGGGCGCCGACCAGTATCCGGCCTATGAAATCCCCGACGATAAAAAGGATCTTGTGCGTACTCTCAGGAAGGCTGCCAAGGAGGCCGAGACCGTTTGGCTCGCTTCCGATGAAGACCGCGAGGGAGAAGCCATCGCATGGCATCTTTATGAAGTGCTCGGACTCAAGCCTGAGAATACCCGGCGTATCGTCTTCCACGAAATCACGAAACCCGCCATCCTGGCCGCTATCGAGAATCCGCGTGGTATCGATATAGACCGCGTCAACGCCCAGCAGGCACGCCGCGTGCTTGACCGTATTGTCGGTTTCGAGCTCTCGCCCGTGCTATGGCGCAAGATCAAGCCCGCCCTTTCGGCGGGGAGGGTGCAGAGTGTGGCCGTAAGGCTTATCTGCGAGCGTGAAAAGGAGATCAATGCCTTCACCTCCGAACCCTATTTCCGCGTGACGGCCCGGTTCTTCACTCTCCCCGGCCATGACGAGATAAAGGCCGAGGCTTCTCGCCGCATGCCCGACGAGGCATCGGCCCGCGCGTTGCTCGAAGCGATACGCGCCAAAATAGCCGCCGACGGTCAGAAGGCGTTCAAGGTGACGGACGTCAAGGTCCATCCCCTTACCCGCTCCCCGCAGCCCCCCTTCACCACCTCCACACTTCAGCAGGAGGCTTCGCGCCGCTTGGGATTCAGCGTCAATCAGACGATGATGCTGGCGCAGCGGCTCTACGAAGAGGGACATATCACATATATGCGTACCGACTCGCTCAATCTCTCCGACCTGGCGCTACGCGACATATCCTCCGAAGTGAAGTCCAAATACGGCGAGGAGTATTATCATCTGCGTAAATATCATACCCATTCCAAAGGTGCGCAGGAGGCCCACGAGGCTATCCGCCCGACTTATATAGACAAAGCGTCAGTACCCGGTACAGAGCAGGAAAAGCGACTTTATACCCTTATCCGCAACCGCACGTTGGCTTCCCAGATGGCGGATGCCCGGCTGGAGAAGACGTTGGTGGATATCGAAGCCGACGGCATAGATGAAAACTTCCGTGCGGAAGGTGAGGTAGTGAAGTTCGACGGTTTCCTGCGGGTCTATCAATCCGCGGAGTCCAACGCCGACTCCGGACTCCTTCCCCCGTTGACCCCCGGTCAGGACTTGGGCGTGGAATCCGTGACGGCCACCGAGCGCTTCTCCGCTCCCCCGGCAAGATATTCCGAGGCGACCTTGGTAAAGAAAATGGAGGATCTCGGAATCGGTCGACCGTCGACCTACGCCCCCACGATCTCCACAATCCAGCACCGCGACTATATCAAGCGCGGTGAGAGCGAGGGAGAGAAGCGTAACTATGCGGTCCTGACCCTCAGCGACGGAAAGATCTCCCAACAGACTCTCAGCGAGACTTCCGGATCCGACAAGGGGCGGCTTGTTCCTACCGATGTCGGCATGATCGTCAATGACTTCCTGACCGAATATTTCCCCGATATCCTCGACTATAACTTCACGGCACGCGTAGAGGAAAAATTCGACGAAATAGCCGAGGGAAAACTCGGTTGGAAAAATGAGATAAAGGATTTCTACGACGGTTTCCATCCTTCGATCGAGAAGATCAACGATCTGCGGATGGATCATAAGGTCGGCGAGCGCCGTCTCGGTATAGATCCCAAGACCGGACGCCCCGTTTCGGTCAAGATCGGCCGGTTCGGGCCTGTAGTACAGATCGGCGAGGCGTCGGATGAGGAGAAGCCACTCTTCGCCTCGCTCGCTTCCGGTCAGAGCATCTCTACGTTGACTTTGGAGGAAGCCCTGAAGCTCTTCGACCTGCCGCGTACGTTGGGAGATTTCGAGGATAAGACGGTAGTGGCCGCAGTAGGGCGTTTCGGCCCTTATATACGCCATGCCGGAGCTTTCGTATCGATTCCTAAGGAGCTGACCCCGGAGACGATTACCCTCGACGAGGCCATAGACCTCATCAAGGCTAAGCGCGCCAAGGATGCGGCCAATCATCTGAAGGACTATCCCGAGATACCCGGTCTGTCGTTGCTCAACGGCCGATTCGGGCCCTATTTCGCCTATAAGCCCGAGGGAGCGAAGAAGGCCGTCAACTACAAGATACCCAAGACTAAGGATCCCATGGCCTTGACCGTAGAAGAGATCCGGGATCTCATGGCGGCCCAGGACGCCGCTCCGGCCCCCCGCCGCCGCGCCGCCAAAAAGTCGTAGGCATCAGCCTCGGTAAAATACTATTACTTAGATTATTCAATACTTTAACTATAATAAAGTTGGTTACTCAAGATCAGGTTAAAGAACTTGCAGGGCGTTGTGATGCCCTGAAGAAATATCTCGATATCGACAGCAAGAAAATCGAGGTTGAGGAAGAAGAATTACGCACCCACGTGCCCGATTTCTGGGAGCACCGCGAAGCGGCCGAAGCCCAGATGAAGAAGATCAAGGATATCCGGTTCTGGATTGAATCATACGAAGCCCTCGCCAAGCAGGTCGATGAGCTCAACCTTGCTTTCGATTTCGTCAAGGAGGGACTCGTCACGGAGGAGGAGGTAGACGCTCAATACGAGGCTGTCCTCAAGGACATAGAAAACCTTGAGTTGCGCAATATGCTCCGTCGCGAAGAGGATAAGCTCGGAGTGGTTCTCAAGATAAATGCCGGAGCAGGCGGCACTGAGGCTCAGGACTGGGCCCAGATGCTGATGCGTCTATATCTCCGCTATGGTGAACGCCACGGTTACAAGACTACGATCGCCAACCTTCTGGAAGGCGACGACGCCGGTATTAAGTCAGTGACGATCAATATCGAGGGTGATTATGCCTATGGCTATCTGAAATCCGAAAATGGCGTGCATCGTCTGGTGCGCGTCTCCCCTTACAACGCGCAGGGCAAGCGCATGACGAGTTTCGCATCCGTCTTCGTCACTCCCCTTGTCGACGACACTATCGAAGTCAACATCCAGCCCGCGTTGATAAGCTGGGATACCTTCCGCTCCGGTGGAGCCGGCGGTCAGAATGTCAATAAGGTCGAATCCGGAGTCCGGTTGCGTTATCAATTCAAGGACCCCTATACCGGAGAGGAAGAGGAGATCCTCATCGAGAATACCGAGACCCGCGACCAGCCTAAGAATAAGGAGAATGCGTTGCGCC
>CAYTOR010000176.1:0-4024 GCA_964439505.1 uncultured Sangeribacter sp.
TATATTTGAGATATTTCTTGTCAGCGCCGCGACCAACGCGGATCTTGTCGTACTGAGTCATCGAACCGACGGGCTTAGCAAGACCTTTGCGGGCCATGAGGACTCCTGTGATGAAAGTTGTGCTGACGGCGCCAAGGCCGACAATCATAACACCTAACTTACCGTTGGGTGCCTTAGCTTTTTCTGCCATAATTTTTGAAAAATTTATCGCTATTGTAGTTTAATTGTCAAGTTATTTCCTCCCCGCTCTCCGGTAAACCGGATTCCCGATAGGAGTTTTCGGCCGTAAAATTACTGCCAAAATTTCAATTTGCAAATTTTTCTTAACAAAAATCTAATACCTTATATGTTAAAAAAAGTTAACAAACTACCAATTTAGCGAATAAAAGTTAAAAATACTTCAATAGGGATGATTTTAGTTAAATTCCTTAAAGTAGGCATTCCTCCAATTCTTGGAGATTTTTGATGATATGCGGGTAATCTTGCGCATCGTCGGACTCCGTCCAGCCCTTCCCTTTTATCCATATTGCCTTGCATCCTATCGTCAAAGCCGGAAGAATATCTTTCTTATATGTATCGCCGATGACCAGCACTTCCTCCGGCTTCATCCCGAGGGCTTCGACACCCAACTTGAATATCTTCGGATCGGGCTTCCGCACTCCGACCACCGCACTCTCCACCACTTCATCGAAAAAGCGGTCCAACGCGTACGCACTCAGTACACTATTGACATTTCCATAGAAATTGGAGACCAATACCATGGGATAACGTTTCTGCAGACGCTCTAAGACCGCGGTCGCTTCCCCCACGCAATGACGGGCGCGGCGGTCGCATTCGTCGGCTATCCTCCCGGCGATATCCTCCCGATGTGACTGAATCCTGTCGACCACCTCAATCTCCCGGGGATCGATCATTGCCTGAGAATGGCCGACATACCATTTCAACTCAACCCGGATCTTCTTCAGCAGCGTCTCGCGGAAATCATCCTCGGGCATGATAATACGCTCGCGGGCCATAGCACGCTCTCCCTCGACGTAGGCATCCCGGAAAAGTTCACGGTCTACGGCCTCTCCCAAGACAGCCTTCCAGCCGCGCAGGATCACTTCGCTCCAATGATCCCCTTCGGAATCGATCGTGCCGCCGTAATCAAATATCAACCCCTTGACCCCTTTGCAATATTCTATCATAATACAGACTCTTATTTGCAGCCTTACACTTCAGTCAGCCTCATTCATCCGGCAGAAGACCTTCAGTCAGCCTCATTCATCCGACAATGACTTCAGGCTGACTTATTTTTCCGGGTGAGTTTGTTCGGGAATTTCATTTACCCAGTTCAGGGCTTTCTTACAGAGACGTTCATGGCGCCACATCATATATATGAGCACTCCGTTGAGCACCGTCAGTTCGAAAGCGAAATACAGCCAAGGCATCCGGAAGATCAATATGGCCGCGAAGAGAGCGAAGGTGCGGGTATTGAATGACAGGATATTGGTATATTTCATCAGTCCCTTGCTACCCTGGCGGAATTTCTGCCGGAAATCCGCGGGCACCTTTCCGTGGTAAGCCTTCTCCAACGCCCGACGCAGCCGCTGCATGGCCGGCGTCCGCTTCTCCTGGCCGACTGTATAGTTCGTATAGAACATCAATACGAGTTTCTGCCAGAAATTCCTCTTCCAGCTGAGGCTATGGAATTTTTCCCATAGATCTGAGGCCCGATCGAGCTCGCTTCCGTTCTCTCCCTTTACGAAGTAGAGATGGAACTGTCGGTAATAGTCGGCCATTGCCGCCTGCACAGCGTGACAGAACCCCGTGACGATGGCTCCAACCCATATCACCCAGTGATGGGCGGAGAAGAAGTCGCTCGTGACATTCTCGCGCAGACAGATAGCCACATAGATACAGAAAAACCATATATCGCCGCTAAGTCCGTCGAGAATCCTGCCTACCCGGGAATATTGCTTCGTCATGCGGGCGAGCTGCCCGTCGGCGGAGTCAAAGCTGTCGGCCCATACGAGCAACACTACCCCTAAGATATTAATCCAAAGATTATTGAAATAAAAAGCCACTCCGGCTCCTATACCCAAAAAGATGGAGGCGATGGTGATCGCATTCGGAGTCACGCCTAAACGCTTTGCGATCTTAGCCCATATAAAGCCCAACGGCCGATAGAAAATGAGATCGAAGGACTCCTCGGTATCCATGGACTTCAGCGAACTTCTGTATTCCGCTCTGAGACGTTGGAAAGTATTCATGCCTCTCCCCCTTTCTCCGCAGTGGCGGAAATACGTCGCGCCCGCTTCCGCAGATTATCATTCTGCTTCTGACGGCTACGGATAAGATTCAATATATACTTAGCTATATAAGGTGCGGCCTCCTGACGACAGGGAGCGAAGCTCGGCCAGTCGTTGAAGTCAATTATACTGATTGATCCGTCGGTCCCGACGATTACATCTCCTCCGTAGATATCCACGCCTGTGACCTCCGCGGCCTTGTCGCATATCTTACGGAAATAATCTTCATCGATCTGAAGATGTTTCGGCAACCCGTTGATCAGTTCATCTCCATATTTTGAATGATGCCCCTCGAGGGGATAAAACCAATAAAAGAAGGAACCGTCACGAAGGCCGTAGAACTTGACCAGGTCGCCGTCGAGGTGACGGTTGATGACGGCGCGCTTGATACCACGATAGAAAAACTCATGAAGCACGTCCTGCACCTCTTCCCTATGACGGCAGAAAGTGACGTCTTCCTTATGTTTGGCATGAAACTCTCCCCGCTTGACCCAGCAACGCTCATAATTGCCGCGTTCGAGCGCATCGCGCGCGTCGGAGTTTGTGTCGACCATCAGTGAATCGGGATAAGGGACTCCGTTGGAAAGCAAGAGGCGGGTCATTCTCTCGCGGGTACAATTATCGATCGCGTATCCTGAATTTATCACGAGTCGTCCCTCATCCTCCAGTTCCTTGAGTTTGGTGAGGGATTCCGGTTCGCGACACATATTGAGAATTATATCCTCATCGATATCGGCGTTCAGGAACTGCTCCTCGTTATATTGGCGCACTTCGCATCCACGGCGGCGGAGCTGATCGACTGTGGCCTGCAGTATGGCCGCATCGTTACCTATATGATTGGGAGAAAATTCGCCGGCACGGGAGACTGCGGCAATCTTTATCTTTGACATAAATAACTTAGGGAAAGGTAGGGGGTAAAATTAAGATTTGAGGAATCGGTCGGCTACTTCGATATCGGAGGCGTGATCCACGTCGATGATCTTTCCCATCGGGAAAGCCTCGACATTCAGCCCTGCCTTCAGCAATGCCCTTTGGTAATTGCGCATGCGGCTCACTCCGTTTTTAAGGCAGTCGTCGAGAACCTCTATGGCGGGATCGCTAAGGCCGTAGATACCTCCGGAAATATATTCGGGCGACTCGGGAGCCTGATCCAAGAAGCAACTGACACTTAAGATGGCGGCATTTGAAGTAGAGGGGTTCGTCACGACCCAGAGGGGTTTCTCATCGTCGACGAAGTCTGTGACGGCCATCATCACGTCTATATCTTCCGGCGCCTTTTCCCAGGCTTTGACATATCTGCTGAAGTCTTCGGGGCGGAAGATAGTGTCGACCGTAGTGGCGATCCATCGCCCATGGCCTTTCATTTCGGAGGCGATCTCGGCCATGGTGTGCATCGATGAGGGAGTCGTCTTTACCTTGACTACAAGTTCGGGGACGCTCCCGTCGGGCCGCGGCTCGAACTTAAAGGCATCCAGATAAGCCTTCACCTCCTTCATAAACTCATTGACGCAGACAACGATTCTTTCTCCTCCCGCCTGCGAGAAGATTTCCAACAGGCGGCCTATCATAGGGCGCCCGTCGATATCCACGAGCGGTTTGGGTTTTTCGACACCTTCCTGCGCGAGCCGGCTACCTTCTCCGGCTGCTATGATTGCGAAATTCATCAGTTCTTTTCCTTAGACCCCGTCCCACAAAAAAATGTTAAATCCAGGGTCGCAGATGTGCCCCGAATT
>CAYTOR010000177.1:0-4021 GCA_964439505.1 uncultured Sangeribacter sp.
CTCGCCGAGGCTGTGGCCGGCTACCATGTCGGGTTTGAATTCATCGCCTAAGGACTTGGCGAGAATCACACTGTGAAGGAAGATGGCGGGCTGGGTTACTTTGGTCTGCTTGAGGTCCTCTTCTGTGCCCTCAAACATAAGGTCTGTGATGCGGAAGCCGAGAATTTCGTTGGCTTTCTCAAACATTTCACGTGCCTGGGGATCGTTGTCATAAAGATCCTTACCCATACCTACGAATTGGGCACCTTGGCCCGGAAAAACGTATGCCTTCATTTGCGTAATATATTAGTGTCGTTTAATTTTCTTTCTTGAGAAAAGTGAATCCAAACGCAAAGTTACAAAAAATCCGCGATATAGAGATATTATTAAAGAAATTTTTCCGTAATTGTGAAGGAAAAGATGCCTAATACCCTTTAGTAGAGGTCCGGGCGTGCAAAGAAAAGTATATATGACGCACTCTTAAGAGAACGGACCGGCATCACTGTCGGTCCGCTCTTTCTACCATATTTAACTTAATAACTTAACGAGTTTCTTTTTTGTGGGATGGGGTCTTGGTCAGTTCGGTTTCCCGTTCTATTATTTAAGAGATTACACTCTAAAGCGATCAAATCCCCCTTATTCGATGGTCATCTCTCCGCAGAGGGATTCTTTCATGGAGGCGATGACTTCATCGCCTGTCTTGTCGCTTCCGAAGAGATGCATCAACTTTGTGATGGCAGCTTCCGAAGTCATGTCCCGACCGCTTACGACGCCGGCTTTCGAAAGGCCAAGTCCGGCGGAGTAAAGTTCAGGATTAACACTTCCGTTGGAGCATTGGGAAATATTGACCACAACTATACCGCGGTCTACGGCCTGCTGTATAGTCTTGATAAACCAAGGATCGCTCGGGCCATTGCCGGCCCCGAAAGTCTTCATTACGATTCCCTTGATACCGGGAGTATTAAATAGATGTCTTACGACTCCTTCCTGAATACCGGGAAAGAGATCAACGTACATGACGTTGGTATCCATTCCGTACCGGGCCTTGAAAGGACCTTTCGGATCGGAGAGACGAAGCTGGTCGGTATTGAAATGGATCCCCATTCCTATCTCCGCCAGAGGAGGGTAATTGTTGGAAGAGAATGCCGCGAAGTTATCGGAGGAATGTTTGGTGCTGCGGTTCCCGCGAAGCAGGAAATCTTCGAACAGAATGGCAACTTCCCGGACTTTGGGGCGTCCGTTGCTACAGGTAGCCCCCGCGATCTGCAGGGCGGTGATGAGGTTTTCTTCTCCATCCGTTCTCACATCCCCTATAGGGAGTTGGGAGCCTGTGATGATGACCGGTTTGTCGAGATTTTCGAGCATGAAGCTCAGCGCCGAGGCGGTATAAGCCATAGTGTCGGTGCCGTGAAGCACGACAAACCCGTCATATTTTTGGTAATTCTCTTCAATGACGGCTGCGATTTCCTTCCAATGCTGAGGATTCATGGAAGAGGAATCTATAGGATTCTCAAATTCCACGCTTTCCAACTCCAAGTCAAGAAGACGCAGTTTCGGCACATTCTCTAAAAGATGTTGGAAATTAAACGGTTCAAGAGCTCCCGTATCGGGATTTTCGATCATCCCGATAGTACCTCCGGTATAAATGATCAGAATTTTTGGTGTCTTCTGATTCGTGGTCCTGCAATTACCGATGTATCCACGCTTGCGGAAAGAATGATGGGAGGTTTTCATGAGTCCGGTGTAGATATTGGAAGAGTTATTACGTGATTGCTTGAAATTTAAATATTTGCGTCATTGTGAATAACAGATGTCAATCTGAATCCGTCACTTTGACAATGCAAAGGTAATAAAATGCAACTTACTAACCAAAAAAATAGCGACAAATTTTAGGTCAAAGATTGCAATTTTCTATAATTTCGTAGCAAAAAGGAAGTAGCAGTGTCAGGAAAGTACGTTTATTGGTCACTCTTTGGTTGGAATTTTGCCAAAAAATCTGATAAAACAGGCAAAATGTAATTAGGACGTGACAAAATGTCAGGATTGATGAAATCTTCGTGTACGTTATCCGGATTATGATCCGGGCGGACGGTAATCCATCCCAGAAGATTGGGTAAACGGAAATCCTTACGTTCGTTATCCCCGATATAAAAAAAGCGTTTAGCCTCCGGATATTGCGTTACGAAATGCCGGAAATTATGGGGCGTCGTTTTATCATGGCCGGTCTCTTCGGAGATGAGGATATTGTCCGGGCGGAAGAATCTTTCCAATCCGAGCGCTTTGATTTTTGCCCGCTGGGTTGCGGAGCGGCCGTCAGTGATGAGTCCCATAACGACGCCGCGCCTCGAGAGTTCCTCAAGCATCAGGCCTGCGCCGTCAGCAAGTCGGATGTCGGAGGGTTGATGCTTTCGGTAAATATCAATAAGTGCGAGAAGTTTGTCGGCCGGAGCGTTGACACTATTGAGCCAATCTTCGAGCCGGTCGAAATATTTCCCTCGGGTCTGCAGGATCTCGGTCAACTCTGCTGCGATTCCCGCGGCCCGATACCCGTCGTTGATAAGAAGGGATTCTATCAGTCTGAAACCTGAGCGCACGTAATCGCGTTCGCGAAACAACGTATCGTCGAGGTCGAAGGCGACTACGTCACCGTGATAATTAAAGTCGGGAGAATTAAAACCGGTACGGTTGAAATCGGAAGAGTTCATCAGAGAGGGCGGATCCAGCGGTAGCCGGAGAAATATTTGGTGACGAGATTGAAATATCGTTTCAGAGGTTCGGGTTCCACGACCACTTCCCCCTGCTTGCTGTCGAAGTGGATCAGGTGAGGGCCGTCGTCTTCCAGTGCTACGATTCCGAAAGTATAGAAGTCCGACCGATCTTTGTCGGAAATAAGGACTACGATATCACCGTCCCTGAGATCGGAGACAATATCCTTGTTCCCTATTGACTGCTTGGGAAGATAGGGAATCTTATGGGTACGGAATCCCATTTCGGTCATTCTCACCCGGTCAAGTGTCTCAGGGTTTGAGAGGACGGGGAAGAGGCTGCTGTTGGAGGCGAGATAATCGAGCGACCAGGTCTTGCTCCGGGTGCCGTCGACGCGCTCCGTCATTTCCGAGAAGTTGCCGCGATAGATATTGTCGCCGATCCAATCGGAGGTATGGTAGAATAGGGAAGGGAAACCTTCGTCTTCCCCCTTTCGGCAGGAATAATTACGCAGAGCTTCCGAGTAGCTTCGCCAGCCAGCCCCCGGGGATAGGGAAGCTTTCGCCAGAGCAAGACATGAATTGACGAAACTCATCGGGGTAAAAGTGTCGACATTTACCCGGAGAGAATAGAGAGAATCAGTGGTCATTCCGTCATCCCGGCCTTTACCGGTCAGGTTCTTTGCAGCCGAAGCGATTCGTTGGCCGAATGTCAAATCCGGGTCCGAAGATAAGGAAGATATGAGTTCGCGAATCTCGACCGAATCCTTTTCGCAATGGAAAGGAACGGGATTTTGAGCGATCGACATCAGCGGACAGAGGTAACATACTATGGCGAAGGCCATAAGAAAGTAAGCTTTCATGTTCAGCTCTTAAAGATAATTAAACGTAGGAGGGCGCTACCGTGAGACGCGTCATTGCATTGTAGATACCTTGCGTGCCATATCATGAAAATAAATTATAGATTCTCAATACTTAAATGGCGTGGAATGTCTCTGCGATTCCCTCATCCTATGCGAATTTACAAAATATTTGGGAAATTGTCAAATTTCCTGTAAGTATTAATAGAATAAAAAAGCAGGGACCCCGATTAGGGAGTCCCTGCTGATATCTTGGAATTCTCTTAAAGGACGGGAGATAGATTAGTTCCCGTTCGAATAAGATCGGATTTTCAATTCCTGATTACTTATTGATGCGCTTGATCAAGGGATAGCCGTAAGCAGCTTCCTTGCCGAGCTCTTCCTGGATACGGAGGAGCTGGTTGTACTTAGCCATACGGTCGGAACGGCTTGCAGAACCGGTCTTGATCTGACCTGCGTTGGTAGCAACGGCGATGT
>CAYTOR010000178.1:0-2261 GCA_964439505.1 uncultured Sangeribacter sp.
GGCCGGCCGCGTAGTTGTTGAAGAATACGAGGAAGAATACGGGCATCAGATACATCATCCATTTCATTCCCGGCATCTGTCCGGGGGAGTTCTGCATGTTGATGTAGGTATAGATGATGTTGGTAGCCGTCATCAAGAGACAGAACAGTGAGATATGGTTGCCGAAGTATTGTGTCACCAACGGTATATTGCCGCTCCAGGAGATGATCGCGTCGGGGGCGGAGAGGTCGTGGGCCCAGAGGAAGCTCTGGCCGCGGAGCTCGATAGCTGAGGGGAAGAACGTGAACATCGCGAAAAGGATCGGCATCTGCAGCAGCATCGGCAGGCATCCCGACATCGGACTCGCTCCGGCTTTGGAGTACAATGCCATTGTCTTCTGCTGACGCACCATAGCGTTGTCGTTGCCGGGATATTTTTCATTGATCTTCTGAATATCCGGTGCGAGGACACGCATCTTGGCCTGACTCTTGTAAGACTTGAAGGTCAGGGGGAACAAGATCAGTTTGATGAAGATAGTCAGCAGGAGGATGATAATGCCGTAGTTGGCGATATATTTACCTAAGAAGCTGAATACGGGGATGATGATTCCTACGTTGATCCAGCGGAAGAGTGTCCATCCCAAGGGTATGAGGCGGGTGAGGTTCAGGTCTTCATCGGGAGATATCTGCTTGTCGAGTTTTGAGAGCAGGGGATAGAGGTTAGGACCGATATAGAGGTCGAAACTGACGGGATTTGGGGAACGCCAGTCGTAATCGTTGACTTCCGCTTTGGCGGCGCAATCCTTCAGATAATCAGAGTTTTTGATCACCTTCGACTCCATGTCGGCCATATTGAAGTTCTTGTCGGCGATCATGACGGAGGAGAAGAACTGATTCTTGAAGGCGATCCATTTGACCTTGGCCTGACGCTCTTCGGAGTCGTTTTTGTTTTCCGACAGGTTCTCGACGCTTCCGCCGGCGAATTTATAGAATATGCCGGAATTGCGTTCTTCAAACATACGGCCCTGTTCCTGACGCTTTATCTGCTGGGTCCAGTCGAGGGTGAGGATACGGTTGTTGGATTCGATGACGCGGTCCATGTTGTTCTGGACTATCTTCATCCCGATGACGTAATCCTTACCCTTCGGGAGGGTATATTCGATGCCCCAATAGGCGTCATCGCCGAATTCGAGAGCCATGCGCAGCGTGGAGTCATTGAGCTGACGGGGAGTGAAATAGAGGTCCTTAGTCTCTACGGCCTGCGGCAGGGGCAGAGTGAAGTTGAAGGAGTTGGTGGGTCCGTCGAAGATGACTACCTTATTCTTCACCTTCTTGCTTTCGTCGGCCGAGTATTCGGTATCGTAATCCTTCAGTTCGGCGCGGGTAATGGATCCCGATTTGCTGCTGAGGGTGAGTTCGATGACATCATTGGAGAGTTTGACCTTCTCGTCCTTGCCGGTGAGGAAGCGCGAGAATTTGCCGTATCGGCCCATGGAGGTCGACATCTCGCGCAGGTCAGCGATGACCTGACGTTGCTCCTTTTCCGACAGACCGGCATGATCCTCGGCGAAGAGAGCCGCGAGGGGGATCTGCCGCCCGGCGACGGTAGCGGTGCCGTAGAGGGAATCGCCGGCGAGGGTCAGATTAAATTCATGGTCGGTGTGGGTATAGACGCGCTGACCGTTATCGGCGACGGAGAGGTCACCGTTGGCGGCGAGGTTTTTCTTCAGCCATTCGAGGTCATTGGCCGAGAGGGCGTCATAGCCGGCGGCCGGCTGGGAGGCCACTTGTTCGGTGGCGTCGGAAGACTCCTTCGCCGGTTCTTTCTTCGGCTGGAGCCATAGGAAACCTACGAAAACCAGTGCCATAAGCACGAGGCCATAGATTGTATTCTTATCCATCGTGTCAGAATTGATGTTACGTAGCAGTCGCGGTTGCGCTATGGGGCGCTCGCGCGGGGTATAGATTGAAATGCAAAGTTACAAAAACTTTTTTGATTTGTAAAAGGAAATCGGAGATTTCGATAGCGAGAGGGCCGGGAGATTGATCAGCGGCTGAAGCCGCTGCCCGGTAAAGGAGGGGGAGGGCCGGGAGATTGATCAGCGGCTGAAGCCGGAGGATTGATCAGCAGCTAAAGCTGCTTCCCGGTAAAGGAGGGGGGAGGGCCGGGAGAACCGGGCGCTCTGGGAGGATTGATCAGCGGCTGAAGCTGCTTCCCGGTAAAGGAGGGGGGAGGGCCGGGAGATTGATCAGCGGCTGAAGCCGGAGGATTGATCAGCAGCT
>CAYTOR010000178.1:2361-4004 GCA_964439505.1 uncultured Sangeribacter sp.
GGGGGAGGGCCGGGAGATTGATCAGCGGCTGAAGCCGGAGGATTGATCAGCAGCTGAAGCCGCTGCCGGTAAAGGAGGGGAGATCCGGGAGATTAATCAGCGGCTGAAGCCGCTGCCCGGTAAAGGAGGGGGGAGAACTCTGAGCTCTCGGAGCTCTCTGAGGACTCTGAGATCTCTGAGTCCTCATTTCAATCGGACCACAATCGCCTTCGGCGGGTTAGGGGCGGGCGATGGCGGCTGCGACGCGGAGATATTGGTCGGGGAAGTCGGCGGCGTTGAAGTCGATGGGGATGGCTTCAACGCCGAGTTCGCGGGCGGCCTGCTTGGCTTGCTGAGGGCTGTGGCTTTGCTCGTAGAAGACTGCGACGGCTCCGCGGGTCGCGGCTTGGCGGAGTCGGTCGTCAAGCTGCCGGGGGGAGGCCTCCTTGCCGTCCTGTTCGAGAGCGAGTTGGTCGAGTCCGTAATCCCGCGCGAAATAGCTGAGCGACGGATGGGTAACTACGAAAGTGCGTCCCTTCGCGTCGGCGAGCAGTTCCGAAGTCTGCTTGGCGATATCCTGCAGTTTTGATGTGAAGGCTTGGGTATTACGCGAAAAGATTTCCGCCTTGTCGGGATATAGAGCCGCGAGGGCTTGGGCGGCATTGGCGGTGACGGTCAGTGCGTTGGCGGGGGAGGAGAGCAGATGAGGGTCGCCGTGGGCGTGGCCGTCCTGCAGGCGTTCGACGCCCGTGCTGAGGTCTATCTGTTTCAGTTCCGGTCGGGCTGAGGTCAGGTAATTGCCCAATTTCTCTTCAAAACCGATGGTATTCAGAGAGACGAAGGCGTCGGCCTTCGAGAGCTGCTTCATCGAGGCCATGTCCGGTTCATAATTCTCCGGGTCGGTTCCGGCGGGCAGGAGGACTATGACCTCGGCTTGATCGCCGACGATCTCCGAGACGACGCGGCCGACAGCAGGAGTGGAAACGGCGATGACCTGCCGGTCCGACTCGGCGTTGCGGTCGCTGCAGCCCCATAAAAAGACAGCGGCCAAAGCCGCCGTCAATATTTTAAATATCTTATTCATAGAACTTTCAGTTTAGTCCTCATTTCAATCGGACCGGAATCTTCATATCCGCGGAAGGCAGGCTTACCCCTGTCTTTAGTCCTCATTTCAATCGGACCGGAATCTTCATATCCGCGGAAGGCAGGCTTACCCCTGCCTTTAGTCCTCATTTCAATCGGACCGGAATCTTTAGATAGATCTGATGCCCATTATGGAGCGGACTTCGCGCAGGGTATCTGCTGCGTAGGCGCGGGCTCTCTCGGCTCCTTGCTTCACGACCTTCGACAGATACTCGTCGTTGTCGCGGATATCAAGGATGCGCTCGCGGATGGGGAGCGTAGTCTTGAGGATATCCTCGGCGAGCTGCTTCTTCATGTCGCCGTAGCGTATCGACATGTCGGCGTAGGCGTCGCGGTAATGCTTCACTACGTCGGGCTCGCTGACAAGGTCCATCAGGGTGAAGAGGTTCTCCACCGGCTGCGACGGTTTCTGGTTCGGTTCCTTAGGACCTTCATCCGTCACGGCGCGCATCACTTTCTTGCGGAGTGTCTTCTCGTCGTCGATAAGGTAGATGCAGTTGCCTTCGCTCTTGCCCATCTTG
>CAYTOR010000179.1:0-3992 GCA_964439505.1 uncultured Sangeribacter sp.
ATCCTTCGATCTTCGTCTACGGTGAGGGCTGGACTGCAGGCGACTCTCCGCTCCCCGTCGATCAGCGCGCCCTGAAGGAAAATGTCAGCAAGATGACTGATATCGCTGTCTTCTCCGATGATATCCGCGACGCCATCAAGGGTCACTATACCAATGCGGCTGACCGAGGCTTCGCTACCGGCAAACCGGGCGTCGAGGAGACCGTCAAGATCGGTATCGTAGCCGCTACGGCTCATCCGCAGGTCGACTATAAGAAGGGCGCCAACTCGAAGTTCCCGTACGCTTCGAGCCCGGAGATGATCGTCAACTATATCTCATGCCACGATGACCTCTCTCTGACCGATAAACTCCGCAAGTCAATGCCGGAAGAGAGCGACTCCGTACGCCAGGCTGCCGCCAAACTTGCCCAGACTATCATCTTCACTTCCCAAGGCACTCCCTTCATGTTTGCAGGCGAAGAAATCTTCCGCGACAAGCAGGGTGTCCATAACTCCTACAAAAGCCCCGATTCGATCAATGCTATCGACTGGAGCCTGAAAGCGAAGAATCATGATCTCTTCGAATATTATCAGGGCCTTATTGCCCTGCGCAAGGCGCATCCCGCTTTCCGCATGACGACGGCTAAAGATATCGCCAGAAATCTGGTATTCGATAAATATGATTCCAAGAAATACCCCAACCTCATCTCCTACTCTCTCAAAAACCACGCTAACGGCGACGCTTGGAAGGAGATCAAGGTAGTCTTCAACGGTGCTGACCACGCGCAGACCGTCAAGATTCCCAAGGGAGATTGGAAGATCGTAGCTATCGAAGGCAAGATTTCCCCCGACGCTGACCTTGGCGCGAGTCTCGGAGGCAACATGACCGTTGCTCCCTACTCGGCCCTCATCCTCGCTCAGGAATAATCTTTTCATAACCATAATGATGCCGGATCCGTATTGACGAATCCGGCATTATTATTTTCGTAGAATATTGATTAGAAAAATGAAAATGGAATGAATAAAAACGCCGTCCTGAAAATAAATCTTTCGGGACGGCGTTTCTATTTAAAGAGTACACCCATGGGGAGTCGAACCCCAATCGATGGAACCGGAATCCATTATTCTATCCATTGAACTATGGGTGCGTCATGGGATTCACTTTGCAAAGTTAGCAATTTAATTCCTATCCCGCAAAATTAATCTGAAAAAAATGAAGGATATCCGTCTTGAAGAGGGTTGGAAGAAAGCGTTGGCGGAGGAGTTTCAGAAAGATTATTTCCTCCGGCTTACTGACTTCGTACGTAACGAATATGCAACATATCCCGGTGCCGTTTTCCCTCCCCCGTCCAGGATATTCGCGGCTTTTGACGCATCCCCCTTCGATAAGACTAAAGTTGTCATTCTCGGCCAGGATCCCTATCACGGGCCCGGTCAAGCCAACGGCCTCGCATTCTCCGTTGCTCCGGGAGTGGCCCTCCCCCCATCGCTAAGAAATATCTTCACGGAGGTTTCTTCAGACGTCGCGGTGCCTTTTCCCTCTGACGGCGACCTTACCCGCTGGGCCGAGCAGGGAGTATTGCTGCTCAACTCCGCCCTAACGGTCCGCTCAGGGCAGCCTAAGTCGCACGCCTCAAAAGGTTGGGAGGAATTTACCTCCGCCGCTGTCAGGGCCTTGAGCCGGGAGCGGGAAGGGCTCGTATTCTTGCTCTGGGGGTCGGACGCAATCTCAAAAAAAGTCCTCATCGATCCTACCAAGCACCTGATTCTGACCTCTCCTCACCCCTCCCCTCTCTCAGCTCATCGCGGCTTTTTCGGTCAGCATCATTTCTCTCAGGCAAATGAATGGCTGAAAGCGCACGGCCAAACTCCAATTGAATGGTAATTTTTCCAACATGAAGAAGATATTCCTCTCATCAATTCTCGTTGTCTCAGCTTTCCCCGCATTGGCCCTCAATACGGAGACTGCGGCCTTCGACCCTAACTTTCGAACCGTTACGCTGACTCTCAACGATAACATGATGCTTGATCCGGTCTTGAATCTCAACAACCCCTCTGACCGGCTCGTGCTCTCGTTCGATGAATTGACCGAGGACCGATCCTATCTCCGCGCCCGGCTGATACATTGCAACTCCGACTGGCAACCGTCGGCCTTGTCAGAACCGGAATACGTAGAAGGATTCAATCAGGCTGACATCGAGGATTACGGGTATTCGACGAATACTTTCGTCCATTATGTCAATTATAAGTTTTCCATTCCGGAGGAAGGCTTGCGTCCGCTCGCTTCGGGTAATTATCTTCTTCAGGTATATGATGCCGATGACCCGGACCGGACCCTGTTGCAGACGCGCTTCCGCGTCTCGGAGAATCTGACGGCGATCAGCGGAAGCGCCGACGGACGGACCGACCGCAGTTTCAATTCCGACCTTCAGCAGCTTTCCCTCGCGCTGACCCCTCTGGGCAACAGTTCTACATATAATCCCTATTCCGATATCTTCGTGGAAGTCCTGCAGAATTCCCGGCCGGATACTTCCCGTATCCTACGCGCACCCTCCAGGATGCAGGGTTCAGCTTATATCTATGATCATCAGCCCCAACTGATTTTTCCCGGCGGCAATGAATACCGTCGATTCGAGACGGTCAGAAACAACTATCCCGGCATGGGAGTCGAACGCACTGCTTACGAAGACCCCATGTATAACGCATGGCTTCTTACCTCTACTCCCCGCGCTGACGGACAATATTATTATGATCAGACCCAGAAGGGACGCTATAAGATCGACGAATATAATTCCACTGACCCCGACTTAGGAGCCGACTATATCCTGACCCACTTTGTCCTGGAAATGGATCGGATTCCCGATGCGGAAGTATATGTCGAAGGCGAACTGACCGGGCGCCGCTATTCTGACCTCAACCGCATGAGATGGATAGAAGACCGGGGTGCCTACGCCCTTTCCCTCCCCCTCAAGCAGGGGTCATACAACTATCAATACGTCGCCCTTCCCCGCGGTAAAGTTGCCGGCGACCCCTCCCCCATCGAAGGCAACCACTACGAAACCCGCAACGACTACAACGTCTACGTCTGGCTCCGCACTCCCGGCTCCCGCGCCGACCGCCTGCTCGGCTCCTCCCTCCTCCTCGCCACTCCATAACGACTCCAATTCTTTCGAATCGCTGACCTTGCAGCTATTCAGGTCCTCATAACATCAAACATCCTCTCTTCAATAGATCTCACCTTAAGATTTAAGTGACTGATCCTTACAAAAGTTTAACTCATAAACCGCGCCCTCAGCGCCATCTTAACCAAAATGCTTCAGATAGGTGATAATACTCTTGTCTCTCTCGATCTCGTAGAAAGGTTCTTCCATTGCGATCTGGATGACTGCCTCGGTGAATGTTGCATCGAAGGCGACGCCGGCGCGCCCCTGCTGCCGGAAGAAAGCCGGCGCCTTACCGAACTCCTGCCGCGGATACTCCCTTACCTCTCGGAAAAGGCCCGGAGGGTCGCGCAGGAAGAAGGGGTAAGCTATATAGACTGCGACGGAGATCTGGTGACTCAGCTCGTGGACGGTGCCAACTGTATTTTTACTACCTTCGCTCCGGACGGGAAATGCCTTTGCGCACTTGAAAAAGCTCGCAGGGAGGGAGAAGATGATTTCTTCAAGCCTATCAGCTGCGCTCTCTATCCCGTGCGCCTGAAGGAATATGATTCTTTTACGGCGGTCAACTTCCACCGCTGGAAAATCTGTAAAGGAGCCGAGGTCATGGGGCGCGCCAAAGGTATCCGCGCTTTCCAATTCCTCGAAGGGCCGCTGACAAGACGCTTCGGCAAGGAATGGTATGACGAATTGTCGGCAACTGCCCACGAATATCTGCGTCAAAACCCCGACAAATAAGAAATTTTAAGTGTTTTAACACATTTTAACGCTTAAAAATTCCTTACGTCAAAGTTTTGCTGTATCTTTCTCATTTTGGACACCCATATAGATATAAATCAGCTGTAAGAGGTTT
>CAYTOR010000180.1:0-3949 GCA_964439505.1 uncultured Sangeribacter sp.
TCATGGCAGTATCTATTGAAGATATCAAGAAACTGCGCCACATGACCGGCGCAGGCATGATGGACTGCAAAAACGCTCTCGCTGAGACTGAGGGCAATATCGAGGCAGCCATTGAAATCATCCGTAAGAAAGGTCAGGCTGTAGCCGCTAAGCGTGAGGACCGTCAGGCTTCTGAAGGTTGCGTACTCGCAGGTTGCAAGGATGGCTTCGCAGCTATCGTTGCCCTTAAGTGTGAGACTGACTTCGTCGCTAAAAATGAATCTTTCCGCGCTCTTACGAAGGCTATTCTCGACGCAGCTGTAGCTGCCGGCGCCAAGACTCTTGATGAAGTCAAGAATCTTGATCTCAATGGTCGCTCTGTTTCTGAAAATATCACTGACGAAATCGGCAAAACGGGTGAGAAGATGGAACTCGGCGCTTACGAATGTCTTGAAGCTGCAAGCGTAGCCGCTTACGATCACCTGGGCAATAAGCTTTCTACTATCGTAGGCTTTAACCTTGAAGGTGTAAGCCCCGAAGTCGGTAAGGAAATCGCAATGCAGGTTGCAGCTATGAATCCCGTAGCTGTTGATCGTGAGGCTGTCCCCGCTTCTATCATCGAGGAAGAAAAGGCTGTAGCTATCGAAAAGACTAAGACTGAGCAGGTACAGAAGGCTGTAGACGCAGCTCTGAAGAAAGCCGGCCTGAATCCCAATCACTTCGACAGCGAGGACCACATCGCTTCCAATCTCGCCAAGGGATGGTTTACTGAAGAGGACGCTGCTAAGGCTCGCGAAATCATCAAGACTACTTCTGAACAGAAGGCTGCAAATCTTCCCCAGCAGATGATCGACAACATCGTAAACGGTCGTATCAACAAATACTATAAGGAGAATTGCCTTATGGAGCAGGAGTACACTCGCGATGCAACGATGACTGTAGGCCAGTTCCTCGACAAGACTCAGAAGGGTCTCGCCGTAGTAAGCTTCAAGCGTGTCAACCTCAATGAGGATTAATATTCCGGATTAAGATCAACTTTATAATATGCATTCGGGCCGCATCTTTACAGGATGCGGCCCGAAATTTTTTGTTATTGATCAATTGCGCTTAAACCATCAGCTCATAAAATCCCTTTAGATATAATCCGGCTAAGATTATCGGATAATCATTAGCGTTTGCTTATGTAAGTTCGGCATCGATGGAGGCAAGGAAGTCTCCGAGGATTTCGTTAGAGCCTATGATTTCTTTAAGGAGTTCTTGCTGGGGGATCTGCTTTAGTATTTCTACGGATTGATCAATCCCTACTTCAAGCGACAGGAAGTCATTTTGCAGTGACTGCCGGATGTATCCTATCAAGGCCGGCATCTCCATTTCAAAGGATTGTAGCAGGGCCGGATGGTCAACGGTTACGGTAAACGTATCTTCATCCTTCCTTTTGGGAGCGGACTTTCGCATGGCCGAGATAAGGATATGCTTTTGGGGATGTCTGATAATAAAGTCTTCCCATACCCTATTCATATCTTCATCGGAGACGGGGTTGTGGGCCCGGTCAAGAGTTGCTGAAGAATCGCTGTCTACTGCTTCCGAGAGTCGGAATGTTGAAGTCTGGGTGGACGGAGTCCGGTTGGCTCTGCTTCTACGAGCCGGTGCAGGCGGATTACCCTTCCCGGGATTTCTGTCTGCAGGTTGTCCGGAAGGAACGGTAGCGGCAGGGGAATTCTGAGGTTGAGTGGGGATCCCTTCAGGTTGAGTGGGCGTAATCAAGGGATGACGGGGAGGATATGACTCTTTTTGGCTCTCGACGGTTGCGACCGAGTTTGGGTGTGGAATAGCGAGGTCGCTTAAGGGGATGAGTTCGCTATCCACACGGTCAAAAGGGGGCGTAGGCGGATTTTTCAGCTGGCAGAGACGGATGAGAGTCAGCTCGACGAGCAACTGCTTATTGCTCGAAGTGCGGTATTGGTAATCGCAATCGTTGAGAAGTTTCATCGCTGCGTAATGCCAGTCGATAGGCAGGGATTGGGCTTGCTTGACATAGCGTTCCTTAATGTCTGCGGCCACTTCGAGCAGTGATGACGTGGCAGGGGCAAACGCTACCATAAGATCGCGGATATGGCCGGCGAGTCCGTTGACGAAGAATAGCGAATCGAAGCCCCGGTCGCGTATCTGCTTATATGTCATCAGGGCTTCGGGGACGTCTCCTTTGCTGAAGGCCTCGACGAGTTTGAAATAGTAGTCGTAGTCAAGGACATTAAGAGATTCGATTGTCTTGTCGTATGTGATATCGCCTCCTGATGATGCGGCGACCTGATCGAATATCGACAGGGCGTCGCGCATGGCTCCGTCGGCTTTTTTGGCTATTACATTGAGAGAGGGGACATCGGCCGAGATACCCTCCGTAGCTGCGACGTATTGGAGATGTTCTACAGTATCTTGAATGGTGATACGCTTGAAGTCATATATCTGACAGCGGGACAGGATTGTCGGGATGACCTTATGTTTCTCTGTTGTCGCAAGAATGAAGACTACGTATGCCGGGGGCTCTTCCAGAGTCTTCAGAAAGGCATTGAAGGCAGCGGATGAGAGCATGTGGACCTCATCGATGATGAAGACGCGGTAACGGCCTTGCGTCGGGGGGATGTTGACCTGTTCGGTCAGTTTGCGGATATCATCGACGGAGTTATTGGAAGCTGCATCGAGTTCGACTATATTAAAGGAGCTACCTTGTTCGATAGCCTTGCATGCCTCACACTCTCCGCATGCCTCTCCATCGGGAGTGGGAGAGAGGCAGTTGATAGTCTTGGCGAAGATTCGGGCGCAAGAGGTCTTTCCGACTCCGCGGGGACCACAGAAGAGGTAAGCCTGGGCGAGACGTCCGCTCGATACGGCATTTTTCAGAGTGTCGGTAAGGGCTTTCTGTCCGACAACACTCTTGAAATCCGAGGGCCTGTATTTACGGGCTGAAACGATATATGGTTTTTCGCTCATCAGATAATAGATTGGGAATGAGGGTATTGGAATATCCCGAAGAACTCAGGCAGAACATATTCCGGAGAGCCTGTAAACTTAGATATTCCCTCAACATACAAAATTACAAAAAAAGTATGGGATATCCGCAACAATTATACTCCTTAAGCGTTAAAAATTCATAGAGCAGGTAAAGATTCCGGCCGGATTCCTTATGCCTTAATCCATAGCAAGGCGTAGGGAAAGAAATGTACCGGTTCTTTCGCTCTGTCAGGTTAATATTGCATTGATGTGCATGGATAAAAGCAGATTGTATACTGGAGGAGGGGATGACGGGACGACCTCACTTGTAGGTGGAGAGCGTGCCGGAAAAGATTGTTTGCGACTTGACGCATACGGCACTGTCGATGAATTTTCGTCATTCCTCGGGGTGGTCGCATCCCGGCCTGATATTGAGTCTTCGCTTCAGGATGAACTGATGATAGTACAGAATCGACTGTTTGACATCGGTGGTTATCTGGCGTCGCGACCGGGAGGAACAGGTCTTCCACCGGTCTCCGGACTTGACGAATGTATTCGTGAAGTAGAGGGCTGGATAGATGAACTCGACGCTGCTACTCCAAAAATCCACGCATTTATCTTGCCGGGAGGCTGTGAAAGTGCGGCTCATGCGCATGTGGCCCGTGCGGTATGTCGCAGAGCTGAACGGAGGATCATTGCCCTGACGAAAGAAGAGGAGGTAGATCCGGCGGTATGCCGCTACTTCAACCGCCTTTCGGATTGGCTCTTCATCATGGCCAGATATCTGAACTTCCGCTCCGGGATCGAAGAAATCGTGTGGAATCCAAAGAAATAAAGTTATCGTGACTTTAATATCAAGATCCGCTAAAAACAAAGGCATAGGATTGACGTTACGATTATAAGGAGACGCAACTGGAAAACTGAACTTATTATAGAAATTAAATAGAAAAGAAAAATCAAAAAGCTAAAGATATGTATTGGA
>CAYTOR010000181.1:0-3938 GCA_964439505.1 uncultured Sangeribacter sp.
GGGGCACATCTGCGACCCGGAATTTAACATTTTTTGTGGGACGGGGTCTAAGACTCTTGGGCTAATAAAACACTCAAAATTCCATTATTTAACATATATTAATCTATGAGAAAATTTCTTCTTTCATTAGCGGCAGCGGTGTTATCCGTCGCAAGCGCTATGGCAGCGGAAGCCAGCTTTACCTTTACCGGGTCAGGCACGACTCCCGCTTTCGGGTTAGCGCGGCAGATAGTCAACAATCCGACTGCAATCGAAGATCCGTTTGAGATCTCGGAGCAAGGAGTAGTCCTGACTTTCTCCGCCGGCGGAAACGGCGGTTGGGCTTTAGCAGCCAACAAGGGAATGGTGACTACTTCCGGAATGCAACTCCTGCCGTCCGGAAGCAATCACAAATTGACAATCGCTGCTCCCGGAGCAATCCTCAGCAAAGTCGTCCTGACACTGAATAAAAATGTAGCTATTACAGTTGACGGAACTACTGAATCTGCAAGTTCCTATACTTGGGAAGGAGCCTCAGAATCTGTTGAATTTTCTTTCGGAACTCCTCAGAGCATGACATACGTCAAAACTCTGGAGATCACTTATGCAGCCGGCTCCGCCGACCAGAAAGAACCCGGACTGGCTTTTACAGAATCCGAAGTCTCCACAGTATTTGGTGAAGATTTTACAGCACCTGAACTTCTCAACCCCAATAATCTGCCGGTGACATGGTCTTCTTCAAAGACTACAGTCGCTACAGTGGATGAGACAGGAGCAGTTACCTTGGTCGGAGGGGGCACTACTACTATCACTGCCTTCACATCCGGCAACGATGAGTTTGCAGCCGGCTTTGCCTCCTATCAACTCAAAGTGACTCCCGTCGCCACTTCCGCCGCTCAACTTCTGACGATGGCTCCCAACGTCAATGACGTAGTGAAAATAGATTTCCCGATCACTGTCACCTACTCTTCATCCAAGGAAGGTTATATCTGGGGAGTTGATCCCGAAAACAATGCCGTCGCGTTAAAATATGAATTCACCGAAGGTACCTACAAAGTAGGAAGCGTCATCCCCGCCGGATGGTTCGCTGTCAACAATACATCCAACGGCGATGTGACCTGGACCGGAACGATTTTCGCCGCAGGCGCTCCCACTGAGGAAGTAAAATATCCCGAGGTGAACGTCATCACTTCAGCCGACGTTGCCAAGGTATTATGGCTTAAGAGTGTGGTCTTCGATGAAGGCACTCCCGGATCAGGTCAGATAATGAACATGACTGTCAAAGACCAACCGATAGTTGTCACCAACTTGTTCGGAACAGCCTCTGAGCCCGCAGGTGCTTACGACGTACTTGGAGTCGTTGCAGTTCGCGTCTATGGTGGAAAAGAGTCTGTCTATTTCTATCCCATTGAATACAAGGCAGGCGAAGCTCCCAAGCCCATGGTTGAAAAGTCTACGTCCATCGACCTCGCCGCTGCTTTAGGTGCTACTTCCAATTCAGTAACCAAACTCGAAATTCCCTACTCCGTCACTGTAGCTCCCGTAGAACTGACCCTTACCGAAGCTGCTCAGGCTTACTACTATTCTACAAAAGGCCTGCAGCTCCGTCCTACTTCCTCTTCTGTAGAAGGAACGAGCAAATTCACGATCAGCACCGACGGTCGCCAGATCAAGAAAGTTGAAATCATCGGTGGATGGATCGATCCTGTCACTGTAAACGGCACTACTCTTCCCGAAGGAAAATGGAATGGCACTATCCAGAATTATGTCTACACCTGGGAAGCTCCCGTTACATTCGACGGTGACAATGTAGAAGTCACTGCAACAGTTGACGGCAACCAGTTCTTGACCGACATCAACGTTTACTATCTGGAAGAAGGCAGCGGACTTATAGTTCCCAACCTCTCAGTTGTAAATAAGGATGTAACTGTATCACTTGCTGAAAAGACCATCGATCTCGCTTCAAACCTCAACAATCCGAATGAGGCTCCCATCGTATGGACAATCGACGATGAAGAACTCGGCTCAATCGAAGGTTCCACCCTTACGTTCAAGACAAGCGGCAGCGTGACCGTGACTGCTTCCGTTGACGATCCTGAATATGATCCTGAATCCGTAACCTACGAACTCTACGTCCTGAATGCCGCTTTCAAAGCCGATCAGCTTGCTATCCTCGCTCCGGAAGAAGGTGACAAGGTTTCCGTAAACTCCAGACTCGGTTTCATTGTGGCAGCTTCAACAACCGGCTCATACTATGATGCAGAACTTGAGAAAAATATCAATGAAGGCTACATCTTCTGCGAGTCTAACGACGGCACACCTGTAGTGCTCTATAAGGTCAGCGACACTGTTAGCATCTCCGGATTCGACAAAAACAGAATGATTCCGGGCAACTGGACCGCTACTAATGTTTCTACTCCCGACATGCAAATATGGCAGACTACCACAAGTTCCGACGGCTCTGCATACGGATGGTTTGAGGCCTTCAAGGAAGTTGAAAACTTCGAGGGGGTAACCGAATATAAAGTCGTTGTCCTTAAGAACGCAACTCTTCCCGGCGTGCCCAAGGAAAAGGGCCTTATCATGGGTAATCTTTCCGATGGCAGCCCTCTCGCAGTGATCGCACTCGTAAACCGCACATCTGCACTTAATCGCGGTATCTATGACATGACCGGCATCATGGTCAAGAACGTTAATGGCGAACCCGTCTTCTATCCGGCTTCTTATACTCTCGTTGAGGAACTTCCCGAACCGCTCCCGACTGATTTCCCGACTTCAGTTGAAGTTATCACTGACGGTGACGCTGTAAACGTAAGCCAGGAATATGATGAAGAAGAGGGTCAGATTCTGATTACTCTTACCGGCTCGACTCAGAAAGATTCTCTCGAAGTAATCTTTACCGCTCCGGAAGGTTGGGATGGTTTCTATGGTGCCAACATGGAGGATATAGGTGTTCCCGGTTCACTCCGCGTACCCACTGAGGAAGAAGCATGGATTCCCGCTGAATTCGTCACAAGCATGAATCTGCAGAAGACCGACTCTCTTACTTTCAAAGTTGATGAGAAAGGAACTCCCTTCGCTGGCGCACTCTATCTTTACAAGGGTGATCAGGTCTACACCGGCCATTCAATCTATCTGATGGGCACTGTTGTGTACGATGACCTGACAGGGGCCGACGTAATCGAAGTTGCCGACGCTGAGGCTACCTACTTCAACCTCCAGGGCGTGGAAGTAAAGAACCCCGTGCCCGGCGTTTACGTCAAGGTTGCTGACGGCAAGGTGACCAAAGTTGTCATCAAGTAAATTCCGATCCAACACTGCAAAATAATATTGCAGGACATCTATAAAAATCCTTCCCGAGCGTTCGGGAAGGATTTTTTATTGTAGATTACTCAAGCTTAATCAAGATAAATCAATATCAGGGAAATTGCCCGGGATAAATAAGCAAGAGTCAATAATTTTTTTGGCAACCTTTATATTTAATGAAATTTTAACGTTACTATGAATTTTTTTTACTAATTTTGTGGCATAGACAGATCGAAGTATCTGCAAACCTCAGTAAAGCATTAAAAGACTGAAAAATCTAATTCAAACTAAATAATCAATCAATGAAAAAATTTTTACTTTCTCTCGCGGCGGTAGCCCTCTCAGCAGGCTACGCAGTTGCTCAGACGGAGACCGTAACGTTCGACTTCAAGAACGAGACTTACGGACTTACACGTCTCTCTGGAACTACTTCGGATTATATCGATGAAGGTACTATCATCAGCCAGGATCCGATCAGCATCACCTTCAAGACAGCCAATGCTGCTGCCAAAAATGAATCCGGATGCCGCCTTTGGAGTGATGGTATTCGCATGTATAATGGAGGAACCATGGAGATATCTTGTCCGGATGGATATCTTCTTAAAAATATTTCTACAACTTGTACCGCTACTAACTTGACTTCTAAAGCCGGT
>CAYTOR010000182.1:0-3934 GCA_964439505.1 uncultured Sangeribacter sp.
CCGGAGGATCAAGGAAGAGCAGCATGGATTTTGCACTTCGTTCTTGAATCTACAGCGGGTGCGGTCCGGAAATCCATATCCGCTACCCACAAAGGTATGATATCCGGTCCGTCCCCTTCGGCATCCCATTTCATGGATCCCGAATTATGACGTATGGTCAGTTCATCGAACCTACTCATTATCGGTTATGATTTTAACGGGCGTATCTGCCTTGGAATGTTCGTCAATTATAACTTCTCCAATGGATGGAGCCTGGATATATCCGCGCCTGGGATTCTTGACACTGGTTATCGGAGTGGTAACAGTTGCTTCTACCTCTGCATCCTCAAACGCAAGATCGCAATCGGGAGCGAACTCACAGTCTATAAGCCGCAGGTCGCGGGTATAGCACAGTGGCTGAGTACCTGAGATCCTGCATCTGATCAACGTAAGACGTCGAGAATGCCAACCCAGATATTCACCGCTTATCTCCGAGTCATAGATAGTGACATTTTCAGTTCCCCAGAAGGCATCTTTGGAATGAATCTCGGCATCGTGGATCTCTACATTCCGACAATACTGGAAAGAGTAATTCCCATGTTGTTTCCAATTACGGATCCGAATATTGGACGAGTGCATAAAGAGATAATCAGCCTTCTCGACATTCACATTCTCGATATCCACGTTATCGCAATGCCATAGGGTTTCCTCAGCATCGGGGATATTGACATTCCGAAGACGGATACCGTCCATTTCACGAAACATTTTCGGTGCGTCGACCTGAGTATCTGTCATCTCGCAGTTGCGAGAATACCATAGAGCCGCTCTTGCACCCGGAGTAAAGAGAGAATTGGTAATCTTAAATCCATCAACATGCCAGAAAGGATATTTACCTTCAAAAGTGCAATTATCGGCTTCGATATCACTACAGCATTTCAAAGCAGACTCACCTGCATGGATTATAACATTCTCCAGTCTTAGATCCCGTTCTCCGAAAAGAGGCCGTTCTCCCCCGAATTCTTTGTTTTTAATAGTTTCCATAAGGCATAAGATTTAATACTGCAAAGTTACAAAATCCTTCCGACTTTTTAACTACCCAAATTCCGGATAAAACTACCAAAATCTTTGTTTTTGGAGGAAGGAGGGGGTGGGAGAGTTTGGAGGAGTGAAGGAATTTGAGTAAATTTGCGGTTGTTATGGCGGATAATTATTTGGAAAGAAAGATGGAGGACCTTCGTAGCGGGAAGGTCGGACGCGAATATGGCGGTTCCGGTCGGAATCGGCGTCGGGGGGGATTGTATTTTCCGTTTCCACCGAAGAGAATTTTGATCGCAAGTGAGAATCCGGCGGTTGTAAAAGTTGCAGAAATCTTTATAGCTGCGGAATGTAAGGTGGCTGTGATGACTGAGAGTCAGGAGATCCACAGTAAATTGTCAAAAAATAACGCTATTCGACTCTTTTCCCCCAATCAGGATAATGTCGATAATCTCCTGAAAGCCTGGCGTGATATTGATATTTTAATCTCAGACTCTGAGATATCTCAAGGAATTATTGAAATTTGGCAAAATCATCGAGGTAAGTATCTATACGTTTCCGATTATGTCTGCCGAATAATTCTTTTAAGTTCCGAGTTGCCGGATGAAACAGAAATCTCTCGATGGGAAAAGAATCTACATTCCACAGTAAATGCCATTAACCTAATTGACAACCGAAGGGATATTTCGGCGCTCGTCTCCATGCTCTGTCTGCCGGCAAACAGCATTATCAACCGAATGACGTTTGATGTATAAGGAGCGAAATTATCCCTATAGTATTTCCCGGTGTGATAAAGGGATGAAAGCCTAAATAGATATTGTCCCGCCTCAAATTTTGAAGCGGGACAATATTTATTGGTAATTTTTAGAGCATGGAGAGATAGCGTTGGCCGGTGTCGGGAAGGACAGCGATGATGGTCTTGCCGGCGTTTTCGGGGAGTTCGGCCAATCTTAGTGCGGCGGCTAAGGCCGCGCCCGAAGATATTCCGGCGAAAATTCCTTCTTTTTCGGCTAACTCGCGCATTGCGGCGAAAGCCTCGTCATCGCTGACAGCCTCTATGCCGTCTACAATCGACGCATCGTAATTGTCGGGAATGAATCCTGCTCCGATCCCCTGAATCTTGTGCGGGCCGGGGGCCTCCCCTTTCAGAACTTGTGAAGTAGCCGGTTCTACTGCGATAGCCTTCACCTCGGGCTTATGGGCCTTGAGTGCCTTTGCAGAGCCGGAGAGAGTACCCCCCGTGCCGACTCCGGCCACGAGAATGTCAACCTGTCCGTCGGTGTCGCGCCAGATTTCTTCACCAGTAGTAAGACGATGGATTTCAGGATTGGCAGGATTGTCAAACTGGCTCATGATCACGCTGCCGGGGATCTCCTTCTGCAATTCCTCAGCCTTGGCGATCGCACCTTTCATACCTTCGCTGCCCGGAGTCAAAACCAATTCCGCTCCCAACGCCCGGAGCAGTGTCTTGCGCTCCTCACTCATAGTTTCCGGCATAGTCAAGACCACCTTATAGCCCTTGCTCGCACCGATCCATGCCAACCCGATTCCGGTATTGCCCGAAGTGGGTTCGATAATAGTAGCTCCGGGTTTGAGAGCACCGGATTTCTCAGCGGCCTCAATCATCGCCTTCGCAATGCGGTCCTTTGCACTACCGCCGGGATTGAAAGCCTCGACTTTTACAAGCACCTTGGCCTTCAGGCCGCGTTCTTTTTCAATTCTCTCTACTTCGACAAGCGGAGTGTTGCCAATAAGTTCAGTAATATTTTTGTGGATGTTTGCCATAATTAAATTTTTATAGATATTTTTTAAGCCGGGTTACGCTCTTTAGTGTCATTTGGATCCTTGGTTACGATGCGGTTGGAGGCGGTAAAAGGAGGCTGGGTCACACGGGAATAAGGAGGTACTGATTCCGTGAGCCAGACATTACCCCCGATGATTGTGTCATGACCGATTGTCACGCGGCCAAGGATGGTAGAGTTGGCATAGACAGTGACATTATCCTCCAAAATGGGATGTCGCGGTAAATTGACCGGACGACCGTCGGGGTCGAGCGTGAAATTCTTCGCTCCTAACGTCACTCCCTGATAGATGGTCACATGATTGCCGATGATGCACGTTTCGCCTATCACGACTCCAGTGCCATGATCTATTGCGAAATATTCGCCGATACTTGCCCCGGGGTTTATGTCGATTCCGGTCTGCGAATGAGCCAGTTCCGTGAGAATTCTCGGGAGCACAGGCACTTTAAGTTTCACCATCTCATGGGCCAGACGGTAATGTACCATAGCCTGCACCACCGGATAACTCAGTATAATCTCACCGTAATCCTCCGTGGCGGGATCATTGTCGTAAATAGCCTGCACATCCGTATACAGCAGGCGCTTGATCTCGGGCAGACGATCGATTAGATCGAGGCTGCATCGGATTGCAGCTAATTGGATTTCATCAGGGAGCATGCCGTTGCCTCGGGCCGCAAGGCATTTTGAGATTTCTTCAGTAAAGAGTCGATAGAGCCGGTCGACACTCACCGTAAGCCGGGCACGGGTCATCGCCCGGCAACCGCGGAGTTGGTCGAAAAAATCGGGGAAGACCACGATTTTCAGTTGTTCCACGATTTCCCGCAATGCGTCTGGAGAAGGGAGCGGTCCGTTCCATGAGGGCATGATGCGTTGCTCCATTTCGGAAGATCTTATCAATTCCTGCGAAGCACGGGAGATGACGCGTTCCACATCCGGAGCGTTGCCTCTGAGACGTTCCTGAAGAGTATTTAAGTCGGTGCAACCGGGAGTATTCATTAGAATGGAATCTTTATTTATTGTCAATTAACAAAACCACTTTGGGATGTAGATTGTTCATCCGGTCTTTAGACCCCGTCTAACAAAAAATGTTAAATTCAGGGCGGTGGATTTTCGAGGGA
>CAYTOR010000183.1:0-3932 GCA_964439505.1 uncultured Sangeribacter sp.
TCTTAAAAATATTTCTACAACTTGTACCGCTACTAACTTGACTTCTAAAGCCGGTACTGGCAATGCAGTAATCTTCAACAAAAATAATCCCTGGTTCAGCACTGCTGGGGCACAGGAGGTGACGATAGCATATACTGCGACCTCTAAAAATACTCCGGTAGCAGATCTCACTATCGAATACGAAAAGACTGCCGCTTCGGATAAAGAACCCGCCGGTCTTTCCTTCCCCGCAGCTTCCTTTACTGTAGGAATAGGTGAGCCCTTCAACAAGGGTATCCTTTCGAACCCCAACGAACTCCCCGTCACCTGGACCTCTTCCGATGAAGCCGTAGCAACCGTCACTGAAGAGGGTAATATCCTCGTGAAGGGTGTCGGCACTACTGTCATCACAGCCACTTCCGAAGAAACTGAGAAATTCATGGCCGGAAAGGCTTCCTATACTCTGACTGTCGTAGCGGCTGCCGCAAACATCGCCGACATGCTCAAGTACGCTCCCGCTAAGGGTGACAAGGTGCTCGTAACAGGCGCTCTAACAGTTGCTTACTCCAACGGTAAGTACACTTACGTTACTGACATCTGGGAGGATGCAACTCTTCTCTATGACAATGCCGGCACTACTGTATATCAGAAAGGCGATCAGCTCCCCGGCGGTTGGGAAGCTACCAACTCTCTCTACAACGGCCTTATCGAATGGACAGGTACTTTCCCGCAGGCTACCGCCTGCTACCCGGACTTCGTAGAGTATGCAACTCTCACAGAAGTAACCGAAGATGACATCAACAAGGTAGTATGGATCAACGGCATTGATTTCACAGATGCTACTCCCGCAAAAAATACTAACGTAACAGTTACTCTCCCCGACGGTCAGGAGATTGTAGTACTTAATGCATTTGGCATCGAATCAATGGCTGCCGGCAAGTACAATGTGCTCTGTGCAGTAGCTATCTATAACTCTACTCTTCAGCTCTACCCCATCGAATATGTAACTGCAACTGAATCCAATGATCCGGATTTCCCTGCATCCATTGAAATCATCACTGATGGCGATCAGGTGGTCGTTTCTCAACAATACGATGAGGAAGAAGGACAGTTGCTCGTTATTCTCGCCGGAGTGACTAATAAGCAAACTCTCGAGGTGACTTTGGCTACCCCCGAAGGCTGGGATGGTTATATCGGTGGCGTAATGGAAGGCTACGGTGCTACTCTCCGTGCGGCTGACGACGATGAAGATCCGGTTTGGGTACCTGTTGAAGCATTCCTCTCCATGGGCATGTCTAAAACCAATACTCTTACATTTAAGGTAGATCGTGAAGGAAACGGCGGCATGGCAGGTCTGTACCTCTACAAGGGTGAAGAGGTCTACGTAGCTAAGAATATCTTCGTGTCAAACGGTGTAAAATATGATGATCCGACAGGTGTAGCCGCTATCGAAACTGAAGAAGAAGCAACTTACTACAACCTCCAGGGCGTAAAAGTTGAAAATCCTGCAGAAGGCATCTACGTTAAGGTTGCCAACGGCAAAGCCGTCAAAGTAGTCCTCTAAATTCTACAGAGCTTTTAGAATTAATCTCCATAGTGATTATTATTAATGGGAGTCGGTCGTCAATATGATGACCGACTCTTTTTTATTTCCTTTCGCTTCTACGTCATTCTTAGTTATAGTTCATATCAACCCTCCTCCCCTCCCCTGCGTTATATTAGTATGAAAGAAGAAAATCAAAATAATTCACATATAAAGCCGGAAGACAAGTATCCCCGCGGAACAATCCTTCTGTCGTCGCCCTTGCTTTCCGACCCCAACTTCAAGCGCACTGCCATTCTTATCCTCGATCAGGATCAATCCGGAGGACATATCGGATTGGTACTCAATCGTCCGCTCGACATCTCTCTTTCGGAGATATGCAAGATGCCGGGGAAATACGCTGAGCAACCTGTCCATCACGGTGGTCCGGTTGATCTGCAACGCATGTTCTGGCTCCATACCCTCGGCGATCTGATTCCGGATAGCCTTGAAATCTTGCCCGGGCTTTATGTCGGTGGAGATTATGATACGATGATCCGGCTCTTTGAAGAAGGGAAGGTAGACCTCAATCATAAAATCAGATTCTATTTGGGTTATAGCGGATGGTCGAAAGGACAATTATCCGCGGAAGTAGAAGCCGGGGCATGGGGAATATTGCCGATGCTCGTTGACTCAAATCTGGTGCTTGACCTCGACGGTGAGGAACTCTGGCATCAGCTCTGCCTCCTTCTTTCCCCGGAATATCGCCATTGGAGAATGATACCTTCCGATCCTGAACTCAATTAGCAGTTACCGGTTGAGTCTACCATCAGCAGTTTGCGATTAGCAGTTTGCGTAAGCGCGAAAAAATTCGTAACTTTGCAATCTAAAGTAGAGAAGTCGTAAGAATATTTAAGTAAGAGATAAAAATTAACCGACAAATAGCAATCCGGCTCTTGATTAATTTTTAGATCTTACCTGAAGAAATCTGCTTAAACGGCTTCATTTATTCACTCCCGAAAGAAGAAACGAATAGAATGATCGTACTGAAATTCGGAGGCACTTCCGTCGGCACGACGGAGAGCCTGAAAAATGTAAAAAAGATTGTAGAAGGTCTGGACTCGGATGCCATTGTTGTGGTTTCCGCGCTGGGCGGCTTGACCGACCGCTTGATCGCAACCGCTAAAAAGGCCGCCTCGGGCGACAATTCCTATGTCGAGGACTTCGATGCAATGGCTAAACGCCATCACGATATTATCGATGACGTAATTTCCAAGGATACTGCTGATTCAACACGTGAAGCTATCGCTCCCCTCTTGGCTGAACTCCGCCGCCTATACGATGGAGTATCCCTGATCGCTGACCTGCCTGAGAGAACTTTGGCCCAGATCGTCAGCCTTGGAGAAAGAATGTCGTCGATAATCGTTGCCGATATGATTCCCGCTGCGCGTCATGCCAACTCTTTGGATATAATTAAGACGGAGAAGTGGTTTGATAAAAATATAGCCTCCACTGATCTCACGGAATCCCTCATCCGCCGCCATCTCTCTTCCGGTCCTTATCCCGTCATTATGGGAGGATTCATCTCGGCTGACAAGGATACCGGGGAAATCACAAATCTCGGCCGCGGAGGTTCGGATTACACTGCAGCCCTGGTCGCTGCGGCGCTTAATGCCGAAGTACTCCAGATCTGGACGGATGTTGACGGTTTCCTTACGGCGGACCCGAGGATAGTACCGGACGCTCGCGTTATTGACGAGATGTCGTTCGTGGAAAGCATGGACCTCTGCACCTTCGGTGCAAAAGTAATCTATCCTCCGACGATCTATCCCGTCTTCCACAAGAATATCCCGATCCGGATCCTCAATACGCATCGGCCGCAGGCACCGGGAACTTTTATCTCTGACCATTCGGCCAATGAGAATCAACTGGTAGTCGGCGTGTCAGCCCTGCGGAATGAAGCGTTGATCACGCTACGCGGCCATTTTGCCTCCGAAACCGCCAAGATCTCAAGCCGAGCCTTTAACGCCCTGTCGGTTAAAGGCCTGACTCCCCATCTTGTAGCTCGAGGGGAAACTTTGAATTCGTTTTCATTCGTTGTCTCCGAGGCGGAAGCCATGCAGACAGTCAGACTGCTTAAGGAAGAGTTCGCTCCGGAGCTCGTGGACCGTTCTTTGGAGGTGATAGAGATGAAAGACCACCTTGCATCCCTGGCTGCCGTCGGCGACCATATCAAGTCAGCTCCTGACTTGTCAGACACCTTGGAGGACGTACTCGTCGATAACGGCATAAAGGTGATAGCTAAAGCAAAAGAAGCTTCCGAAACCAATATCACCTTCGTCATAGAGGACGCTGACGTCAACCCGGCCCTTAAAGCCCTGCATAAAGCCCTCTTCCGCGATTAATCCTGCCCTTCTCTCAAGAAAGAGTT
>CAYTOR010000184.1:0-3885 GCA_964439505.1 uncultured Sangeribacter sp.
CGTCGAAGACGATCAGGGGGTCGTTTTCGGCGGGAATGGCGTCGAGGAAGCGGTTGATTGTCTCGCGTGATACTACGTTGCGCTGAGCGAGGGAGCCGAAGCAGACGGCTTTGGTATCCTTTGCGAGTTTCTCAAGAGTCTCGGTATAGGGGATGTTGTCCCAGGCTACATTCTCTTTTATCTCATACTGAGGGATTCCGGCCTGATCGATTTCCACCTGTACGGTACCGGTCGGATAGGGGACGGTATCGATCAGATAATTGAGACCTTTGGAGGTGAAATTTTCGATGATCTCGTGGCCGAGGGGGTCATCGCCGACGGCGCTGACTACGCAACTCGGCAAGCCGAATTGAGAGACGTGGTATGCGAAGTTGGCGGGTGCGCCGCCGATCTTCTTTCCTTCGGGGAGGACATCCCAGAGGGCCTCTCCCATCCCGATAACTAAATCTTTCATGATAAGTATCTATTTTAAGTTTTATCTATTTAAGTTTTAGACTCCTGAGTTCCTTCAGATACCATTTTTAGAAAAATGGGTTGCTGATTTATAGGAAATCTCCTTATTTGATATTCTTGATTTTATTTGATATTCTTGATTTTAAGGGTATAGTAGAGGAGATAGATGACTCCGACGCTCATTACTGCGACAGCACCTGTCTGGCCTACTGCGTCAGCGGCGAATCCCATTGCGAGGGGGAAGATAGTTCCTCCGAAGAGGCCCATGATCATCAGGCCGGATACTTCATTCTTTTCGTTGGGGGTGAAAACGAGAGCCTGCGAGAAGATAACCGAGAAGACATTGGAGTTTCCGAAGCCGATAAGGCCGATGCCGATGTAGATGAGGGTCAGGGTATTGGCTGCGAAAAGCATCACTACGGCTGCGATCATCATCGCCACGCTGATACCGAAGAAGAGTTTCGGTGACATGGAGCGGAGGAGGAATGCACCCAAGAAGCAACCGAGAGTACGGAAGATGAAGTAGATACTTGTAGCGTATCCGGCTTCTTCGAGCGGGAGGCTGAGGCGCTCCATGATGATTTTGGGAGCGGTAGTGTTGGTGCCGACGTCAATACCGACGTGACACATGATCCCGAGGAAGCAAAGGAGAATGAAGGGGCGGCTGAGCAGTTTGATACATTCCCCGATTCCCGAAGCCTTATCGGGGCGTTCCTCCTTGATGGGAGTTGCGGCGAGCAGGGTGATCGAAAGCAGGCTGAAGACGGCGTAGATACCGAACAGTGCGCGCCAGCCCAGACCGAAGGTCGGAAGATAGGTGGTAGCGCCCCAGGCGGCCAGAATCGGTGCGAGGAAGGAGGCTATGGCCTTGACGAATTGGCCGAAGGTAAGGGTGGAGGCCAGTTTGTCGCCGCTGATCAGGTTAGTGACGAGCGGATTCAGAGAGGTCTGCATGATGGCGTTGCCTATGCCAAGGAGAGAGAAGGAGATCAGCATGACGTTATAGCTGCTTCCGGTCATCGGGACTATCAGGGAGATAGCCGTCACGATAAGGCTTATGAGAACTGTTTTCTTACGGCCTATCTTGTTCATCAACATTCCCGTCGGCACGGAGAAGATCAGGAACCAGAAGAATACTAAAGAGGGGAAGAGATTGGCTTGGGAATCGCTCAGGCCTAAATCTTTCTGGACATAATTGGAGGCTGTCCCTACCAGATCCACGAATCCCATCGCAAAGAAGCAGAGCATAACGGGAATCATCTGCATGATATGCCCCTTTTTATCCATTGCGATATTGTTGTTATTATCCATTGGTGAATTTATTTTTCAGGTCCGGTAACTATAATAAGTAGATTTTCATCAGAGTTACCGTCATAAGGTTAATGATTATGAATCTTTCAGAGTTATTGGAATAATACCCATCAGACTAATTAGTCTAATTAGACTTATTAGCCTTATTAGTCTTTTTTTGGAATGAATCTTATAGAATTATTTGATTGAATAGATCTTCAGGTTTTCGACCTTGGCGGATCCGCCGTCGGCTGAGATGGAGAGTTTATTATAGGGAACGGTCGGGAAGACGAGATTGGTCAGGACTCCTTTGCCGTCGTTGGCGAATACCTCCATGCTTGCGCGATCGATATATATTCTCAGCGGGAGGGTTCCTCCTTCATTGAAGGTCGGAGTCTCGGTGACTGCAGGGAATTCCTGGCTGAAGTCGACGATTCCGCTTTCCTTGCGGTCGAACGACAGGGACTCCTTATCGGGAGTATATTTCAATATCGATTTCTCGCCGTTGGCATTGCTGAAGGTCAATGTTACGGAGCGGGTTTTGTCAGGGATGATATCCATCAGGATCTCGCAGACGCCGTCATTCTCCGAAGGGAGGGTTACAGTCTTGCCCTTGCCCTTTATGGTCATGGATTTGGTATTGACAGCCAGTTTACCGCGCAGTGCGGTTAGTTCGGGCGAGGGGTGGGAGGCGGCATAGATCTGGCCGTCCTTGCCGGTGAAGAGGCTCAGATCGCGCGGCAGAGTATTGGCGGAGCGGAACTGTTCGGTCGGTACTTCGGTAGCGTATTGCCAGTTGCTCATCCAGCCGATGACCGTGCGCCGGTTGTCGGGGGCGTCGCTCCAGCTTACTACGGCATAGTTGTCTTTGCCATAATCCAGCCACTTAGTGGGTACCTTGCCGTCGGCGTCGGTATCCGCAGTGAAGACCTTGCCGTCAAAATCGCCGACGAAGTATTGGATTCCGCTGCCGCCGAAGGGTCCGCCGGGATTGATATTGCAGAGCAATACCCATTTTTTCTTATCCGTCCCGTCGACGCTGAGTTCAAACAGGTCAGGACATTCCCAGACTCCGTCCTGAGCTCCGAGACCTTTGCCGAAGCTGCTCTGAAGGGTCCACTCCTTCATGTCGGGAGAAGTGAAGATGAGCATTTCATGCTCCAGGGCGTGGGCAAGGATAAGGGTCCAGACTTTTGTTTCCGGATTCCAGAACATATTCGGGTCGCGGGCCTCGCTGTCGAGGGTAATGACCGGGTTGCCCGGATAGATGACGAATGTCTCGCCGTTGTCATCACTATGGGCGAGGCTCTGGATCTGGCTTACTCCGGCGGAAGTGTACATCGCCAGGACTGCATCCTTGCCGAATCCGGCGGAGTTCTCCGTGTCGATGGCCGCGCTTCCGCTGAATACTGCGCCCAGACCGTTAGGTTCTATTGCGGCGGGATGATGCTTCCAGTTGATGAGGTCATCCGAGGAAGAGTGGCCCCAGGTCATGTTCTGCCATTTTGATCCGTAAGGATTCCATTGATAATAGAGATGCCATTGGCCGTCTTTATAGAACATTCCGTTCGGGTCATTCATCCAGCCGTATTCGGGAGTATGGTGGTAGACCGGACGATATTTTTCACGGTTGGTCACGTCGAAGGTATCGGAAAGTTGGAAATTAGTCCAGCAGGCGTCTTCGGTCACCTCGCGCATATTGGAGCGGTCCTGAGAGGTTACGATATTGAGCAATACATCATGCCCCTTATAGGGAGTAAGGTCAAAAGGAACGGAATAGTCCACTTTCGATTTGGCGAGCCGGACATAGATCGTGCGGTCGAGGTTTCCGTCGACTATGACGTTGACCGTAGCGTCATCGTTGGATTCCTGTACAGGCATGAGGAGATAATCGGCGATGCTGTCGACCCGGACCAGAGTATTGTTGATCCCGAGATGTTCGATCTTGACTCCGGGAGTCCCTTCGGCTGCCGATCCTAAAAAAGGAATCGCCATCAATGCCACAGCTAATTTGGATTTTATATTCATAAATTTAAGGTTTTTATTCTTCGATAGGGATTCACATCGGAATTCCACCGCAAATCTACTACTAAGACCCCGTCCCACAAAAAATGTTAAATCCAGGGTCGCAGATGTGCCCCG
>CAYTOR010000185.1:0-3882 GCA_964439505.1 uncultured Sangeribacter sp.
GCCGGGCTTATCTATTAATCAAGATAAATCAAGATAAATCAAGAATAATCAAGAATAATCCTGATAAATCAGGATAAAACTTTTGGTAATCCTGAATAATCCTGATAATCCACCGGAAATCATGATTATTATTGTATTGTCCGGTCTGGTCCGGCGATTTGGGGGTTAGAGGTTTTTGCCGAGGTAATAGCCGACGGCGCAGCCGAAGAGGCCTACGAAGACGGTCATCGTGCCGAAGATCAGCCAGATGAAGAAATGGCCGTTCTCATAGTATTTTACGCAGTCGAGGGTGAAGCTCGAGAATGTCGAGAACCCGCCGCAGAAGCCGGTCATGGTGAGCAGGGTGAAGGCTGTCTTTGTAGTGTCGTTCCAACCGCAATCGGTATTGATCAGCCAGCCGGCGAAAATGCCTATCAGAAAGCAGCCCAGAGAGTTGATTACCCACGTTGCGAAGCCCATGGGAGTGGATTTCAGCCAAAGCTCTATAAGATAGCGACAGACGGCTCCAAAGCCGCCTGAAACGGCTACCAATAGCATTCTAATCCAAATATTCATCTTTTCAATTTTAGATTAATCGAGAAACTCGAGAAACTCGAGGGACTCGAGAATCTCGATTATAACGAAGACTCGAGAATCTCGATAATCTCGAGAGACTCGATAATCTCGGGAGACTCGATCATAACGAGAGACTTGATTATAACGAAGACTCGAGAATCTCGGTCATCCTGAGAGGGTCGGGGATCGCGGGTAGATCGGACGAGTTCTCGAGTGTTAAAAAGGAAAGGGCCGGCGCAGCTTGCGTCGGCCCTTTACATAAAATAGCAAAGTGTTTTATTATTTTATGGATGAAGATTCTGTTAAAATCTTTCTAAGGGGCATGTTGTAGAAGTGTGCGCGAGGGAGTCCTGTCGGCTTTATTTGCCGAGACGTGCTTTCCCGCGGGCGATGAAGCGCCGGGAGGCAAGCCGTTGCGGAGCTACGTTTATTTGCCGAGACGTGCTTTCTCGCGGGCGATGTAGGCGTCGGGCGTCAGACCGTTGCCGAACGTGAAGTTGGGGAAGGATGCCTTGATCTGCTCGTAGCAGGAGAGGGCGTCCTGATATTTCTTCTGTGCGTCGTAGACGTTAGCCTCTTTCCAAAGCACCATCGGCACGATCTGCTCATTGCCGGTAGCCTTCTTTATGGCTGCCTGATAGGCGTTGATAGCTTCGGGATATTTCTTGAGGTTGACGTAGGCGTCGCCGAGAAGTACGTCGGATTGTGCGCTCAATACGCTTTCCTTAGTGGAGAACTTGTCGAGATACTTGACTACGTCCTGGTATTTGCCCAGACGATAGTAAGCCTGAGCGGCCTGCATGGCTGCGATATTGCCGGCGTCCGTGCCGCCGAACTTGTCGGCTACCTTTGCGAACTCTATGGCAGCGACTGAGTCGCCGGCCATGGCCTTCGACATCGCTTCGTCGTAAGCTTTTACGGAATTGTTGACGCGCGGAGTCTGGTAGAACCAGAGCCAGCCACACCAGCAAGCACCGATGAGGATAAGGGTTACGAGAGTCCAGGTGAGGACTTTCTTATTTTTTGCAACTCTCTCACTGACAGAAGTAAGCTGGTCGTTGAGAGTGTCGATTGCGTTCTGTTCCTGCGGATTGGGAGTATTTGCCATTTTAGTTTTTGACGAATTTTTTATTCCATTCAGACCCCTCGCTTAGTCTCCGGGAGCGTCAGGTCGGGATTCCGAATTGCAAAGTTAGTCAAAAATTATGTGACTACCAATTATTTTAGCATTTTTTGTTAGAATTTTTTTCGAAGGCGGGCTACGGGGATTTCGGCGCGGTCGCGGTATTTGGCGATTGTGCGTCGGGATATGTCGTAACCTAACGCTGCGAGTCGGGCGCGCAGCTTTTCGTCGCTGAGGGGATGCCGGGGGTCTTCCTCTTCAATCAGTCCGGCAATGGCCGCCTGTATCTGGCGGTTGGTCAGGGAGTCGGCATCGTTTTCGGCCGGCGTTGAGTGGTCCGTGGTCCCAGCTTCGGAAGGTTCCTTACCGGGTTTGGGATGCCCCGGCGCGGGACCGTTGACTTTGCCGCTGAAGAATGATTTCAATGCCATGATCTCGCCCCAGGGCATGACGGCATATTTATTTGCCGTAGAGCGCGAAATGACGGAGATGTCGAGTCCTGTCATGGCGGCTATATCCTTGAGCATCATCGGACGCAGGGTGAATATGTCGCCCGTCTCGAAATATGTCTTCTGATAGTCGACGATGGCAGTCATTACGCTCATCAGGGTCTGCTGGCGCTGGCGGATGAGCTGAATGAAATCGCGGGCCTCGTTGTATCGTGCCGTGATGAATTGCATCCCTTCCGGGCTATGGCCCCCACGGCGCTCCACGGCATTGTCGGGCGCCTTTCGGTCTTTCTTCAATTCCCGGTGTCGCCTAAGTTCTTGTCGGAGTTCCTGCCGGGCGGCTTTGGCGGTTTTCATGTTGGCCATTGCTTCCGAAAAACTCTCTTCAATGCTTAGTTCGGGGATGCGGTTGGTCAGTTGGATGGTCAGGACGCCGTCTTCATCGGAGATGATGAAGTCGGGAATGATTACCGCGGCCTGAGTGGCGTCGCGACCTCCGTAGGGCGCTCCCGGTTTGGGGTTGAGCGACAGGATGAGGGAGTTGGCGGCGTCGAGACGTTGACGGGAAATGTTGAGGCCGGAGATTATTTTATGGGAATGGCGCATGTGGTATTCCCGGAAGTAGTCGGTAAGGATTGCGATTGCGTCGTCCCTCTGCTGCGACCGGGGGAGGCGCTGAAGTTGCAGAAGAAGAGTCTGGGCGAGGTTTTCCCCGGCGATTCCGGGTGGGTCGAGACTCCTTACGAGTTCCAAGGCTTCGCGCGCCGTTTCTTCGTCGGCTACCACGTTATGATTGATAGCTAAATCATTGAGGATATTGGGAAGGGAGCGGGTAAGCCAACCGTTGTTGTCCAGATTGCCGACGATATATCTGGCTATCCGGGCCACTTCCGGACTTACCTTCCGTTCGTCGATCTGCCGCACAAGGATGTCGGCGAGAGAGTCCGAGTTATCGGCGGGTGAGAAAACCGGTTGGTCCGGGTCATAGTTCAGCGCCCGGCTACCGAAATTGAAATAGGAGGGAGTGGAGGATTGGGAGAGGGGGATAGGGGAGGGGGCTGCTTCGACGGTAGTCAGCGCCGGGTTGGCTTCCAGTTCATGTTCGACGGCCTCATCGAGTTCGGGCGCATTGAGTTCCAGCAACCTGACGAAACGCAGTTGCTGCTGACTTAGATGCTGGGATAGGCGCGTGGCCAGGTCGAGACGGGAGCCTAACATAGTGGGAGTTCGATACGGAAGGTGGTGCCTTGGTTGATTTCGGAGGCTTTGACGAAGATGCGTCCTCCGTGATAATCCTCGATAATTCGTTTTACGAGAGTCAGGCCCAGACCCCAACCGCGTTTCTTGGTAGTGAAGCCGGGATTGAAGACAGTCTTGAAGTTCTTTCTGGCGATACCTTTGCCGGTATCCTTCACTTCGATCCAGGCTATCTTGCCGTCGCTGCCGGTAGAGATATCGATCGAGCCTTTTCCGTCCATGGCGTCTACGGCATTCTTCGCCAGGTTTTCCATAACCCACTCGAAAAGAGGACGCGACAGTCGCACGCCATGGTCATCGGGGTCGAGATCCATCGAGATCTTCACCTTCCCCGATATGCGGTTCTTCATATAGTCGAGCGAGGTGACCAGCACATCGTTGAGATATTCCAGGTTGAGTTCCGGCACACTGCCGATTTTGGAGAACCGGTCGGCGATGACCGACAGGCGTTTTACGTCCTTGTCGAGTTCCTTGGTGATTTCAGGCTCGACGCCGGTC
>CAYTOR010000186.1:0-3843 GCA_964439505.1 uncultured Sangeribacter sp.
GTGAAGCCATCGGGTTTGTCGCAAAGTGAAGCCATCCTGTTTGGCGTAAAGTGAAGCCATCCTGTTGGGCGTAAGATAAAGCTACAGGGCAAGCCTTACGTCCAATCGCGCTCCTTCAAGGATGAAGGCGTTGTAGCTCTCGAGGATATCGAGAAGGGCCGTCATCGCCTGCCGCGTCTGCTGGGTATATAGCGTCCCGGAGACAGCGCCGCTGTTTAGCTTCCCCTCTAACGCACCGTTTACCCCGCTTACATCCTCAAACATTTTCAGCTGGATATTCAGCAGATCTGTGATCCCGGCCTGCGACGCTCCGCCGCTTACCTGCTGCGGCAAGGGCATCCCGGCCTTCGGCCGAAAAAGGATAACCCCATTGAATCGGCTCCATTCGTCGCTTATGGCGTCTATATCGACGTCGTCGGGAAGTGCAGATTCGGGAAAGAGCAATACCCCCTTGGCCGACGAACGGATGACCCAGTCGTAGAGGGTAATCAGGCGGTTGGTATGACGCTGCTGATCTATAACGTCGGCTACAAAACTATGGATCTCACCGTCAATGAAGGGATAGGCTTTCCAAACGAAGGGATGTCCCCCGCCGGGTATCGGAGAGATCCCTTCTGTCAGAACATGCCCCTCGGGCGAAAGGTAATGGTAGCGCCAGACGTCTTCGATTATCCAGTGCATCACTTTGCGGCCGCTAAAAATGTCCTCCTCATGCTCCGAACGGAAACGGTCGTAATCCCCTGCTTCGATTTTAAATACAGACCCGGTCTCCCGATCATGAACCCGATACCTCTCGGCTGATTCTCTGGTCCAGAGTTCTATGACGCGGCAAAGTCCGGGCCCGGAAGGACGAAAGAAATCTCTTGCGGAGGCCGATTCCTCCGCACCAAAAGTGCCGCCGGCCGCCGGCAATCCTGCGCAGGAGCGGAAATAGACGGAGGTTGAATCCGATCCAATCGCCTCTCCGTAAATTTCCCTTAGCTTCAGCGCATCCTCCCGGCTCCGGGCCAATGAGGCACAAAGGGTAGGGAAGTCCAGATCATGCAGCTGACCGATCATGCGTGCGTCCCAACCTCGGAAATCGCGGGAAGAGGAATCTACAAAGAAGGCGTCGGGAGCAACGTAGGTTGTACGCGTACCGATCGGCGACATTACGGAGGCCCCATCCTTATAGGCGCCTAATGACTTTCGATGCACCGCCAATCCGGAGATAAGGAACTCCTCCATCGTGCGGGCATGAAGTTCTTCGAGACGGTTGCGATCGGCGTTGAGCAACAACCGCCCGTAGAATTCCTGCTGGCCGGGCATATCTACCGGAATCTCCAATTTTTCCGGCGAAGGGTAGGCATATTGATTCCTGAACACTCCCAACACACTGCGGACCAAGCGCCGGATGAGATTATTCTTCAGCGGGACATTACCTTGACTGCGGATATAGTCCTCCTCTTTCATCCGTTGGCCGTCGACCTCAATCAGATCGTCCCATTGCCGCCCATAGCAATAGCGTTTGCAGCGCTCGCGGTCATTGCGGAATCGGCCCATCGCCATCCAATGTTGGGCCGCGGCGGCAAGGAGTTCGGGATGTCGCGTGGCGAAACGGCTTTGCCGCGCCTCGATTAAATTCTCTTTCTTTTCCATTATTGATTTATCTTATTGCTTATAATTCCTAATTCAGTGTGGGTGTTAGAACACCGCTTCGGTAGGTCGGGGACGGCGAACCCCGCGGCGATCCGTCATCGGGCGGCGAACCCGCGGCAGTTCCATCTCATGCAGGGCGATGTGAAGTCCTATCGCGCGGGTCATCAGCAGATCATCGTGAGCTCCAGAGATGGCTCCGTAGCTGCCGTTGGGACGACGTTCGTAGCTCAGAAACTCATCAAGCGCCGCATCACTCCTTTCTTCGTAGAGACTCTCGCGTACAACGCGGATCAACGTCGCGATGATCATCGGTTTGGTGGCGGCGTTGGTATGGAATCCGAGCCGTAACTCCTGACCCTGTTTCAGGTTTTCGATGCCGCTTCTCCTCGCATACAGATTGGGATAGGAGTCACGGATCTGACAAAGTATGTAGGGAAGTTCCGCACCGTCTATCATCCGCGTCGGTTCGCGGCTCTCCAGTGAGTTGCTTTCTATGACCAGCAATGCCTCATCGTAGAATGACGCTATCCGGGCCGCACGCCAGGCAAGCTGATCCCAGTCGCAATGGCCGCGCCATTGAGCCGCAATCTTCGGCTTCCCGCCGTCGGCCATCGGTGCGCGGTCGAATACAGCAATTACGCTCCAATCCGCTTTTTCCGACCTGCCCCCGACATCCACCACAACGACATACCGATCGCTCAGGCGCTTTCCGTCATCGTCCGGCATATCCCATATCTCAAGTCCTCCCCCTTCGAGCGGCTTGAAAGTCAAGGATGAGAGCGAAGTCTCTCCTTGAGCGGAGATAACTTCCCCTCTCCAACCCGGAGCCCGACAACCCTCGCGCAAGACTGCGATATCCTGGCGGTCGAAGACTGATGAGCCGGAATGAGCAAAGGCCTCTAAATCATCGGAGGGATATTCGGCCGCCATTCGAGCATGATCGTTATATTTCCGCCGCTCTTCGACATACCAGTGAATAGCCTCCAAAGTCGCTCCGGATTCCCAAAGTCGCCAGAGATATTGACCGGACTCGGCCCTGTCTGAAGAAGCCGTTGACTGACGATTGGCATATAGTTTCGTCGCGAAAGTCTCCCGCTCCTCCTCGTCCGAGAATCTTAGGGAATATTGGTCAATACCATACCATGGAATGAAAATGGGAGAGAATTGGGAGTCCCCGCGCCTCGCAGCAAGGTATTCGCGATGAAAGAAGTTGCCGGTGCCGTTGGCCGTAGATTCGTAGACGATCATTGTCGACGATGAATACAGTATTCCTCCACAGGCGCTCCTTACTATATCTTCGGGCGACTTGCCGTCGGTCGTGCGCCATATCCCTACTTCGGAGAGATGCACCAAGTTATAGTCTCCTCCGCGGCAGGAATCCGGACGCTCGGCGCTCCCGATCTTTATCTTGCAGTTGCGGGCCTTGACGCGCATGATCTGACCGCTCTTACCTACATTTTCTGATATCTTCCGACTTCCGTCGGTCCCGAGAGCAGGAAGCGGACTGTCGGGATACAGCAACTCAGCAGGATAGGACTTCAACATGCGGTCAAACATATCCTTGATCTCATCCGAACCGGCCCCTTGATGAGCGATGATAAGGGAGTTGAGTCCGACGGAATGGATCATCTGCAGCCAGGCCATGTAGAGCTGTACACATGTAGATCCTCCCCATTGCCTGGCCTTAAGAAGGATGATGCGTATCGGACGTCGCGCGAGCCGCTGACTCTCGAAAGTAGATACCAGACAGCGCTGCGGATGGTTGAGCCGGAAGGAAATATCCGGACCGCCCCCTTTCTGCTTTATACTGACGGCTGTAGCCGCCCAGAATGGAAAATCATGAAGCAACCGAAGCCGCAGAAATTCCACCATCGCTTTAGCCGGATCAGCGAATCCGGTGAAGTTTCCCTCCCGGATTAATTGTCCTACAAGAGATTCAGCCTTCATGCTGACCGGAAGGTATTGAGTTGGAATAGGGAAATCCGAAAGATCGAGACGGAAACGCTCGCCGACGGAGTTCTCCCCCGTGACCGGATCCCACGAAGGCTTATTGGCAGCCATTCTCCGGTCGTCTTCTTCAAGTATCGTCTGCATAAAATAAGTGGGGTTATTTTTTAAGAATGTTATAGATCAGTGTCCGGCATGACCGGGGAGTCAGATAGAACTCGGGAGCTTCGGAGTTGATGACTTCGACCATGGCCTCTT
>CAYTOR010000187.1:0-3832 GCA_964439505.1 uncultured Sangeribacter sp.
CGTCTCTGCGGTCTCCGCCTTCTCGGCGATCTTGCCCCTCCCCGGCGATAAACTCTGCGTTACTCTGCGGCTCTGCGTGAGATTATAACCGCGTGTGATTACAGCGTGAAAGATAATAGGTAAGATAACAGCGAAAGATAAAAACTGAGGAGAGGCGCGAAAGAGGGGTGGAGAAATAAGGCGTGAAAATATAGCTGCGTGATATTTTCGGAGTTGGGGTTGCAGGATTGTGAAATAAGACCTAAATTTGCATATCTCCTCTTTTTCAACTTTCCCCCAATCCCTATCAAAATGCTTACTACAAAAAAATATTTCCGTAGCCTCAGCAGGGTTCTTGTTGCTGTCGTCCTCATCGCTGCCGTCACTCCCGCGTCCGCTCAGAATAAAAAGATTACGCGCCAGCCGGTCAAGGAGGAGAAAGCGAACACACAGCAGGAGCAGCATCACAATGACAAGGCTAAGACAAAGATAAAAGCTGCCACGGGGCAAAAGAAAGAGAATCAATCGTCGCCCGCAGAGGCAACCTCATATCGCGTAAAAAACGATGATCTACAGAAAGAGACTCTTCAACCGATAGCACCCTCCGATTCCGAGTTTGAATTCCAAGGAATGAGATATGATGTGACTGACGAATATCAACGCACTTGTAAACTCATAAAAGGCATCGACATCTCAAATGTAGCAATTCCCACAGAAGCTATACATGACGGAAAATCCTATAAAGTTACTTCTATTGGATTCGAAGCCTTCTCTAAATGTACGGCCCTCCTGCAGGTGACTGTTCCTGATTTCGTGACAGTGATTGGAGCATATGCCTTTTCAGGATGTAAAAATCTACAGCGGATTTCACTCCCTGATTCTATCATGGAGATCAGGTCCTTCGCCTTCAATGATTGTGAGAGCCTTAATCAGATAGTTATTCCGAATTCGGTAACTTCAATTGGAGCATTCGCTTTCAGTAGATGCATAAGGCTTAAAGACGTGGTTATTCCTGAATCCGTAATTTCAATTGGAGAGGGCGCTTTTTCAAAGTGTGAAAGTCTCCAGAAAGCCATAATCCCCCCTTCAGTAACAGAGATTAGTTCATTCACATTCCAAGACTGTAAAAGTCTTAATCAGATAATCATACCCAATTCGGTTACCCGGATTGGGGAATGGAGCTTATCCGGGTGTCAAAGCCTGATAAAAATTACCATACCCAATTCCGTAACTACGATTGCCAAGGGAGCATTCGACAGATGCGGAAATCTCCGTGAGGCGTTGATACCTAATTCTGTAACTTCAATCGGGAAATGGGCTTATATTAAGTGCGAAAATCTAAGACAAGTGAGTATACCCGATTCTGTCAAATTCATTGGGGAGGAAGCTTTCCTCAGTTGTGAAAGTCTTAACGATGTGGTAATTCCCGGTTCCGTCACTTCAATAGGAGATATGGCTTTCGGTTGGTGTGTAAATCTTCGACAAGTGACGCTGCCGGCCTCGTTGAAGTTACCCGAGAACGTATTTGAGGGATGTCCGCGGGATCTAAAGATTATCCGGAGGTAATCTCATCATCGATAAAACTCTGCGCCTCCGCGCCTCGGCGTACTATCATACCCGAGTGGAGACGGCGCCAGGTCCAAGGGGAAGGGCTGAGGCAGCGGCGAGGAGGCTGTGGTTCGGAGAGGGAGGCTGCGTGTGATCGACATGCCACGAGATTCGTAAGTTATTAAAAACAACTCATCAAGACGAGCTCTAATGGGAAATGTGAGGAGGGAAGGAAGATGTCAGAAATCACAATATATTGTGATTTTATGGGAAGGATTGGAGGATTTTGCCGGGCAATACTATAAAATCACACTATAGCGTGATTTTAGCTTGTTTATCTCGGTAAAAGGGTTTATCTTTGTAGCTGAATCGCAATATAGTGTGATTTTTAGTATGGTAGATTGGCGATCAGCAACTGTATTTGAAATAAATGGATAAGAAGGAACTCGGAGAAATCATAAAAAAGCGGCGCAAGGCGTTGAACATCGACCAGCAGACACTCGCATTGCTTGCCAGAGTGGGATTGAATACGGTGGTGGCGGTCGAGCGCGGGGACGGGAATCCCCGGTATTCCACATTATCCGCTATCTTGGATGTTCTTGGTCTCCAATTCAAAGTTACACTTAAAGATTGAAATAACGCATGCGTAGATGTAAAGTCTTCATACAGAAAAAGTATGCCGGAATTTTGACGGAAGGCGACAACCCTCGGGAATATATATTTGAATACGCGCCGGAGTATCTGGTGACGGAGACGGAACCGGTGTGCCTGGCCATGCCTTTGCGGAAGGAGCCTTACCGTTCGCCCTATCTGTTCCCATATTTTGCAAATATGCTGTCCGAGGGATCCAACCGGGAACTTCAGGCCTCATATCATCATCTTGATAAGGATGATGATTTCGGAATCCTTATGGAGACAGCCCAATACGATACTCCCGGAGTTGTCACTGTACTCCCCCTCTAATCCCTGTCATGATGGACTCTAAGATTGAAATTACCCGCTGCCCGTCACTCCTTCTGGACGGATATGATTCCTATTCCCCACGGGCGCTGAGGGATTTGTTTGATGGAAAAAATGTTAGTCCTATTCTAAAATTTCCATCCCCTTCTTCCCCTGACCAACCGGGAGCAGAATTTGTAAGAAATGCCGGTAGATTGTCATTATCCGGCGCCCAGTCGAAATTCGGTATGACAATAGACGAAGCCTCATCTTTGCAATATTCCCCTAAAGATTTGCAAAGCTCTTTCATTCTCAAGCCAAAACCGATCGGATACCATATAATTAATCCTCAATATTGTGCTGCGAATGAAAATCTGACAATGCAAATTGCCTCGCAAATATATGGTATAGAAACCGCGCCCAACGGTCTTTGCTTTTTTCAGGATGGCGAAGTTGCCTATCTCACCCGACGTTTTGACGTCAGCGGAGAAGAAAAATACCCACAGGAAGATTTTGCCTCACTTATGGGATTGAGCAGAGCAAACGGAGGATCTGATTTCAAGTATATTAACGGGAGTTATGAAGAGTGTGGGGATATCATAAAGAAATATGTCAAGGCCTATACCATTGACCTATTAAGATTTCTCCGGCTCTTATTATTCAATTTTATCACCTTGAATGATGACGCGCATCTTAAGAATTTTTCCCTGATAAAAAAGAAGGGGGAATATAGGCTCTCCCCGGCGTACGATTTGATTAACACGGCAATGCAATTATATGAGCCCCGGATTTTTGCTCTTGAAAGGGGACTTTTCAAAGAGGGAATGTATCTTTGTGATACTCGCCAGGTAAGGTCCTCAGATTTTATGGAATTAGGGCACCGATGGGGATTGCCGGAGAAATTGGTATTACAGGAAATCCGACGATTTACGATGCCCAATAAAAATGCAGATGATCTTATAGATCGTTCTTTCCTCTCCAAGGATCTAAAGGAATCATATAAATCAAGCATGCATTACCGCCAATCCATGATCCGACCATCATAACCTCCCTAAAACCACCGTCGATAAAAACTCAGCGCCTCAGCACGCGACTATTACTGCGTACGATAATAGCCGGGAGGGTCGGGGCTGAGGCGAAGGGAAGGGCTCACGCGGAGGCGCTGAGGCGCTGAGGCCGCGCTTCGGGAAAGGGAGGCTACCCAAAGCCACAACCCCATTCTCAACAATGAGGCGCCAAGACCGCAGGGAAGGCAGAGTCCGCAGAGTTTGGCCGGCTACGCCGGCGTAATACCATCGCCTGACGCATCCTCTCAATCGGATAGGCTCGGCATCATACTCATCAGAATCAATGCAAGAAATAAAGG
>CAYTOR010000188.1:0-3815 GCA_964439505.1 uncultured Sangeribacter sp.
GGAGGTTTTCTTCAAACAAATCGATAATTTTGCAGTTGCCAGTTGAGAGTAGGCTCCCGTTATACGGATCAAGTTTGAACCGGATAACGGGAGAAAATTTGCTTATTCGGGAAAAAAGTATTAACTTTGCACCGGATATTTGACAACCGAAACAGAGTTCTCATAATGAGCCAGTCGAACCACATATCCCGGTCCTTTGGTATCCGGCAGGAAATCCGACGCTGTGAGCGTCGGACGCTTTCCCGAGGGATAGCCACGCAAGGACTGAGTCAGACCGCTTCGGAGGTCTGCGGAAGTGTGTGGGGCGTCATGCGCCGTCCGAGATTGGCACGCAAATGCGAGATTACGATATAAGTGTGTGGCCGCGTGGGCATTAGCCGGCGCGGCCACTCGCTTTTGTAGTATGTCGCTCTTAGAATTCACGGTATTATCCCGGCCTTTTTAAGTGCCGTAATTCTTTGGTAATTACAACTTCTTTAAGATAAAAATGAAAGTAGGTATCGTTATGGGTTCTGTCTCCGACCGACCGGTCATGGACGGCGCCTCTCAGATTCTCCGGGATTTCGGAGTTGAACACGAAGTTAAAATTCTATCGGCCCACCGTACTCCCGCCGCTTTAGAGGCATGGGTCAGCTCGCTGCGCGACAGAGGTTTCGCCGCAGTGATCGCCGCCGCCGGCGGCGCGGCCCATCTCGCCGGGGTCTGCGCAGCATTCACCACTCTTCCCGTCATCGGAGTCCCCATCAAAGGTCACTCTACCGAAGGTCTCGACTCGCTGCTCTCAATGGTCCAGATGCCGAGCGGAATTCCCGTTGCATGCGTCGCTATCAACGGAGCTAAGAACGCCGCCCTCCTGGCAATCGAGATGATGGCTATCACCAACCCTGAACTCAAACTTGAACTCGATAATTTCCGTGAAATGCAGGCGGCAATGGTGCTCGCCAACAACGAACCGGAAGCCTGAACCGAACTTCAACAACAATGACTGACTCAAAAAACAGAATATTTGTCGAAAAGACCGATGCTTACCGCGTTGAAGCGGAAAGCCTCCGCAAGGAACTCAACAGCAATCTCGGCCTTGACATCAAATCTCTCCGTCTCTTAGCCGTCTATGACCTCTTCGGATTCTCCGACGAGTTACTCGAAAAGGCTTCTTACCGCGTCTTCGGCGAACCCGCTACTGACCGCGTCGCCTACGCTCCTCATTTCAACGAAGAATATGAGTCCCATCCCTTCCTCGCGATGGAGTTCCTTCCGGGACAGTTCGACCAACGGGCCGCTTCGGCTGAAGAGTGCGTGAAACTTCTCGAACCCTCCGCCGACGTTGAAATCCGGTCAGGCCGTCTTATGATCTTCGACAACGGCGTAACTCCGGAAGATCTCGAGAAAATCGCTCATTACTGCATCAATCCCGTGGAGTCACGCCGTAAGGATCTCTCTCGTCTTGCCCCGGCCGAAAAAGCTTCTGCTTCTGAAGTAGCAGTCCTTAAAGGCTTCCGCGATATAACTCCGGAGTCTGCTCCCGCTTTCTGTAAAGAAAAAGGCTTGGCAATGAACGCCGATGACCTGATGGAGGTAGTCAATTATTTCAAGTCGGAAGGCCGCGACCCCAACGAGACAGAACTCCGTATTCTCGACACTTATTGGAGCGACCATTGCCGCCATACTACTTTCACCACTAATCTTACCGACATTCAGGTCGAGGATTCCATGATCGCCGACGATATCCGGGCCGCTGTCGAAGAATGGCATCGCATCCGCAAGGAGTTAGGCCGCGAGGGCAAGAGCCTTTGCCTGATGGATCTGGCTACGATCGGCGCCCGCTATCTGCGCCATAACGGTCTGCTCGACGATATGGAACAGAGCGAGGAAAATAACGCCTGCTCCGTTTACGTTGACGTCGACGTTGACGGCCAACCGGAACGCTGGCTGCTCCAATTCAAAAACGAAACTCATAACCACCCGACCGAGATCGAACCCTTTGGTGGTGCTTCTACCTGTCTTGGCGGTGCAATCCGCGACCCGTTGAGCGGCCGCAGCTATGTCTATCAGGCAATGCGCGTGACCGGAGCAGGAAATATCTGGCAACCTGTCAGCGAGACCATGGCCGGAAAACTTGCCCAGAGAGTAATCTCTCTTCGCGCCGCTGCCGGATATAGTTCTTACGGCAATCAGATCGGACTTGCAACGACTCACGTCCGCGAAGTATATCATCCCGGATATGTTGCCAAGCGACTCGAAGTCGGAGCCGTTGTTGGCGCAGTCAAAGCCGCAGACGTACGCCGCGAGCGTCCCGCTCCGGGCGACATCATCCTGATGTTCGGCGGTCGCACTGGCCGCGACGGCATAGGAGGTGCAACAGGTTCAAGTAAGGAACATACCACAGCCTCCCTCGAAGAATGCGGCTCGGAAGTTCAGAAGGGCAACGCCCCCGAAGAACGTAAGATCGCACGCCTCTTCCGCCGGCCGGAAGTCACGAGACTTATCAAGAAATCAAATGACTTCGGAGCCGGAGGCGTCAGTGTCGCAATCGGCGAACTGACCGACGGCCTCGACATATACCTGGACCGCGTCCCGACCAAATATTCAGGCCTCAATCCTACTGAGCTCGCAATTTCTGAATCACAGGAAAGAATGAGCGTAGTGATCGATCCGAAAGACCGCGAGGAATTCGAGAAGTATTGCGCAGAGGAGAATCTTGAGGTGACCCACGTAGCCGACGTTACCGACACGGCGCGCATGCGCATGTACTATAACGGTGAACTCGCCGCCGACCTGCGCCGCGATTTCATCGATTCTGCCGGTGCTCCCCACTACGCGAAAGCCGTAGTAGGAGCAATTGAAGACAAAAATCCCTTCGAGCGCAAGCCGGAAGGAAAGAATATTAAGGAGAAATTCGAGGCCACTTTGAGTCTGCCGAACGTTACTTCCCAGAAAGGATTGATCGAGATGTTCGACTCTTCGATCGGGGCTTCGACAGTACTCATGCCTTTCGGTGGCCGACGTCAGGCTACTGAATCTCAGGTAAGCGTACAGAAACTCCCCGTCGGGAATCATCTGACCCATACTGCGTCTCTGATGGCTTACGGATTCAATCCCGAACTTTCTACCTGGAGTCCCTATCACGGAGCGGCCTACGCTGTCGTTGATGCTATTGCAAAAGCCGCAGCGGCAGGACAGGATTACTCCAAGATGCGTTTCTCATATCAGGAGTATTTCCAGAAGATGAACTCCGATAAGGCCTGGGGCCTCCCCCTCGCTGCCTTGTTGGGAGCATTGAGAATGCAACTCGAACTCGGCCTGCCCTCCATCGGAGGAAAGGACTCCATGAGCGGTACATTCGCGGATATCAACGTTCCGCCGACGCTGATCGCTTTCGGAGTCGGAACTCTTGATGCCCGTAATGTCATCTCTCCTGAATTTAAGGAGGCAGGACATCATGTCTATCTTCTCCGCCACACTCCCCGCGAGGATTATTTCCCTCAGACCGAACAGATAGCATCCAATCTGCAGGCTCTCAATAAGGAGATCCTGGAGGGTAATGCGGTCAGCGCTTACGCGGTAGGCGCAGGCGGCGTAGCGGAAGCTCTCGCCAAGATGAGCTTCGGCAACCTCGTCGGAGCCGACATCAACTATAAGGAGGAGGAACTTTTCAATCTTCTTCCGGGCTCGATAGTTGTCGAAGCGAAGGAGAAGATAGAAAATCCTGCCTTTGAACTTTTAGGCACTACTATCGCCGAACCTGAACTGCGTGTCAACGGTGAGATTCTTCCTATCGAAGATCTGGAGAAAGCCAATATCGCCAAGTTCACCGA
>CAYTOR010000189.1:0-3688 GCA_964439505.1 uncultured Sangeribacter sp.
TGCATAATTGGTAAAATTAAAGATTGTCTAACATCTTCCGGACGCCGGCGTGTATGGCATCGTCGGAGAGGATTAGACAATCAGTAAGAGTCGAGGGATAGATAATATGCTCATGCGAAGAGCTGTAAGAGCCCGGAGGGGAGCTTAGACAGTCACCGCGTTTTTATCGATGACGAGTTTGCCGCGATAGTAACCGCATTCACCGCAAACAGTGTGATAGATATGCCAAGCGCCGCAGTTGGGGCAGATGGCGAGAGTGGGGATGAGAGCTTTGTCGTGAGTACGACGTTTCGCGGTTCTGGTATGCGATTGTCTGCGTTTAGGATGTGCCATTTTTCTATGATCTTTTTATGTTATTATTTTTATGTTTGGGTCGGCTCCGTGAAAGGCCGGAGCCGCGAAGAGGCTATGAATCGGACTCGTTGCCGGGGGCGTCAGCGACTCCTTCGAAGTCTACATCGAAGTCATCGGCGTCGTCATCCTGGCCCTGAGCCTTATGCTTGTTGAGTGCCGCTACGACCGCCCGGTTGCATTTGCCCAGAGGATGGACGCAGCGCAAGGGAATGCAGAGAACGATCGTGTCGTAAAGCATATAAGCCACATTCAGATATGGATTGCTGAACGGAATCACGAGAATATCGTCACTCTCATCGTTATACGTCTCCCCGTATTTGACCATGATGTGATAGTCTGTGTCGACGTCTATATCCAGAAGATCCAGACATCGGTCGCAGGGCACCTGGATGGTACCTTTACAATGAAACGTACAATCATATACGTCATGTTTCTTTTCAAGGTCAAGGTGCACCTTCACATCCGCGCTATGGATACCGGGGTGCTCCATGTTCTTGAAAAATTCCGTGTCGCATACGAAATCCTGCTCAAAATGCCCGTCGGGCAATTGGGCAAGCTGCACTTTATAGGCCGTGAATTTTCCCACAATAATGCTATATATTTAAAAAGTGCCACAAAGATAGTCAGTTTTGGGGTAATTACCAACTACTTTGGGCACTTTTTTTTAAATATGGGTTAATTTAGGGCGATTTTGATGAAAATCGGCGACCTAAACCTGCATTTTCTTAGCGTACGATGACTTTCGCTGTCACGCCGGGAGTCACTACGATATAGACGCCGGGAGCCAGATTCTGCTTGCCGGTCTCCACTCCGCTGAGCGTGTAGACGCGCGCGCCTTCCGGAGCGATGATCTCACCCTTGCCTCCGTAGATGACGGGGAGTTCAGCCCCGATACCTTCGACAGCGGAGAGGTTGGCCGGCACGAAGGTCAGCACGTTGGAAGTCTTCGTAGAAGGCAGACCGCTTACCGTACGGACGTAAGCCGTGAAGGTCTGCTTCCACTGGGTGTCGGTCAGGTTGTCGATGAAGTAGGAAGTAACGTTACCTACGTTGGTCTCATCAAGGCCCGCAACCGTAAACTCTGCATTGGCGGAGTTGCGGCGCTTCACTGTCAGCTGATAAGAGTCTGCTTCAGGCGCTGCATCCCAAGTGAGAGTGAGGGTACGGTTTTCCTGATCGGCGTTCACGTCGGAGTGGAGAACTGTAGTCAGGGAGTTTTCTCCGTATTTATTGTATTCGAAAGTGACGATCTCTGAAGTCGGATGGTCATAATCGAAATAGATATTGGTCAGAGTAGCGTCTACCGGCTTCTTGGTAAAGGACGACATGAGAAGGCCTGATGCCGGAGTGATATAGGTCACGGGAGTCGCTTCACCGGGGAAAGCTCCCTGGCTGCCGGAGCCGGACTTGATAAGTTCGATCTTGGGAGTCTTATTTACGTTAACCTGATTGAGAGACCAGGAAGTAGCGTCATAGTTGATACGCCAGAGCAACATACCATGGCTCGGCAGGGTGCGGTCCCAACCTTTTGCGTTGCGTGCCTCTACCAAGAAATACTCGGCATAGTAGCGGTTTGTGCCGGGGCGCGGAACGCGGATGCGGTAGACGTTGGGATTCTCGGAAGTCTGCGCGCGGAGAGTGACATCCTGACCATCCACGAGATCCTCATATTCTATCCAGTTGCAGACCCATTTTTCGTAGGCGCTGAATAAGGGAGGACAAGTCGACTTATCGTTGTAAGATCCTTGGTCCATGACGGTGTATGTGCCGGGAGTAACTGTGCCCGAACCGGAGACGTCATACATGTCCGGCAGACCGAGCACGTGGGAATATTCGTGGCAGAAAGCACCGATGCCGTCGACCCACGGGCGGGAAGCGGGCGGAATGGTAGAGCTGCCGTTAAGTTCGCAGGAGCAGGCGTAAGTAGTCATTTCGACGCCATCTACATAGAGACGGTCGAGCCCCAGATAACTGGGATACATGTTGGTGAATCTCCAGAAGTTTGCCTGGTGAGGCCAGACAGTGTAGATATCACCGGTATCAGCTCTTCCGTAGCCGGAGAAGAAGAAAAAGATATTGTCGATTTCCCCGTTCTTATCATAGTCATATATGGAGAAGTCAACCTCTCCGTCGAGGGCTTCGAGAGCCTCCTTGATGGCGATGCCGAAACGAACGCTCTCATGCTTGTTTACGAGATCGACGCTGGGGTCATCCGCTCCCACATACCATTTGGCGTCGTGCTCCAGTTTAATGGGGCCATAGACATCGAATGTCGGAGAAAACTGGCCGCCGGAACATGCCTCGAAGTAATCCTTCGCCGAACCGTTGGAACCGAAGTCCGAGTAACCCTTCTCGTTGCAGAGACGGGAGAATTGCTCTTGGGGATTAGCCATGGAGAAAGGAGTGTCGGCATATTCCAAAAGAATGACGCATGCGTGCACTTCTCCCTTGGTAGGATATGTGGAGCGGCCGGAGACGTCGAGAGCCGCCATGCGATTGACCTTCCCGGCGCTGTTGCTGACGATGGGAGTACCGACAATCTCATTCTTGAGCATGGCGATGTTGGCGTCGTTAAGCATGAGCTTCTGGCCGTTCTTCACCATCGGGGCTATCGTCTGCCCCTGACGTTCCAGGACGAGCGTACGGTCGCGGTCAGTCAGATAATGGAATTTCTCATCACCGGACATGTAATATTCGATGACTGTGCCATCCGGATTGGTATGGCGCATCAGTTCCGGGCTTGCCGGGCGTGACAGAGCCGGAAGCGCTACCGCTGCCATCGCTGCCAATGCGTAAAAGTTCTTCTTATTCATTATGGTAGATTTTCTGATGTTTGGGTTGAATTGCCGCGGCTGAGACCGGGCTTTTTACTTTTTGATAAATCCTGCCGAAGCAGGAACGGTAGATTCGTCAGTTATTAAGTACGACCGAAAATTTGAGCCGGAAAGATTCCGGAATCGTTTAAGATGCTGAGCAGAAGACGCTAAAATTAATTACAAAAATTTAATTGAAAATTTATTGTAAATAATTTTTACGCTTAGACTACTTCATCTGCGGAAGGTTGCGATATGCTGTCGGTCGAAAAAATTGTACCTCCGAGGAGAATCGAACTCCTATCTAAAGTTTAGGAAACTTCTATTCTATCCGTTGAACTACAGAGGCTCTTTTCCTAATCAACTGCAAATATACAACAACTTCCACAATTCTCCAACCCTTTCGCTCTTATTTTCCATAAAAAAGGTTAAAGAACTACGTTAAGGATATGTCGAAATAACGGAATCGGGTTTTGAACACTTTTGACATAGAAAAATTAATTTAAATAATTGGCACAAAA
>CAYTOR010000190.1:0-3684 GCA_964439505.1 uncultured Sangeribacter sp.
CAAAGAGCGCCGCATACTTCACGCCGAGGGCGAAGGTTCGAGTTATCTCGGCGCCAAGGCTGTAGAAAAACTCCTCGCCGAGACCGGCACGTCGCCCGAGGAGATCGACCTGCTTATCTGCGCTACTTCCAATCCGGATTACCGCTTCCCTTCTACGGCCAGCGTCATTATCCACCGGACCGGACTGAGCAAGGCTTACGGATTCGATATCCAGGCCGCCTGCGCAGGCTTCATCGTCACGATGCAGACGGCCCGCGCCTATATCCAGTCCGGACTCTATAAGAAGATAATAGTAGTCTGCGCCGAGAAGATGTCGAGCATGACCAACTATAAGGATCGCGCTACCTGTCCGCTCTTCGGCGACGCGGCGGCCGCAGTCCTTGTTGAACCCTCCGACGAGCCCTTGGGCGTAATCGACGGCGAGTTTCATGTCGACGGAAGCGGACTGCCTCACTTGGTCATGAAAGCCGGCGGAAGCGTAAAGCCCGCCAGCCATGAGACAGTCGACGCCGACGAGCACTTCATCTATCAGGAGGGCCGCGCCGTCTATAAGCACGCTGTAAGCGACATGCTCAATTCTTCGCTGAGCGTGATGAAGAGAAATGCGTTGGAAGTAGAAGATATCGACTGGTTCGTGCCGCATCAGGCCAACCTGCGTATCATTGAAGCCGTTGGCGGACGCATCAAGATTCCCGCTGAGAAGACGTTGGTAAATATCGAACACTTCGGTAATACTTCCGCCGCCTCGATCCCCCTCTGTCTGGACGAATATAAATCGCATCTCAAGAAAGGTGACCGCGTATTGCTGACTGCCTTCGGAGCAGGCTTTACCTGGGGCGCCATGTATCTGATCTGGGCAATCGATCCCAAATAAGACGCATCATAACCGACATAAAAATAATCCTTTGGAACCGTGCGGTTCCAAAGGATTATTTTTATCGTGGCTGCGCAATGCAATATTTGCAGTTTTTAAGAGTTATTATAATGATGGATACTGCCTTTTTATCAACGACTTCCCGGCGCAACGGTGTTAATCGGCGTCCGCGCGCATACTATATAAAAGATAGAATTTTCAAGACATTCCGCGGTCTGATCGTCGGGATGCTTTGCGTGCTGTCGGTAGCGACCGCATCGGCGGCTAATTATTACGAAGAGTATATTGAGAAATATGCCGAAATGGCCATTGATCAGATGAATCAATACGGTGTGCCGGCCTCGATCACCTTGGCTCAGGGCCTTTTGGAGAGCGCGGCAGGCAGGTCGACACTCGCCCGCGAAGGCAATAATCATTTCGGTATCAAATGCCATAAAGATTGGACCGGACGCTCTATGCTCCGCAACGACGACAAACCAAATGAATGTTTCCGCGTCTATAGCAACGCCGCCGAAAGCTTCAAAGACCATTCCCTCTTCCTGCGCCGCAACCGTTATGCCTCGCTCTTCGATCTTGATATCAAGGATTACAACGGCTGGGCGCGCGGCCTTAAGAAATGCGGATATGCCACTGACCCCAACTACGCCGCCCGTCTGATCTCCATCATCGAACTCTATCAGCTCAATCGCTTCGACTCCGGCTATAGCCGCCAGCATCCGCATGAAGCGGCGGAGACTGCGGAATTCATCCATAAAATGCTTCAGCGGAAGCATGTAGTACGCCGCAACCGGGGCTTGCATTATGTAATCGCCCAACCCGGCGACACTTACGGCAAGATCGCTCTTGAGCTCAATGTCAAGGCCTCCCAGCTGCTGAAGTATAATGACGTTGACAAGGATGGAGAAATCAAGCCGTGGGAGGAGGTATACCTCCAGGAAAAACTTGACGAGGGTCCGAGCAATGCCTCAAAAGCAACCATCGGAGAAGGGGAGTCCTTCCATTCATTGGCACAGCGCTACGGTATCAAACTCTCGACCCTACGTAGACTTAACCCGAATACCCCCGACCGGCCCGGTCAGACGCTGCGCCTGAACTAATTTTTGGGGACGGAAAAGTCAGTATTTATCATCGCGGGCGCAATGTATTGCGCCCCTACATACGTATAAATCTTCTATAATAATCTAACTTCTCGGGCGCAAAGTATTGTGCCCCTACATTGTACCATGAAAGAAAAAGAGATTACCATAAAGATAAAGAGTGTTAGCCTCGACGAATTGTCGGCGCAGGATAGGGAATTAGTGGAAAAGGCCCGCGAAGCGACGCGCACCAGTATGGCTACTTATTCCGGCTTCCACGTCGGAGCCGCCATTCTTATGGATAACGGAGAGATAGTAGAGGGGAGTAACCAGGAGAACGCCGCTTACCCGTCCGGGCTATGTGCCGAACGAACCGCGGCCTTCTATGCCTCCGCCCGTTATCCGGGCGTCCCCATGAAAAAGATTGCTATCGCAGCGTGGACCGCCAAGGATCGACCCGAGAATCTCCCATGGGAAGAATATTTCCAGGCATTACCCATCTCTCCCTGCGGAGCCTGCCGGCAGTCGCTTCTTGAATACGAACACCGCTACGGCCCTATCGAAGTTATCCTTTACGGCCGCGAAGAAATCCTTATTCTCCCCTCTGTAGCTTCCCTCCTCCCTTTTTCATTCACCGAATTCTGAACCGGAAATCCGGTCTCGGGCGATTTCTTGTAGAGCAGAAAAATTAACCTACCATAATAGCAAGCAGACCATTTTATTATAGGGGAGGTATCATCAGCTTATAATAATAAGGTAGTATTATCAGAGACAAAGGAGGTCGGCAAAGATAATGAACCTATTTTCGTCACGAAATGTTATAATGTTGACAGACGAACATCCGTGACAAGGCCAGTTGAAAGCGGTCAATACCGACATTCCGAAGTCAATCCACTATCGAAAAAATCATTCTATCTCTTTACAATCAGATAGATCTATCTGATTGTAAAGAGATACTTATCTAACAGTTGCTTCCGCAACAGTCTTAAAACAGCGGGATATGAAGAAATTTTTCTCCCACGCATCCTCCCGGATGAAATCAAAACGTAATCTGACTTCCAAGCTCCTGCTCGCGATCGTCATGATTGGCACAGGAGTCGGGTTGTCGAGTTGTTATATTGACGGCGGGATCTGGAATCCATCTCCTCCATACGATTGGAATAATACCTTCTACGACCAGAATCTCAACGGATATTGGCAGTTGGTGCAGATCAACGGTCGCAACGTGACCGGTTACGACGTTAATTATATGTACTTTGGCGGCAACGGTCGCGGACGCTACTATTACTACGACCGCGGAGTACGCTACTGGGAAAATACGGCTTACTGGTGTCAGGATGCGGTATCCGGCAGCACGTACTATCAGATAAATCTGCAATATGAGACCTCCGGTTCGCCGACGACTATGAACTATTACTTCGCCGATCGCGGCCGAACGCTGGTCATGCAATGGTGGACCAACGGCGGCAACGTCCAATACGTCTACACCGCCATCCCCTACGCCCCCTGGTAATCCGGGACGCCGAATGTCCCCCCTACAATGAGAAGACATTAAATAGACATGTCGCCACGCTTGGCGACATGTCTATTTTTATAGAAGAGGAATTCGAAAATATCGGCCGATAGGTAGAGACGCGATGAATCGCGTCCCTACCTTCCTGTCGATTTTTCTAATGGCAGATTGTAGGTCGTTGATCGGTTGTAGGTCCTAGTTCTGTGGGCGCCATTTATGGC
>CAYTOR010000191.1:0-3678 GCA_964439505.1 uncultured Sangeribacter sp.
CTCGAAAATTCACCGCCCGGAATTTAACATTTTTTGTGGGACGGGGTCTAAATTTTCTGACTCCTCGTTCAAGGTTGCTGTTTGCGATCTTGAACTTGAGGTCGCAATTTGCGACCTCAAGTTTTTTATCTAAGATCAAATCGGTGTTTGCATTATCCGAGTTCGACACAGGAAAGGCCTAAATTTTTTTTCTTTTGAGCCAATATTGGCGGTCGAGTTCGGGCATGCGCTCGATGGCATAGCGCAACGTAGTGCGGGGAAGACGGGAGTATGTGTTTTCGAGGTATTCCGTAAGAACGGTCATGTCTTTCTTGCCGATTTCGCGCAGCATCCAGCCCATGGCCTTATGGATGAGATCATGGGGATGGTCGATAAGCATATCGCAAAGCTTAAGGGTCGGGGAGAAGAGGCCGTTGCGGATGAAATCGAGCGAAGTTACAATCGCAATCCTTTGTTCCCAAAGATTCTCACTTTCTGCAAGACGGTATAGGATATCATACCCTTCCTCGGCAGATAGGCGCAGGAATGGGCCTACGATATATTGACAGGATAAATCGACCAAATCCCAATTGTTGGCCTGCCGGGCATGGCGCAGATAAAACCGTGCTATCTCCTCCCGGCATTTTGCTTTTTCGCAGGCAGTAACCTCGCTGTCAGTCTTCTTTGGGAGATAAACCTTCATCTCCTCCACGAGCAGCAGAAATCCGCAGAGCCTCACTTCATGCCAGGGGGAATACAGGAGTTTTTCAATCTCCTTCGGAGCGACCCGCCGCCTGGCTGCCTTCACTATAGTTCTTGTCTGAGGCACTTTCAACCCTAAAAACTGATCTCCTTCTCCGTATTGGCCCTCGCCGGTTTTAAAAAACCGCATCAGATGGCAGCGTTGCCGTTCATTCTGTTCCGCCATGAGAAGTCCCTCAATTTCATCGGCGGTAATATTCTTCAGGTTATTCATGTCCTCAGGTTCTCTGCAACAACAATTGGTTTTATTTCATTGTCTCTCGATTTTGGAGAAAATGATACAGGCGTAAGATGGTTCATAATGCAAGATTAGCAAAAAAGATTGACATTCCGGCAATAAGGTTCATATAACCAGAGGGATGATCATGCCGGCGAATATAAGTAAAATGCTTCCTACAGCGTAGGTCACTGTATAACTCATGGCCGGAAGAGTGCTGTCCAGATTATCCTGTATCGCTCCGAGCGCCGCAACAGCATTCCGGCTGCCTGCCACACACCCTAACGCTATAGCCGGATGAAATTTAAAGATTTTTACAGCAATAAGGGTTGCAAGAATAAGTGGGATGGAGGTGCAGAGGATACCGATTAAAAAGAATTCCAATCCGACTTCCTTCAATCCGGTGAGGAAGGTCGGTCCGGCTCCAAGTCCGACAACGGCGATAAAAAGATTCAGCCCTACATTATTCATGAACCATACGACAGGCCGGGGTATTCTTCCGAAAGTTGGCCGTCGATTACGAAGCCAGCCGAGAATAAGGCCCGAAAGTATAGCGCCTCCGCTTGTACTGAGTGAAATCGGAATTCCTCTATAATAGAAAGTCAATGCCCCGATGAAGCATCCGATGGCTATGCCAAGTCCGATGAATACTACATCCGTTGCTTCTGTAGGCCGATCGGAGAAGCCTATTTCGGAAGTTGCCACTGCCACATCCTGCGGTAATCCAACCAGCGTCAGCACATCTCCTTTTTCAAGACGTGTCCTTGCTCTCACAGGGATACACATTTCGTCACGCATTATTTTGCGTATCATGACTCCCCGCATATAATCTTTATTGCGAAGTTCCGAAATCATCATTCCGTCTGCTCCTGATCTGGATACGGTGACCGGCAGATTCTCTGCCGTGAAGTTCAGAAGATCATGGTCAGTCACTTCCGAGCCTATCCAACCTGCATCATCGATTATCGTTTCCCTCCTGCCGCTCAGCACGATTATGTCTCCTTTCCTTACCTTCAGATCCGGCATAGGATCTTCTATCTCACCGCGTAATCGAAGTCGCTCGATGAAATGACGCAGACCCATTTTCTCAATATGCCGCTCTATTTCAGCAACAGTTCTCGGATGATTGAAATACTCGGATTCCGCCCGGTAGGCCCTGAATGATATAGGACGGTTTGCTACAAATGTGCCCGGATCAGCAACGATATTACCGTTATCCATTTCAGCTTCAAGTTGTGCGGTCTGCTCCTTTACCTTTTTCATGCCTCCGAGTAATCTCGGCCCTAAATTGGCGATGACCCATGCCGAGCCTATAGTTCCGAATACATAGCACACGGCGTAGCAGGCAGGTATGATGGCCAGCATCCGGTCAACCTGATCCTCAGGCAATCCGAGCGATTTGATAGTGCTCGAACCGACTCCAATCACTGCCGAGAATGCCTGAGACCCCGAGAATAACCCTACGGCCTGTCCTTTATTATAGCCCATGAGGAGGCTGATGATCACGACTGTGGCGATGCAGAGCAACACCTCGACACATGCAAAGGCTATTTGCTTAAGTCCCTCTCCCTTAAGCGACCGGAAGAACTGTGGCCCTACGGAGTATCCGATGGCAAAAAGAAACATCATGAATGACACTGATTTCAGAGTGTCGGAAACGGGAATATCCATTTGTCCGATCAATACCCCTATGATTAAGGTGGCGGTGACCGGCCCAAGTGAAAAAGACCTGAATTTCAGTCCTCCCAGCCAAAAGCCTAAGCCGATTGTCAAAAAAATCGGTATAACGGTATTATCCCGGAAAATTTCAGCGATATAGTTGTATAGCATGGAATCAGAATATGTTTAATTCGGTAGATGCAGTGGATAAAAGAATAACAACCGTTTTATTCTGTTTGTTAACCTTAGCGTTAAACCCCGTCCCACAAGAAATGTTAAATCAGGGTCGCAGATGTGCCCCGGATTTGGCCTTGCAGCGTGAAGGAGCTTAGCGGGCTAAGCGACTGAACCAAAAGGCCGAAGGCAGAATAACTTCACTTCAATGGGAGGGTATTGGGCATTATGGCGTTCCAGATCCTGGCGCATGGCGCGGCTGATAGAGTGAGTGAATATAGTCGCTGTGACTCCTTCTCCGCGCTTGTCGAGCTGACGCAAGACTGAGTCATCGATATAATTGTCTACCAGGATGATCCGGCGTTTGGCACTGCGAATGAGATCGCACATTAGGGTATAGGCATCGAATATCTGCCCGTCAAAGATGATTCCCTCTTTCGGTGGCAGTGACGTTCGGACGAAGAAATCCATCTGATTCTTCAGTTCTTTTATTTGACTGTCATGTTCAGAAAGCCTATGATCAATCCGATTTTCAATATGCAGTAATCTCTGATTGATACTGTATCCTTTCAGGAGATAGTCCTTCAGTACCTTGTTAGCCCATTGGCGGAATTGTGTACCACGCAGGGATTTAACTCTGTATCCGACAGAAATTATAACATCTAAAGAGTATAGTTTAATTGGTTTGTCGGAATTTGCAATGTGCAAAAAATGCACATTGCTTCTTTCTTCCAGTTCCTTTTCTTTAAAAATATTATTTATGTGCCGGGTAATAACACTTCGGTCTCTCTCAAAGAGCTCCGCCATCTGAGCCTGAGTCAGCCATACGGTTTCATTCTCCAGCCGAACTTCAAGCTTTACGGTTGAGTCAGGTTGGTAAAGTATTA
>CAYTOR010000192.1:0-3670 GCA_964439505.1 uncultured Sangeribacter sp.
TTTTAGAGGGCGCGACATGAGCTCGTTGGCGTAGCGGTAGTCGTCGGGGCTGCCGATGTCGATCCAGGAGCCTTCGATGGGGGAGTATTCGACCCGGTTGCCACGTGCGATCAGGCGCTCGATAAGATCGGGAGCGTCGAGATATTCGCCGTGGGGGATAAGATCGAGTACCTCACGTCGCATTATATAAACGCCGGCGTTGGCGAAATAGTTGTAGGTGGGCTTTTCGGTCAGGCCGACGACGCGGCTGCCTTCGGTATGGAGGATGGCGAAGGGGACGCTGACCGTATAGGGAGTCGCGGCGATGGTGAGGGCCGCTCCGCTCTTGGCGTGGTGGAGGTAGAGGCGGGAGAAGTCGATGGTAGTCAGCAGGTCGGAGTTCATGACAAGAATGTCGTCATGACGGAAATCGTCGCGGGGAATGAGCGAGAGGCTGCCCATGGTGCCGAGCCGGCGAGGTTCGGATATGCACCTTACTTTTCCCATATAGGCGGGGGCGCTGAAATGGTCGATTATCTGCTCCTTGAGATAGTTGACCGTAACGAAGATATTGTCGACCCCGTTGGCCCGGAGTTCGTCGATATTATAGTCGATTATGGGTTTGCCGCCGACCTTGAGCAGGGGTTTGGGGCAGTCGAGGGTAAGAGGACGCAACCGCTCGCCGCGTCCTCCCGCCATGAGGACGGCGTCGATGGGGAGGACTGTCTTCAGCACCGTGAGGTCGAGCAGTTCGACTATCTTTCGGTCGGGATTGACAACAGGGAGCAGGGCTATGCGGCGCGCCCTGGCTTCCGCTACGGCTTCGAGCTTGCTGCGATGTCCTGACTGTTTTCCTACATTTTCGCGGGGTGCGCGGGGTTCGCGGGGGAGGGTCCGGAGGTCGTCGGCGCGGACCGCCATGCAGTCACGGTGGCAGGCTTGGGATGCGGGGGCATCCAGGCTGAGTCCCGCGATGATGGCGCGGCGAAGGTCGCCGTCAGTCAGGGAGCCGTAGAGCCGGCCTGCCTCGTCGATGACGAACAGGGTCATATTGCGCCCGGAGAGATTATTGAGCTTGATGAAGGCTTCCCGCAGGGGGGCTTCCCGGAGGATAAGGTGATCGGTCATAGGTTGGGTAAATCTCTCTTTGGGTTATTCGGAATACATAGATTCGATCTCGCGGGCGTAGCGCTTGGCGACTACGGGGCGGCGCACTTTCATCGTATTGGTCACCTCCCCATGCATTATGGAGAAATGATGTGGAAGAAGATAGATTTTCTTTATCTTCTCGAATTCGGCGAGATCGGCCTGAACGGAGTTGATCTCTTTCATCATCATCTCGTAGACTTTAGGCGAGCGCAGGAGTTCTTCTGTATCTTCGGTCGGGATATGCCGGCTGTCGGCCCAGGCGCGGAGCTGGGAGAGATTGGGGACGATCAGGGCTGTCACGTATTTGCGCTGATCGCCGATGACGGCTGCCTCATCGATAAATTTATTCTCCGCCAAGCGGCTTTCGAGCATCTGGGGAGCGATATATTTGCCGTTGGAGGTCTTGAAGAGGTCTTTGACGCGCTCCGTCAGTATGATGGCGCCGTCGATAGTAAGCCGTCCGGCATCGCCGGTGCGGAAGAATCCGTCTTCGGTGAAGGCCTGCGAGTTGGCTTCCGGGTTTTTGAAATAGCCGGGGGTGACAGTGGGACCCTTTACGAGGATTTCCCCTTCTTCGGAGATGCGCACCTGGATGCCCGGGAGGGGGAGGCCGACTGTGCCGATCTCATATCCGGTCTGGCGGAAGCAGCTTACGGTAGCGGTCGTCTCCGAGAGTCCGTAGCCGATGATGACGTCGATTCCGACGCTGCGCATGAATTCGCAGATGCGGTCGGAGAGGGGCGCACCGGCTGTAGGGAAGAAGTTCGGATTGGGGATGCCGATAGCTTTTTTGAGTTTGGAGAATATGCGCTTATCCCAGAAGCGGTATTCGGCTTCGAGCAGACGCGGGGGAGTGGCTCCGAGACGTTTATAGTCGAGGTTGCGGCGCTTTCCGACAGCGAGGGCCCGGCGCACCATCATGCGCTGCACGACGCCCATGGAGGCGATCTTCTCCTTGACTCCGGCATAGACTTTTTCCCAGAAACGGGGAACGCAGCACATCAGGTTGGGCTCGACCTCCTTGATAGTGTCCTGAATGATGCGCGGGTCGTAGTTGACGGCGATCGGAATCCCTCGGTAGAGGCAGAAGAAGCACCATGCCTTTTCCAGGATATGGCTCATCGGGAGGAAGGCCATGGAGAGGTCGGAGTCGTTGATCTGGGTAAGCAGACGGAGATGCATCTCCATCGCGGCGTCATAGTTGGAGTGGGTGATGCAGACTCCTTTCGGTTCGCCGGTAGTGCCGGACGTATATATTAACGTCGCGGTATCTTCGGGGAGTCCGCGCTCTGTGCGGGCCTCGACTTCGCGACGGTCGGCATCGGAAGCTTCCATGCCGAGGCGGATGAAGTCATCCCAGGTCATGGAGGCGTTGTCGTCATCCTCGATACGGATGCCGTCGTTCTTGAAGATTATGATATGCCGGAGTTTTCCAGGGTGGGATTTCCAGTAATTGTAGGCAAGGGGGTATTGATGCTTGTCACCGACGAAGACAACCTCCGCCTCGCCGTTTTCGAGGATGAAGTCGAACTGAGCCTGCGAGCTGGAACTGTAGAGAGGGATGACAGCCAGACGATTGCGGAAGGCCCCGAACTCTGTGATAAGGATCTGGGGCGTGTTTGGCGAGCAGATCGCTACGGCATCCTTCTCCATGAGTCCGAGACGCAGCAGGGCGCGGGCGGCTACTTCCGTCTGCGTCATGAATTCTTCACGGGAAGTCGAGAGCCATTCTCCTCCCTTTCTCCAGCAGAAGCGGTAAGCTTCGAATTCGGGTTGGCGCTCAGCGCGCTCCGCTATTTTCTTCAGTAATTTATTCATAGGGTCTTAGGCGCTTTGCGCCGTTTTAGGAGTTAAGGAGAATCGCATTGAGAGGAGGCAGGTAGAGCCCGGAGTGAGGGACCCGTAGCCGGGAGTCATACCGGCTTGTCAAAGGATAGCCGGGTCGGGGCTTAGTCGGCCCGCAGACGGCTGAAATAGAAGTCGAGTACGTCGCGGGCCGCGGTGAAGGAGGATTGCTCGTTGTTGAGTACCCGGAGTTCCTTTTGCTCCAGGAGCGCCGCGACTTCGGGAGTGTTGTAGAATCTGGATCTCAGGGTTTCGTCAATGGTCTCAATCATCCAGTATTTTTCCTGTTCCTGACGTTTGCGCACGAAGTAGCCGTTGGCGTCGACATAGTCGAAATAGCGGTCGATCATGTCCCATACCTTGTCAATGTCCAGTTCGTAGTAGCCACTGTAGGTTACAACTTCCGGGCGCCATTTCGAGGGCGTCGGGGGGAAGAGATGAAGGGCGTTGCGGAACTGAGCGGCGGCCAATTTCGCGCGTTCGACGTTGTCGCCGTCACATTTGTTGATAGCTATGCCGTCGGCCATCTCCATGATGCCGCGTTTTATGCCCTGGAGTTCGTCGCCGGTGCCGGCGAGCTGGATGAGGAGGAAGAAGTCGACCATGCTGTGGACGGCTGTCTCGCTCTGCCCTACTCCGACTGTCTCCACGAAGATGCGGTCATACCCGGCCGCTTCGCAGAGCACGATTGTCTCGC
>CAYTOR010000193.1:0-3647 GCA_964439505.1 uncultured Sangeribacter sp.
TAGCCTCAGGGGGCATTCGCCCTTGGGTTTTCCATACAGCAATGTCGCTTTTCCGGCCGTACTCACTATCTACGACATGTCGGGAAGCAAGATGGCCGAGAAATTTCTTGACCGCTCGGCAGGGTCTCTCGAAGCAAGCCTGAAGGGGGTGCATGTAGTGACTCTCCGCAATGCGGACGGCACTTCATCCCAAAAGATAGTCTTTTAAGCATATCCGGCAATATAGAGCCGGCCTGATCATAAAGACATCCGCTCGTTACATGGATGTCAATGAAGGACTCTGCATGTATAATGAGGAGCAAGGGAACATTCATCCCTTGCTTTTGTTATAATTTATGAAAGGGAATGCTTCTGAAATTCTTACAGAAGTCCTTCTCTCCCGGAGTAATTTTTTATTTTTACCGGGTGCGGAATCCCTAAGAGATATTATTTCAAGTAACTCTTGAATAATTAGAAATACTTTATTTTCAGGAGATTCAAAAATAAAGTATTCCCCGGGAGCAGCTTACGGTATAAACTAATTTTAAAGATAGACTTATGACAGAACTTGAAGCCTTACAGAGCCGACATTCCGTAAGGAAATATCAGGACCGACCGCTTGAGGAAAGCGTGGTGAAGGCCCTGCGCGAAGAAATCGACCGGCTTAACAAGGAAGGTCATCTGCACATGCAGTTGGTGCTGAACGAAAGAAAGGCATTCAAGGGTTTTCTTTCATACGGGTCATTTTCCAATGTCTCCAACTATATCATGGTGGTCGGAAAGAAATCTGACTCGTTGGAATACCGGGCCGGTTATTATGGGGAAAAACTGGTGCTGTTTGCCCAGGACTTGGGCCTGAATACATGCTTCGTTGGATTGACATATAAGAAAGTTGACGGAGCGTTCAGTATAGGGGAGGATGAAAAGGTCGTGCTCAGCATTGCAATAGGGTATGGAGAACCGGATGGTTACAAAACCCATAAGATCAAACGTCCTGATCAGGTAAGCAATGTCACTCCTGAATCTCCTGAATGGTTTAAAAAAGGAGTTGAGGCCGCGTTGCTCGCCCCCACTGCTGTCAATCAGCAGAAATTCTATTTTGAATATATTCCCGAGGACAAGGTGAAGCCCGGCAAGGGTTCCTCACTTGTAGGCTATACTAAAATAGATCTCGGCATAGCGATGTATAACTTCGAGGTCGGAGCCGGACGTCAGAACTTCCGGTGGATCGACTCTCCGCTCTAAGACCCCGTTTTTATTAAACCGGGCCTGATTTCCCGATTCGGGAATTACCGGGTCCGGAACCCTCTCATGTGTCGGTGACATCAGCGGCCTCCATCCATAGATGGAGGCCGCTGATGTCATTTTCTTAAGTTTGTCATCATTTCTCCGGCAAAGGGACGCCTGCCGACTTCCTTAAATCCGAGATTTTCATAGAGCTTCCTGGCCCTGGGATTGTCGTCGGCCACCAGCAAACCCAGAGGCAAGCCGGCTTTTTCGGCTTTGCTTTCTGCATCCCGGATCAGGGCCGTAGCGATTCCGCGTTTCCTGAACTTGGGAAGTACCGCAAGGGTATCAAGATAGAATTCCTCGCCCGTTGTTTCTCCGGGCAGGGCTTCCACCTCCCGGGGAGTCACTCCCCAGCCGAACACTTCATTGGCTTCGTCAAAGAAACTCCGGCGCAGTGATTTCAGCAGGTTGCCGTCATAACTTATGCAGACTCCCGCCTTACTGCCGTCAGGCATCCGGGCAATCCGGGTGTTGAGGTAAGAATATTGGGAATCCTGCCTGCGTGCTAACCGACTGAAAACTTTCTTCACATCCTCACGTGATCCCTTTCCGGCCATGTGGCCCACTATTTCTTCTCCCACAGCCTCCATGATGGCCTCCGCAATCATGGAGGCATCATCCGGCGTGGCATCTATTATTTCTATCATCGGGGATTAACGTAGGATAATGCGTTCGGCTTTTCCGTTCCGGACACGTATGCAGATACCCTGAGCTTTTTCAGAAGACGATAATCTCATGCCGTTGACAGAGTAATAATCTTCTTTATCGTTCAGTCCGCACTCAATATCATCAACTGACGTGTTGCCCGAAACAGTCACGGTCGCCTCCTGCAGAGTCTTTGTGCCGAAAGCATCAGTCAGTGTCAGGGTTAAAGTGGCCGAACCATGCGTGATGGCCTTCAGGAGTCCGTTGCCATCCACTTCGGCCACCGCGGGGTCGCTGCTGCTCCATTCGGCAGACATGAAGGCCGGGACAGTCGCTTCAATCTGCATCGCAGAGCCGGCTTCAAGAACGAAATTTTTATTTTCAATCGTCTCGATGCCACTGAAATCCGTGAAGAAATTCCAGCCGGTAGTATATCTGAAAGAATATAGGCTGCTTTCAGGGACATACACTTTTACCTTATTTGCGTCCAGACGGTTGAAAGAGGACTTATATGCGGTCGGAGGAGTCGGGGTCAGCACATAGAGGTTCCTTAAGGAAGAGCAGCTGTCAAATGTGCCGATCCCGATGCTTTTTATGGATGCCGGAATCGTGACGTCAGTGAGGGATGAACATAAGGAAAACACGGTGCTGCTCAGTTCGGTCAGACTGTCCGGAAGCGGAATGTAGACGAGGGATTTACATTCCATAAATGCCGATTCGCCCAATGCCTTGAGATTTTTAGGGAGCCTGACGGATTTCAGCATGGTGCATCCGTTGAAGGTATGTGAAAGAATCTCCTCAAGAGAATCCGGAAGCGTGGCTTCTTCAAGGGCCGTGCATCCGTCGAAGGCATGATACCCGAGGAATGTCAGTGCCGGAGAGAATTCGACTTTCTCCAATGAAGTACATGACTCGAATGTCCAGTTCTCTACTGTTGTCAGCTGCGGAGGCATCGCGAGTTCCTTCAGCGCACTGCAATGGCCGAATGCCATGTAGCGGATAGCGGTAAGGGTGTTTGGGAGCTGGATTGATTGCAGGGTAGAACAGTTTTCAAAGGCCTGATCCGCGATTTCGGTTACGGTATATTCCACGTTTCCGAGGATGACGGAGGCGGGAACAGTGATTGAAGGCGCCTCTCCAGTGACTCCTGCTACGGCAGCCAGCCTGTCTTCTTCGCTGAGGATGCTGTACTTGAGTCCGGATGACTCTATCGTTTCTGAGGATGCCCATGCTCCCGTTGCACATGCCAGCGCGCCGGTAGCCATAAATATCCTCACAAAAGCAAGAATTTTCATAAGATTAAAAATTATTAAGTTGATATTTTGCTAATTTACACTCACGGCAGTTTATTCGTAGCGGATAGCTTCGATCGGATCGAGATTGGAGGCTTTGGCTGCAGGATAGAATCCGAAGATGACTCCGATGACAGTGCAGACGGCGAAAGAGAGGATGACCGACGAGGGGTCGATCTGCACGGGCCAGTTGGCGAAAATCTTGATCATCCAGGTCGCTAAGGCTCCTAACAATATTCCTAAAAGACCTCCCGTCACCGAGATGATTATGGCCTCAATGAGGAACTGAGTCATGATATCCCTTCCGGTCGCCCCGATACTCATACGCAACCCTATTTCTCGCGTGCGCTCCGTAACGCTCACGATCATGATGTTCATGATGCCGATTCCTCCTACAAGCAGGGAAATGCCGGCTACGGCCGCCAGCAATACCGTCATCAT
>CAYTOR010000194.1:0-3640 GCA_964439505.1 uncultured Sangeribacter sp.
GTGGTAAACCTCTTACAGCTGATTTATATCTATATGGGTGTCCAAAATGAGAAAGTTACTAACTTTACGCGAATTACGCAAATTTTTCCGAACTTTTATTTCCCTGTTTTTAGATATTTTTTAGGTCTTCCGGGGTAAAAGTCAGGGAATAAGTCTCGTTCGATGTGGGATCAACGTAGAGGTATTGGATGGAGTAACCGGCTAAGACTGCCTTTCGACCTATGACTTTCAGTGTGGGATCCGACTTGAACATTCCCAAGAGATTTTTCCGAAGGATTGCGTCGACTGACTTAAGTTGAGAGATCGTCATATATGCCGTATTAACGTTGTAGACATAGACCATCTTGTCGCCTACTATGTAGGCATCGGTCATGGTAAGACTTTCATCCAACCGGTTCGGACACGTGGCTTTTTCCTGTGCGATTGAGCCTGCCAGAAATTGTCTGGCGTTGTCCTGATCGGAGGTTTTGTCGTTGAGGATGCTATCGATATCAGCAGTAGTGAGAAGGATCTCTCTAAGCTTTTCGCCATTTAGACTATAGATAGTTAATAACCCGGCTTTACCATCAGAAAGAAGTTGCATAAGAGGGCGGGTGCTTACATCTTTCAAGCCCGATAAAATATTATCCTTCAATGCCGATTCAGGCATCTCTAAAAAAGGTTCCTTTTTGATATAAGCGGGGTTCAAGTCCATGTGATAAGCGAAAGTCCTTGTCTTCTTATCAAATGTGACAGCTTTCATTACTCCACCGGCGCCCTGATCAACAGGACAAGTTTTGTTGACTTCTTCCGCTACGAATGCCAGTTGGTCGACAGCATCAGCAGATGCTTTCACCGGACTCAGAAACGACAGCGCGGCCAATAAGACCGCAAATAGATACTTGGTTTGCATAGTGTGTAGATTATGAATTATAGGTTGAATTAAATTAGTAAAATATTTATAATGTAAAAGTTGCACAATTCCTAATATTTAGTAGATTAGTGGTAACCAAACCGTTGATTACTTTAATCTCGCTTATGCATAACTTCATCGTAAAGTTCGGTAAAATTCTTGACATAATCAAAAAATTCGTTGGAAATCGTGTAGATCAAAACGGAAATCGTCTTCATCGTGGCGTTGTACATGTAACAATTTTATGGCTGATATTTTGCAAATCAAAATTTTATTCGTAATTTTGTAATCTAAATTCCACGCAGCCTAAGATATGCATATCATTTCCAAAAAGAAATTAACAGAGTATTATAATAAGCATCCTCAATCAAAGGAAGCATTAGAGGATTGGTATGCTAAGACCAAGAAAAGTATTTGGACTGGCTTTGCGGATGTTAGGGCTACCTTTAATTCTGCTGACAGCGTTGGTAATCAGCACTATGTGTTTAATATCAAAGGGAATGATTTCCGGTTGATTGTCGTTGTTCAATTTAGACATCAACATGTCTTTATTAGATGGATAGGAACACACGCAGAGTATGATAAGATAAAGGATGTTTCACAATTATAATGTGGTAATTATGGAAACAATCAGGACAATAATTGAAACCGAAGCCCAATATGACTGGGCACAGGGGCGAATCGATGAACTTCTTAAGAAGGTTAATGATGAAACTCCGGACGATGATCCCAATAGCATAGAATTATATCTTCTCTCCGCTCTTGTTGAGGAGTATGAGGATGTTCATTATCCCATCGGTACCCCTTCGTTGATAGAAATTCTTAAACTCAGGATGTATGAGATGGGGCTTTCGCAGGCAGCGCTCGCTAAGAAAATCGGAGTGAGTCCTTCTCGTATCTGTGATTTCCTCTCAGGAAAGAGTGAGCCAACAATGAAAGTTGGGCGCCGTATCTCCAAAGAGTTGGATATCGACCCGGGAATAGTGCTGGGTGTCTAATAGATTGGGGTCTTAGTTCTGTAAAATTTCGTTTATTGCTCTATTCTTTAGAATTGAGGTCTGAATTATATTCATGTCTGCAGGGGTGAAAATGACATCGAAGACCTGTCCGTCTTTGAAAGTATAAACATATTTTAATTCACAGCCTTCTTTAGAGAGGATTTGCAATAAGGGATAGGCACTTTCTGTTGTCAAGCCTTTCTTAATGCTATTTTTTAACTCTTCAAGCCTGTTCTCTTCTAAATTTTCCAACTCAACGCTTTCACGATCCCATGAGATTTTATAAACTAAAGTCTTTGAGTCTTTATCAAAGGAAGTGGAGGTAAGAATCTTACCCTCACCGGTATCTATAGGACATTTCCCGTTGAGTTGTTCGGAGATAATAGCCAATTGATCAAGGGAATTGGCCGAGATGGTTACGGGAGTTAGAAATGAGATAAGGGCCAGGAAAGCAGTAAAGAGATATTTTCGTAGCATAGTAGAAGAGAATTATAGGGGAGAGGAAAACATTCGAGAAAAAGTGATTACTCGTCGTTGAAATCTTCGGGGGCGGTGTAGTTGTTGCGGAGAAGGTTGATGAGCATTACGAGGCTATGGTTGGTAGCTTGCTCGATAACGCTGTTGCGGTCGCCGGAGAAGACTACACATTCCGTGACGAGTTTATCGTGGAAGCGGGCGGCCATCCATACGGTGCCGACCGGTTTATTCTTCGTGCCTCCGCCCGGACCGGCGATCCCTGAGGTCGCGATCGAGCAGTCAGTGCGCATGATCTTAGCTACCCCTTCCGACATCTGCTCAACGACCTGACGGCTTACGGCTCCGTATTGAGCTATGTTGCTGCGGCTTACTCCGAGCACCTCCGACTTTACGTTATTGGCGTAGGATACAATACTTCCGAGGAAATAGGCCGAGGAACCGGGATTCTGGGTGATTCTGTGGGCAAGGTTGCCGCCGGTGCAACTTTCCGCGCAAGATACGGTCAGTTCGCGCTCCTTAAGTATCATTCCCAAGACCTCTGCCGGCTGACGATCTTCCATAGCCAGGACATCTTCGGTAAAGATATCATTCAGGTTACGGTGGAATTTATTCATCTTGAAGCGCAGTAACTCAACTCCGGAATGAACTCCCGTCAGTGTAATCTTCGTGACAAGATGGGAATTGTCGATGGTGATTTTGACGTACTCCGGAAGTTGCTCCTCAAAGTGACGGATGACGCGGGTCAGTTCGTCGTGGGTATATCCGTAGATGACTACGTGGCGGGTCTCTGTATGATTTTCAGGATTCATTATATGACAGTTTTGGAATATGGGGGAAGAGAGATATCGGTAATATGATCCGGAGTAAGTTTCATCGCTCCGGCTATGGCTACCATCGCGGCATTGTCAGTGGTGAACGATCGCTTGGGAATCCATGCCTTGATGTTCCTTTCCGCACAGAATTTCTCGATAGCGTTCCGGACGCCGGAATTGGCTGACACCCCACCTCCGATAGCGATCTGGCGGGGCCGATGGATCTTTACTGCCTTAGCCAATTTGCCGAGCAGAATGTCGATGATAGCCTGCTGAAGGGAGGCCGCCAAATCAGCTTTATTCTTTTCGATAAACTCCGGATCTTCGGCGAGACCGTCGCGCAGAGTATAGAGGAAGGAGGTCTTCAATCCCGAGAAGGAGTAATCGAGCCCCGGGATCTTAGGCCGGGCAAACCGGAATTTCTCCGGGTCTCCTTCAGCGGCGAGCCGGTCGATATGAGG
>CAYTOR010000195.1:0-3570 GCA_964439505.1 uncultured Sangeribacter sp.
TTAATGTAGATTTTCTTCGGATTCATCGACTTGACGAGTTGGTAGGCCGCATTCATCGTACCTCCCGTAGCCAAGAGGTCGTCATGAAGGACGACGACGTCATCGGACGTGATCGCGTCACTATGAAGCTCGATCGTATCGACGCCGTATTCTTTTGCGTAGGAAGCCTTGATCGTCACGGAGGGCAATTTGCCCGGCTTACGCGCCGGCACAAACCCGCACCCAAGTTCGTATGCAAGTATAGATCCTCCGATGAAACCGCGACTTTCTATCCCGACAACCTTCGTCACGCCCCGGTCGCGATAGATATCGGCCATTGCTTTGCTCATCACCTGAAGGGCCTCGCCGTTCTTAATCATTGTCGTCAGATCACGAAAGATGATACCCTTGGAGGGAAAATCGGGCACGTCGCGAATGATCGCTTTCAAATCTATAAGTTCCATTTTCTATTAGATTTTATTTTGAGGTTTTTACTAAGGTCTAATCTTAGATTCTATATTGAGATCCTATTCTTGAATTTTCCAAAAATCACCGGTTTCATCGAAGATTTTATTTTGACACGGACTCAATAAGAGATTGAAATCTGCAGGCTTAGGAGTGAATTGTTCCACGTGGAACACTTTTTCGACACACACCTCTCATCGCCCGAGCATCATCATCAGGATACTGACGTCGGCCGGGGAGACACCCGGTATCCGTGACGCTTCACCTAAAGTACGAGGCTTCTGACGCGAAAGCTTCTGACGCGACTCGATACTCAACGCTTTCACCGAACTATAGTCGAAATCGGGAGAAAGTTTGACATCCTCGAGCCTGCCCATCTTGTCGGCCAATTCGCGCTCGCGCTTTATATATCCGTCATATTTGATAAGAATCTCCACACTTTCCACGATCTCATCGCAGATAGCCTCGGGCAAGCGCTCGATCCGTTTCTTCAAACGGGGAAATTCCGCAATAAGCATCGGAAGCGTAATCTGGGGACGGCGTAACAATTCCACCATTCGAACTCCGGCAGTCAGAGACGACGTACCGACCGATTCCAACCATTCATTAACTTCCGCTGAAGGAGAAACCTTCTCTTTCTCCAGGAAAGAAATCAAAGCGTCTCTTTCCGTCTGCTTCTCCAACATCACGGAATGGCGATGCTCGTCGGCCAACCCTATCCCATACCCTATCGGCGTCAACCGCATATCGGCATCATCCTGACGCAGGAGTATCCGGTATTCAGCGCGCGACGTAAACATCCTATACGGTTCGTCGACACCCTTAGTGACCAGATCATCTATCAGCACCCCTATATAAGCCTGATCGCGACGCAACACTACCGGCGACTCCCCTTTGCAGGATCGGGCAGCATTGATGCCGGCCATCAGTCCCTGGGCCGCCGCTTCCTCGTAACCGGTGGTGCCGTTGACCTGGCCGGCGAAATATAATCCCTCCACCAATCTCGTCTGCAGATCATGGGTCAGTTGCGTCGGAGGAAAATAATCGTATTCGATAGCGTAGCCGGGACGATAGAAATGGACGTCCCGAAGAGCGGGAATCTGCTGTAATGCCGCAAGCTGAACCTCCCAAGGAAGGGAACTTGAAAAACCGTTGATATAGTATTCATCCGTCGTCTCACCCTCGGGCTCTAAGAAAAGCTGATGGCTGTCTTTGTCGGAGAAGGTGACGATCTTTGTTTCTATCGAAGGACAGTAACGCGGACCAATGCTTTGGATCTGTCCGTTATAAAGCGGTGAGTCGGCAAGGTTATCATGAAGTATCTGATGAACCTCCGGAGAGGTATGCGTTATATAGCAACCTCTGACCTTCAGTTCTCGCTTAACTTCGGGCAGGAAGGAGAATTTATGAGGATCGCGCGCAGGGGCCTCGGCTGCCTCCGGACCCTCCGCCGGATTGGGATCTTCGCCGTCCTGGCGTTCGCAGAGGGAAAAATCGATCGACTTCCCGGAGATCCGGGCCGGTGTCCCGGTCTTCATCCTGCCGGTCTCAAAACCGATAGCCACAAGCTGCTCTGTCAAACCCTCCGAGGAGGGTTCTCCGATCCGGCCACCGGCCACCTGGAGGCGACCGAAGTGCATGTTCCCCCCAAGGAAGGTGCCGGCTGTAAGAATCACCTTCTTCGCCTCGAATTTCATTCCCAACGCCGTTTCCACCCCTTTAATCATGTAGGGATAGGAGGCATCCTGAGAGGGGATAATATCAAGCCCTGTGACCATATCCTGCAGCAATTCCAACCCCTCGGTAGAATCGAGTATGCGCCGCCATTCATCAGTGAAGCGCGTGCGATCGGATTGTACCCGGGGGGACCAGACGGCCGGGCCTTTCTTGCGATTGAGCATACGGAACTGGATCGCAGTCTTATCAGCGACGATACCCATATTTCCTCCCAACGCGTCGATTTCGCGTACGATCTGACCTTTGGCGATGCCACCGACGGCAGGATTGCACGACATCTGTGCGACTCGGTTCAGGTCAGGCGTGATCAGCAATACGGACGCACCCAACCTTGCGGCGGCTACAGCCGCCTCGCAGCCGGCATGTCCGGCACCAATCACTATGACATCATAACTGAATTTCATATATTTAGAAGTTCAAGTGCTTCGTTTTCAGCTTGTTCCATTTTCTCTCGCTCGCCGGGTTCCTTATCATGCAGACCGCAGAGATGCAAGACGCCATGGACGATAACCCGCAGTAATTCACGCTGATAATCGACACCCAAGGCTTCGGCGTTGGAGGCAACCGTATCTAAAGAAATAAGCATATCGCCAATCAGACGATTTCCTTCACAGTAATCGAAAGTAATGATATCCGTGAAATAATCATGGTTGAGGAATTGGCGGTTGCAATCCAGGATGACGTCATCCGAACAAAACCGATAACACAGATCCCCCACCCGCTTACCGTAGGAGTGAGCGACTTCTTTTAACCAGGTGGATATTTTCTTCTCGTCTATTTCCGGCTTCTCTACCGAATCGGTCTGAAATATTATCATAACGGTAAATATGAAAATTGGGGTAGTCCTCAGAGGGCGCCAAAATTTCTTCGCCAAAAATGTTCGTCAAAATATTATCGCCAAAATTTCTTAGCCAAAATATTCGGTAAAATTTCTTCGTCAAAATTTTTACGCGACCTCCGAGCAGGAATAACTCACAAAAATAACAAATTTCTCCGAAATCGCCAAATTCACTTCATCGCCCGGGCCTGCGTGGCATTTTCTCGTCAAAATCTCCCGATTTCAATAAAACCGCAATTTTTCCGCCGCAACTGGTGGCGCCTGTCAATAACCCCTCCAACGAGGTAATTATCATCTATTTAGCAGTAAAACTCGCCGATTTTAACGCGCTGAGAATTTAATCTATTCTGAAATCCGATACTTTATCCGTAGATTTTCCATCCTCACTCCCCCAAACTTCCCTCCCTTGTTTTCCCCTCCCTTGTTTTCCCCTCCCCCCTTTTCTTACCCGCATATTTCACGCGCTCTTTTTTCCCGCAGTATTTCTCACGCAGTTTTTTTCACGCCGAGGCGCGGAGGGGCAGAGGTTTAACGCTGAGTTTTTTTATCAA
>CAYTOR010000196.1:0-3517 GCA_964439505.1 uncultured Sangeribacter sp.
AAGCAGCCTCCATACTTAGAGTCATTTCATCTCTGAATGATCTAAAGTTCTTGAAGGTGAAATTTACTAACATATCTTATCCGGTTTAATACCGCAAAGATAACAATTATTTTTCGGATAGAGCTTAATTTGTGAGATTTTTTCTCACATTTCATAATCTGGATGGAGTTTTGCCTCTCCTGCTGCTAATTGTTTACTCAAATCCGATAGGAGATGTGGGTATCTCGAAATTCTCATCCAACTTTGAGTAATTTGATATATCTGAAGCGTTCGCGTCATATATCATCATAGTCGGTGGGGAGGCGGGAGGGGGAGCGGCGGGGATCAGGGGAAGCTCGGCTCTGATCGGTGCTTTTCGAGAGTCCATTCTGTCTCTTAGCTCGCTAAGCTCCCTCATGGTCTATCGAAAATCCCTCGATCATAGGCGCCTCAGAAAATGCCATTTTTTATGAAACTGGGCCTTAATGTCTGCCTCGGAAGAGGCGGTTAAATCCAGTATTTAACTGTCTATCCAATAAAACAGGACGCGGTAGCCTCCTTCATGAGGAAAATGGGCAAACTGGAGGTCAAAGTTCTTTTCATGGTTGGTATATAGCATAGCAGTCAAATCATCAGTGGAAGGAGCATCCAGCTTGAAAAGATTCCATTCTTTGAAATCACCAATATATTTAAGGCCTTTTAATATGCGGAAGCCATCCTTGGAATGTGGCTCTAAACTTCCCTCGTTCCTCATACCAATAATGGAATCCGTGGAAGAGAAAGCACAGATATTGAAGGCAAAGATCCGGCCAAAACACATGTTGCCATCCACATATCTCACGGGTAGCCAGTTAGGGCCTGTTAACGGCCAACCCAGATAGTCCGTTCCTCCCCAAGTGGAAGCAATTATCCGTTTATCCATCTTGCTGCCTGGATCAAAGAACTCTCTCACGAGTTTGTATGCTACCAAGGAACACATTTTGAAGTCATGCTGACAAGCATTGGGCAAACTTTGTGGAAAAAACTTTTCGTTGAAATCGTTAAAAATTTCTGTTGCCACCAGTCTCTTTTCTTCCTGGGACATTTCCGCAATGAGTTTTTCTTTGGACATGGGCCGGATAATAATTATATAGTTTAAAGTTCGTGTAGCAGAGTGATAACAAGAAACTCGCCTCCGACGAGCTTGAGAGGAGATGGAGAGATCCGAATCTATCGTCGCAAGTATGGCAGTATCAATAAGATACAAACGCGCTTTTTAATTGTGTAACGAGTTGGTAACGATATTTTCTTCTTTCCTCCGGCAACCTTTCATTGTCGTTAAAACCCTTTGGCTTCGATAATGCAAAGTTACTAAATTTCAGGCAACTCGACCCCAATTTCACAGGAGGGGTTGCTGAGGGCGGGAATGGGAGCGGCGGGGATCAGGGGAAGAGGTCGGAGTAGATGGCGGCGGTGGCGCCGAGCTTGGAACGGATGTAGGCGGCGGATTGTTGGCCGAGACGCTGAGTTTCGGTGGGGTCGGTGAGCAGACGGTTGGCGCGGGTCTCGAAGTCGGATTTGGAAGTGACGGCTATGCCTCCGCCTTGGGTCTTCATCTCTTGGGCTTCGATGAATTTGGCGTGGTTGGGTCCGTAGAAGACCGGGATGCCGTAGACGGCAGCTTCGTTGATGTTGTGCAGACCGGCGCCGAATCCTCCCCCTACGTAGGCTATGTCGGCGTAGGAGTAGGTCGAGGCAAGCAGGCCGAAGCAGTCGATGATCAGTATCTTTTTCCCTTCTACGGCCTCGGGGCCTTTCTCGGCCTCACTTAGCAGGATGGCTTCTTTACCAAAGAAGGTAAGTAACTTCTGCAGTCGAGGTCCGTCAAATTCGTGGGGCGCGATGATCCCTTTCACATCCTGTTGCGATATGCTGTGATCGCGCAGCCATTCGCCGTATACCGCTTCATCTTCGGGCCAGGAACTACCGGCTATGAATATAAGAGAACCGGTTGAATCGGAGTTATTTTTGTCTTGGTCCCCTTTGCCCGTAACAGAATCGTCATTAGTTTGGGGATTGCTGTCGGAGAAATTTGTACTTACTCCGGTCATCCTTTGTTGCGGTTGGCGTCCGCAGAAGCGGTCGAGGATAGGATGCGGATGAACGCCACGCATAATGTCGGTCACGCGGTCAAAACGGGTGTCGCCCGTGACGCTGACATTGCGCAGTCCGATCCCTTCGAGCAATAGGCGACTGCGTTCATCCTGTACGTAAAGATGCGTGAAGGCGCGCAAAGCCTTGCGGTAGAATCCTCCGTAGGGCTTGAAGAAGAGTTGGTCGGGCCGGAAAATGCCGCTGATCAGATAGGTCGGGATGTTGCGGCGCTTCAACTCTGAGAGATAATTTAGCCAGAATTCATATTTAACGAATATGGCCATGTCAGGACGCACGGTGTCGAGAAACCGACGGACGTTGCGCGGTGTATCGATCGGCAGATAGGTGATGACGTCAGCCTGCGGATAATTTTTCCTGACTTCGTAGCCGGAAGGGGAGAAGAAGGTGAGGATGATCTTCAGGTCAGGGCGCTCGCGTTTCAGTCGCTCGATCATGGGGCGTCCTTGCTCGAACTCTCCTAAGGAGGCCACATGGATCCATATCCGTTTGCCATCCCGGGGAAGGGATTCGTCAAGGCGCGACCACACTTCGCCGAGGCCGACGTCAAGCAGACGGGCCTTGGCGTTGTGTGTCAGCCTTCGGGCCAGGCGAATGCCTTGCCGGTAGCTCCATATCCCTAAGTCGTAGAGAAGCATGTGGAAGCGGGGTTATTCCGCTGCAGGTGCAGGGATATTCTCTATGGCGCGGCGTACGCGTGCGATGACCTCAGACTTCGGCATCAGTTCGGTGATGTCAAACATGTGGGGACCCTTGCATTGCCCTACCACCGCCAATCTGAAGGCATTCATCACGTTGCCGAGATGATACTCCTTGGAAGCAATCCAGTCGAGCACGATCTTCTCGGCGTTGGCCGAAGTCATGTCGTCGATCCCTTCGAGTACACCGATCAGTTCCTCCATAATCGCGGGAGTCTGTGCGCTCCAGCGTTTCTTCACATCCTTGGGAGCGTACTCGGTCGGGGCTTCGAAGAAGAAAGAGCCTTGTTCCCAGAGGTCGGGAATGAGATTTGCGCGCCCTTTCACCATGCCGATAGCCTTGGCGATATATTCCTTGTCGAATCCTTCGATGCCCTTCTCCTTCAGGATGGGCATGAAGAGGTCGGCGAGGACGTCATCGGGGGTAGCCATGAGGTATTCATGGTTAAACCATTTACCCTTGTTATAGTCGAACTTCGCGCCCGATTTGGAGCAGTGGTCGAACGAGAATTTCGAGATGAGTTCATCCATCGACATTACCTCCGAGTCATCCCCCGGATTCCAACCGAGCAGGGCGAGGAAGTTGACCACTGCCTCCGGCAGGTAGCCCTGTTCCCGATAGCCTGAGGATACGTCGCCCGACTTCGGATCGTGCCACTCTAGGGGGAACACCGGGAAACCGAGCTTGT
>CAYTOR010000197.1:0-3369 GCA_964439505.1 uncultured Sangeribacter sp.
CAAGGCTACAGGAGTGCTGTAAGTCTCTTCATAGATAGCTTTGTTGGAGCCGAGAGTCCAGGCGTTGGTAGCGAAATTGAAATCACCCTGAGCGACGGGTTCACCGATACGGACACCGGAAATCTTGAAGGTATAGGCTTCGTTGTCGGCCTTGGCGCGGATTTCGATCTGCACCAGACGGTGGTCGAAAGTCAGTTCGACGCCGGAAGCTTCGTTGGCGGAACGCTTACCGGTTGCGTTTGAAGTGATGAAGTCAACCTGATCGGCTATATTTGCTGCCGGCGAGAAGCCGGTGAGAGTTTTTGTATCAGGAGTCAAGGTTACGCCCGAAAGGCTTGTCGGAGAGTAAGCGTAGAAGGAAAGTTCAGCGTCATCTCCGGGCCAATGATATTCCGGAGTGGAGGTGAAGAAGTTGTCGCTCCCCTTGATGAAATCCAGAGGCTCGAAGAATGTGTCGTTGCCCAGGAACGCAGCCACCTTGATATCGGAAAGGTTGGCGTTGGTGGTCTCTGTGGCACGTGTCCCCATTGCCGGACGGAAGGAGATTGCGTTACCCTTATTCTCGCTCAGGGCATCATCCTGGGCGCATGATGCCATTCCTAAGCCGAGGAGGGCAACTGCAAATAGTAATTTTGTGGTTTTCATAGTAGTATTGTTTTAATTTCGTGTTCTGATTTTATAACATTGAGGTTGAAACATTGTTTAAAGCTGTTAAAATTTTAACATTTCCGCCCGTAGGCCCGTCGGGGATTAGAACTGCAGTTCTATATCTTCCGTCTGCCAGTCATTTACCGAAGGCACGATGCCGCCTCCGGACGTGATCGGGGTAGGAAGGGGGAGCCCGCTCAGTACGATATGGACATGTCGGGGATCGGGAGCGTTGTGGACCTGATCAGTGACGTCGAAAGTATAGTACCATTTCGAACCGTCGGTAAGGTAGAGATAAATAGTCAGGATATGTGTGCCTGGATCCTGCGCCGACTCGCCGAAGGTCAGAAATTCGCCGTGAAGGGTTCCGGCTGCCTTATCGGCGCTCAGCACGAGCGGCATGGTGACATGCCCCTCCGATCCGCAATCCTTCCCGTGAAGGTACCCTTCCGCCATGCCGGAGATAGTGCCGTCGATCGAAGACCCGTCAAGATGCTGCAGATTGGTAACGTCGCTGATGTCGACCGTGTAGTGGCAGACTGCTTCACGGGGATATAGAGTGACGGTCTGGTGCGTGGCGTTACCGGCAGTAGACTCTATGGCTACGTTATCCTGCCTGTCTGACCAGAGCATACCGGGAGTCTTGGCCAGTCGCTCCTGCTCCGCGCCGGCGGCGCGGGGAAGAGCCCGGGCTGAGAGGCCGTAGGCCGCAAGGGCGTCGGCGTCTTGAGTATAGGTCTCTATGTCATCGCGCGCGGCAGTTCCGCGCAGACGCGCCCAATCGCCGTCATCACTGTTCATCGCTATCACGCAATATGATGACGCTGGGAGTTTGATCATCCCGCCATCCTTATTATCGAAGATAAAGCGGAGTGGGGTTGCATCGTTGTAATCATAGAAATAGGACGCCATCGAAGTGGGATCCGCATCCGGTGCATTCCTCCAGTCGAAGATAACCTCTACTTCACCGTTTTCATCTCCGGGGTAGACAAGGTCTTTGTGTTCACAGGAACTCAACACAATCCCCATAAGAATCGGGAAAAGATACAATATTCGCTTCATCTTGAGCCTCCTTTCCGGTTATAGTTGTCGCATCCGATAAGCCAAGTCAAAGAAACTTCGGCTTTGGTCGGGCCTATCCAGGTGAGATTATGGGTAGATTGCCATACATATTCATCCCCCTTGGGAGTATATTTGATATATTTTCCCCCGAAATATCCCACTCCGATGGTGAAATCGATATTCAGTCTGCGCGCAACGGGGAGGGAATACCCGTATTCGATGCCGGCAAAGCGGTTGCAACGATCCCAGAGCGTCCTGCCGGGCAGACCGCCCATCCAGCCTTTCCCTCCGAACTCGAAGTCGTAGGTCAGCACACCGCCATAGACACCGAGATGATGACCCGTGAGAGGCTTGGCTGCAGCCTGCGGCCCGAACCACCATCTCACCGCCAGATCGCCGCCGTAGGCGCGCCAATAACGATGACTTCTGTTCTTATCCCACCATCCATACATCCAATTGCCGACGATCGATATATTCTTCCCTAAATAAAACTCCGCTCCGATATTGGGCAACGCCAAAGCATCATAAAGAAGATTGGTCTTCAGAGCCATATAGAAGGGCTTGCAGGTCTTGACCTCACCGGGAATCAGAATGTCGATGATTTCCGGCTCGGGAGGCGTCACTGAGATATTGGGGCCATTGAGAGTCATCACGGGATTATAGTAATATTGCATGACTACTGCCGATTCGCGCAGACCCGGATAAAGACGGGAATAGAGATAACGGTAAGGCGCTCCGTCACCTATCTTCTGCAGCTTAGCGATAGCGGTCGCATCGCCCTCCGTAGAAGGAGTAGCCGTCGCTACGATATCATCCAACAGCGACAGGACTTCTTCCCTATCGGGCACATTGACATCAGCCTCCACGATCCGCTTCAGTCCCGGCCAGTCACGCCCGGCGAACCGGAAAGTTACCAGACTGTCAGGCATCACGACTCTTCCGGCCAGATAATCATAAATAGCCTGCGCGCGACGCTCCGACAGATTGCGGTTAAGCATCACCGGACCCTCCGGCGATGCAGCTCCGAAAATATTGATTTTCTTGAGAGTTATGTCAGGGTTAGAATTGATACGCTTCGTTTGCTCGATAAAATCGGAAAGATTCTTCCCGTTATCGAACAGCGCCGTATCCAGATGCGACTTCCCCTGCCGGAAATGAACCGTCACGCTATCCTCGACTTCCAGCCCCCGGGAATAGGCGGGGAGCGTCCGGGTATCCTCGACTTCCGGCCTTTGGGAATAGGCAGGAAGCGTCCGGGTATCCTCGGCTTCCGGCCCCTGGGAATAGGCAGGAAGCGTCCGGGTATCCTCGACTTCCGGCCTTTGGGAATAGGCAGGAAGCGTCAGCATTATCAAAGCCAATATAATCAAAGTGTTTTTCATAGCAGAATCTATAGTAACCTGATTTCCGAGCGGCGGCCGGAATCTAAGACTATAACATCGCTTCCGCCATATTTGTTTCAGAATCTGAGAGATATTCTCCCGCCGACCTCTCCCCCCGATTCATTCTCCCGCCCGGCGGCTTTATTCTCCCTCCCGCTGCCTTTATTCTCCCGCTATCCGATTTCTTTCACCTTGCGACAAACCGGCTTCGCCTCCCCTCAATCGCCGGGGTTTCCGTCTGAAAGCGGTTTGTCGCAAGGTGAAAGAAAGCCGAAGG
>CAYTOR010000198.1:0-3306 GCA_964439505.1 uncultured Sangeribacter sp.
CTACGGCCGCCAGCAATACCGTCATCATCGAGGAAGTCGAGGAGATCATCTCTGCTAACTCCTGCATCGAGCGAATCGAGAAATTGTTGTCCTCCCCGTCGCGCAGCTTATGCTGCGTGCGGAGGATATCCGACAGTTCAGCGATTAGAAGCTGAGTCTGGTCTTCGTTTTCGGCTAAAAGGGTAATACCCTGCAGGTAATCGATCGCGAGCATGCGCTTCATGACCGTAGTATACGGTACGAGGGCCATGTCATCCTGATCCTGCCCCATTGTATTGTATCCTTTTTCATCAAGGACTCCGATGACGGTCAGAGGAATTGATCCGAACCTGACGACCTTGCCGATGGGGTCTGTTCCGTCCGGGAAAAGGTTATCCACCAATGTCTTGCCCAGCACGCAGACCTTGGCTGCAGTCTTCACGTCGGCTTCGGTAAACATCTCCCCTTGGGCGACTTTACGCTGGCGGATATCCAGGAATTCCGGATTGACGCCTTGAGCCTGCGAGGGATAGTTGTTGTTGCCGTTGACCCATTGGCCCGAAGTCGATACGGTCGGGGTGCTATGGGCGATACCCGAGGCCTGGTTCAGAATGGCTTCGTAGTCGGAGGGCTTCAGGGTCTGCATGTCGTCGCTGCTCTGGCGCACTCCGCCGCGGCGTTCAGCTCCCGGCATGATCATGATCATGTTGCTGCCCATTTCCGAAATCTGGGCCCTGATGGAGTTTTTCGACCCCTGGCCGATTGCCAGCATGGCGATTACGGCTCCTACGCCGATTATGACGCCGAGCATAGTGAGGAAACAACGCATCTTATTGTTGCCCAATGCCTTGATGGCTATTTTGAATAAATTGCTAAGTGTCACTGTTATTAGGGTATGAGTGGAAGGGTGGAGGAGTGTAGGAGTGGAAGGGTTGAGGAGTAGAGGAATGTAGGCTCCCCCGATGGTTATTGCGTAGCCCGGCTAAAGCCTATATGTCGGTATCGACGGGAAGATTGCGATAGACCTCTTCGGCGGACTGGATATCGGGATTGTATTCGTCGCTGACGATCCGGCCGTCGCGCAGGGTGATATTGCGCGAGGAATAAAGGGCCAGTTCGGGATTATGGGTGACGAAGATGATTGTCTTTCCTTCGCGGTGAAGTCTCTGGAAGAGAGTGAGGATCGAGAAGGACGTGCGCGTGTCGAGATTGCCGGTCGCCTCGTCGGCGAGGATTATCACGGGGTTATTTACCAGGGCGCGAAACCACGATGCCGTCCATCGGGGCGTAGATTTCCGCGTAGCTGAGATTCTTTGCAGCCTTCACGCGGTCGGCCTGCATCTTCTCATAGTTCATCTTCGCTACCTCATAGTCTTTCTGTGAGGTCTGGAATTCATAGTCCGAGATCAGTTTCTCGTTATGCAGCGCGCGGTCGCGCTCGAAGTTGCGCCGGTTATATTCATAGGTGGCCTTGGCGCTTTCCAGAGAAGCGTTCGCGCTCTGCAGCTCGCTGCTCAGGACCGTCTTGTCGATTTCAGCGATCAGCTGCCCTTTCTTGACCTCATCGTTATAATCGACATATAGTTTATCTATGATTCCGGTGACCTGGGTGCCGACGTCGACGGAAGTGACGGACTCCATGGTGCCTGTGGCAGTGACGATCTCCGACATTGATATGGGAGCAACCGTATAAGTCTCCAGTTCCATGGAGGTCTTGTCCGAGCATGCCCCTAAGATTGCTGATGCTGCCAGCAACCAGGAGATACTATAAAATATAGATTGGAATTTCATCTTAAGGAATATTTATTTCGCGGTTTGCATAGTATAGGATGGTCTTTTCCGCAAGCAGGGCCATATATTTGCTCTGGAGCAGTTCGATGCGCGCATTGAGGTAATTATTGTGGGCGGTAAGGAGTTCGAGAGGATTGACCAATCCGAGCTCGAATTGACGCTGCGTCAGTTCGTTGGTCAATGCAGTCGCCTTCAGTTGGGTCTGCCCCGCGACGTATTTGGCGCGGGCATTGGATGCATCGATATATAGACTCTCTATCGTCCGGGAGAGATCATCTAAAAGATTCTTTTGCGTCAGGTCATAGTCAAGTTCGGCAAGCCGGGCTTTAGCCACGTTGCGCTTCGTCTGATTGCCGTCGAAGATCGGCACGCTGAGCGTCACCCCGATATTCTCATTGAAGTTATTCCCCATCTGCGCTCCCCATCCGTCGCCTCCGGTGATATAACCTGTGCCCACTCCTCCCGAGACGCTTATAGTCGGAAGGTAACCGGCTTTTGCGGCGCGGACATCATTGACCAGGATTTCCTTATTCAGGAGGTTGCTCTTGAAGTCGGGAAGCCAAGCGAGAGCGGAGGCGAAGACGCTTTCCTTTTCGGGAAGGGGCGTGAGGACATCCGCATCCGTGAAGGTCGTCGGTGCTATCCGGAGATTATAATTCAGTCTGAGTTCGAGGATTTTCTTAAGTTCGAGGCGTGCGCTCTCCAGGCTATTCTGAGCCTGCACCAGATTATAGGCATCCTGCGCCTGCTGGCTCTCAATCTGGGCGTAATCTACTTTTGAAGTACGCCCGGATTCCATAAGTCGCTTGGCGCGTTCGGTCTGCGAATTGCTGACTTCGAGGGTCTGTTGCGCTATTTCTACTGCCTCGCGTGAGTAGAGTATGTTAATATAAGCCTGCAGAATGGAAAGACGCAGTGTCTTCTCGAGATCCTCGCCGGCGAGATATTTCTGCTGAAGAAGTAATCTCGACGAGTCGAGATTATATTTTCTGACGTTGCCTTCCCAGGCCGTCCATGAAGCGGCTATCTGATAAGAACTGTTGTAGGTGTTGCCGCTGCGGTACCCTCCCGGAGAGGGATAGTTGGAGTAAGAATGGGAGGTCGAGAATCCGACTTGCGGCAGCCAGGCGTCTTTAGCCGAGGCTACGTCCTGCTCGGCCTGCAGGATATCGAGAAGATTGCGGCGGATATCGGTGGTGTTGGCCGTTGCCCAATTCACGCAATCATCGAAAGTCCATGTTTCCGAAGCCGGGGCGACAGGTTGCGCCACTACGTCGCCCGGAGTGATACTCTTTTGCAACGTATCGGTCGCCACCCCGTCAGTCTGCGAGGCTATTGCCGGCGAAAAGTAAGCCAATCCCAGACCTGCGGCTATTAAAAATGCGTTAAGGAGATTCTTATTCATTTTGCAAATTTAACAACCAACTTCCAAATTAGCAACTAAAATATCGCAGAAAAACGTAAATTATTTCATTTTTTCTTTTAGACCCCGTCCCACAAAAAATGTTAAATTCCGGGTCGCAGATGTGCCCCGAA
>CAYTOR010000199.1:0-3192 GCA_964439505.1 uncultured Sangeribacter sp.
TTACTATGCAGCTGATAATAGCCCTGACAATGGGGGCGATAGCTTTTCTCCTTCCTACATCCTTCTTCTTCGCGGCCACATTGGCGGTCTTTTGGATCATGGCTTTCGCTTCCGCCACTCATGATATCTCTGCCGATGGCTTCTATATGTTGGCTCTTGATGAGAGGCAGCAGGCGGCTTACGTCGGTGTGCGTTCTACGTTCTATCGCATAGCCAGTATTCTCGGTCAGGGCGGCATCGTTATGCTCGCAGGGTATCTGGAAACTTCGACAAGTAACATTCCGCAGGCTTGGAGCCTGACCTTCGGATTGCTTTCCGTCTTGTTTCTCCTCATTTTCCTTTATCATCTTTGGGCGCTACCCCGCCCCGATTTAGACCATCCGGTTCCCGGAGTCACGGCTAAGAATATCGCGACTGATTTCGTACGGACCTTCATCACCTTCTTTAAGAAACCCTATATATGGTCAGCCCTTGGCTTCATGTTGCTTTATCGTCTGCCGGAGGCGTTATGTATCAAGATGGTGCAGCCTTTCCTAAAGGATCCGATTGCCGATGGAGGACTTGGGTTCACGACCTCTCAAATAGGGTTTGTCAACGGTACGGTTGGAGTGATAGCTTTATTGGCTGGTGGTATTCTCGGAGGTATTCTCATATCAAAAGGAGGGCTTCGCCGATGGCTCTTTCCAATGGCAGCATCCTTGACATTGCCATGCGGAGTTTATTGCTATTTGGCGGCTGCGCAGCCTGAAAGTTTTACCCTGATATCAATTTTGATAGGATTCGAACAATTCGGATACGGATTTGGATTCACGTCCTTCATGCTCTATCTGATGTATTTCAGCCGAGGTGAAAGCCAGACATCCCATTATGCGTTCTGTACGGCCTTCATGGCTCTCGGAATGATGCTCCCCGGCATGGCGGCCGGTTGGCTATACGAAACGTCAGGAGGGTATGAAGCCTTCTTCTGGATCATTATGGCGACGGCGTTGATAACCTTCGGAGTTACGGGGCTGGTCTTTCGTATTGTTCCTAAAGATTCATTCTAACCCCATCCCTTTATCTCTTAGTTCTTATTTTATTAGGAAGGGGTTGAGGGTTGATAAAATACCTCTGACTCTGGATAGTTTACCCTTCCCTATAGAGTCATTCGAAGCAAGGTCTTTTCCTCCGTAATTTCAAGTTGGCATCCGGCTCCCTCAAAAATGGGGAGATTGTTGTGGATATGTCCTATCGGTGCGTTAAAGGTAGTCGGGCACGTGATATTCCATTCACTAAGCCGGCTGCTTATCATATCCTCCATTGAATTGAAGTTACGATCAGGTTTGTAGTCAGTGAATTGACCGAAGATAAGTCCCTTCACTGCGTTAAGACTACCGGATAATTGCAGACGTTTCAACATTCTCTCTACCTGATAAATCTTTTCTCCGACATCCTCAAGGAAAAGAATTTTTCCTTGTAGATAATCCGCAGAAAGTATATCCCAGGGAGTTGAGGCCAATCCGTTGAGAACGGCTAAGTTCCCTCCTACGATTATCCCTTTGGCGCAGCCCGGAATATTAAGTGGGTCGGACGGAAATTCGTATTCTACGTCTCTTAATTCCTCGGATTCCATTACCTTAAGGGCTATTGCTGAAGCAAACTCTAAATTAGCCATATCCTCAGAGGTCAGGTTCTCAATCTCCTTCTGAATCTTTTCAGGGTGGTTAGAAGAATGAGTAAAATCCGGATTAACAAGACTGTATTGCTTAGCCATCGAGGCATGAATAGATGGAGCCCCGGCCTTCAGCCAAAGGGCATGAAGGGCCGACACGTCACTGAATCCGATTAGCCATTTCGGATTATCCTTGACCAACACCTCCAGTTCCGGCGAAAGTAGATGTACGCAACCATAGCCCCCCCTTGCGCAAAGAATCGCATCCACGGATGGGTCTTTTATTGCAGTCGTCAAATCCGCAAGTCTTTCAGCATCGGTTGCCGCGAAAGTTCCATGCCGTGGACCGCGAGCATGAGGATATACAGTTACTTCGTAGCCTCTACGCGTGAGTTCGGCCACAGCCCCGTCAATATAATCCGGCATTATCTCTGTAGCCGGGGATACAATAGCGATTTTCATAGATAGATTTTACTATTTAATTCCATCACGGATGAGGGTTAATCCTTTATATGATGTAATCCGGTTTCTATATACCCTTTATGGTGGCGGACGGCGTCTTGATATAATTCGACGTTACGTTGAGAGGAGAGGTCGAGGCGCTTGTGATGACGATGGACCATGAGGGCATATCTGGCCGCTTTGAGGTGATAGATACCTGCATTCTCAAGTCGCAGGTCGAGGTCTGTGTCCTCCCCTGTGCCGGGATCGACGTACCTTTCGTCAAAACCGTTTACTTTCTCCAGATCGCTTCTATGAATTGCGAAATTAGCTCCCAAGAATCCCTGGGACTTGATTCCTATAGGCTTACCGAAGAAGAAAGGGAGTCTGATAGAGCGCCGCAACTGGCTGATCGCCGAAGCGGTCTTGTCTTTAAAGAGGTTCTTCAACACGCAGATCCGAATCTTTGAAAAGAAGTTTTTGGGCAACGTATCCCAGCTCTCTATCATGTCAGTGACAGCTTGGCCTGATTCTATTCGTCGGCCTCCTATCACATACCCGAGTCTCCTTAGCCGATAATGATCTTCTACGAAATCACGGTGAGGAATACAATCTCCGTCAACAAAAATGACGTATTCTCCCGAAGATACTCTCAATGCATTGTTGAGGGCGATATTTTTACGCCAACCTTCATCGGGATGCCAGGAATGGGAGATATGAAGGTCCGGATGAGATTTGATATAGTTCCGAAGAACCTCGACATTCTCCCGCGACGAACCGTCGTCGGCTACGACAACCTCTATATCCTCCCTTTCAAGGGATTTAAGTCTCTGCTTGCGCAAGGAATCGAGTATCAGACGCAGCCAGCGGGGATTGTTGTAAACAGCAATAATTACCGTAATCTTAGGAGAATCTTTCATCAGGACTAAATTTGGCGATTAATCAACTGCAAATTTACTCATAATCCCGACAAATTCCAAATAATATCTAACGATACAATATTCTGCGTGGAAGCGAAGAATCGCGTCCCTACCTTATTCTCGTACTGTAGATTCAAGAACGAAGTGCAAAATCCATGCTGCTCTTCCTTGATCCTCCGG
>CAYTOR010000200.1:0-3111 GCA_964439505.1 uncultured Sangeribacter sp.
CTTTTTGCTCGGTGTCTTTCCGGTGAATTTTGCCCATCTCTCCGGTCACAATGCTTGCATTGCTCCCTACGAGATAGACAAAATTCCCTCGAAAATCCACCGCCCTGAATTTAACATTTTTTGTTAGACGGGGTCTAAAATAATTTTTTTACAATGAAATTCCGTTCTTTCAGTAGTAAAAATGTTGCATCGCACAAAAAATCATAGTAAATGGTCTGTTCTTCATAAATATTAGTTATCTTTGCAAATGAAGTCCTCAGGTTCCTTCAGACAGAAAGGTGAATCAGGCCGGCATGTCTTCCTTACAAATCTAACCCGACAAAAATGAATAGACTCATATTATATATTATATTCCTCCTTCTGCTGCTCCCCTTAGCGGGCTGCAAGGAGGAAAAGAAATACCGCATCGGCATCTCGCAATGTAGTGAAGATGACTGGCGCCGCAAAATGAACGATGAGATCGCCCGCGAGATCATCCTTCATCCGGAAGCGGAAGTCGAGATCCGGTCGGCCGATGACAGCAACGAGAAGCAGATGGCCGACATCCGATATTTTGTCGACAACGGATTCGATATCATCATAGCAGCCCCCAATGAGGCGGACGCCATCACCCCGGTAATAAAAGAAGTATATGAATCGGGTACTCCTGTGATTGTGTTCGACCGCAATATCAACGGGGAGACGTATACGGCTTCTCAGGAAGCCGACAATTACGGTATCGGCCGGGCGGCCGCGCGCTATGCCCGCAGTCTTATCGGGGATAAGGGCAAAGTAATCGAGATCTACGGTCTGACCGGATCTACCCCCGCCATCGGACGCCATGACGGATTTTTTGATGAAGCCCAAGAGATAGGGCTGGATGTTGTCGCTTCCGCCCACGGCAACTGGAATTACGATGATGCTGCCGTGGCGGCCGATTCGCTGCTGACTCTATACCCCGATGCGGCCTTGATCTATGCACATAACGACAGAATGGCCATCGCAGCCTCGGACGTAGCGAAAAAGAAGGGCCTTTCCGTCAAAATCATCGGGATTGACGCAGCTCCCGAAATAGGCATACAGGCCGTCGCGGACGGCGATATCGACGCTACCTTCCTATATCCGACCGAGGGCTATCGTCTGATACGCACAGCCTTGGCTATCCTAAAAGGGGAGCCGTATGATAGAGATGCGCGACTGCCTGTCTCGTCGGCCGTCGACAAGTCAAATGCCGATATCCTGCTACTGCAGAATGAGTCGCTCAAAGAGGAAACCTCGAAAATCAAGATGCTGAAATCGCAGGTCGACGATTACTGGAGCCGTCATTCAGCGCAGACTACCTTATTCTATGCGGCGATAGTGATTCTGGTCCTGGTGTTCGGAATCCTCTTTATGCTGCTGAGAGCTTTCTGGCTCCATAAGCGACATCAGAAAGAACTGTTGGAGCAAAACGCTCTGCTCGCCCAACAGCGCGATACCGAAAAGCGGCTCAACGAGCAACTGAATCTGGCTACGCAGTCGAAATTAGTCTTTTTCACCAATGTCTCCCATGATCTTCGGACCCCCCTGACTTTGATCGCCGAACCCGTAGAGCAACTTGAGGCCGCGGATTATCTTACTCCGCAGCATCACGCGCTGATGAAGATCGCCAATAAAAACGTCAAGATCCTCCGCCGCCTTATAAATCAGATACTTGACTTCCGGAAATATGAAAACGGCAAACTGAGCGTCAATCTTACTGAAGTCAGCATCGCCGACCTTTTGAGGGATTGGACCGAATCCTTTACGGCGATAGCCCGAAAGAAGGAGATAAAACTGACGATAGATATCCTGATAGATCCGACGGTAACGTTGGCGATCGATACGGAGAAAATCGAAAGGGTCTTCTTCAATCTCATGTCGAACGCCTTCAAGTATACCCCTAAGAACGGTAAGATCCATTTCCTCTGCAAGGTTGAGGATGAACGGCTGATATTCTCCGTAGAAGATACCGGGCAGGGAATCGCCGAGGAAGATCTCGGGAATATATTCGACCGCTTCTATCAGGTCGATAAGATTCATCCCAACGGCTCGGGCATCGGACTGTCGCTTGCCAAAGCCTTTGTCGAGCTCCATGACGGGTCGATTGAAGTAGAAAGTACGCTCGGAAAGGGTAGTAAATTCACTGTCACGTTGCCGATCCGTCATGTCAGCCGGAGTGAAAAAGAAGAGATCTCACGGACTATTACGGAGAGTGACATCAACGCCGAACTCGGAGATGTCGAACTCCAGGAGATTGACGTTCAAGGCGATAAGCCGCTTCTGCTGATCATAGACGACAACGAAGACATCCGGAAGATGGTCAGGGAACTCTTGGCCGACGAATATCAGATTATAGAGGCCCGCAACGGCAAGGAGGGAATCCGGGTGGCATCGAAGTATGTGCCGGACCTGGTAATCTGCGACGTGATGATGCCGGTGATGGACGGATTGGAATGTTGCCGCCGGATCAAGGAAGAGATCTCTACCTCCCATATCCCGGTGCTGATGCTGACGGCCTGCAGCATGGACGAGCAGCGTATCCAGGGCTATGAAAGCGGAGCGGACGGTTATCTTTCCAAGCCCTTCAACAGCAAGATACTCAGGAGCAGATGCGAGAACCTGATTGAGAACCGCAAGCGCATTAAAAATGTATTGCGCCCGGACGACAATGTTGTCACCGAAATTACGGGGGTAAAAGGCGCTAAGACCGAGGTGACGCCCAATTCAGACATTGATAATGAATTCTACACCCGATTGGTCGGCCTGATCAATAAGGAGATGGGCAATCCCGATCTCAATATCAACTATCTGGCAAGCCAGATGGGCCTCGGGCGCTCTCAATTCTACCGTAAGATAAAGGCTCTGACCAATTACTCACCGATCGAACTTCTTCGGAAGATAAGGTTGAGCAAGGTGGAAAACCCAAGGGCGAATGCCCCCTGAGGCTAAAGTTTGTTTGACCCCTTGAAATTTTCCAGTTGACCCCTTGAGAAGTTTTGGCCGACGGGGTCATTTTTATATTGGTTTACTTACGTTTTGTAGCCTTGATTTTACGCACACTTTCACCGGTCAGTTCTATACGGTGAGCAGTGTGGACAATACGGTCGAGTA
>CAYTOR010000201.1:0-3098 GCA_964439505.1 uncultured Sangeribacter sp.
CGGAGGATCAAGGAAGAGCAGCATGGATTTTGCACTTCGTTCTTGAATCTACACAGGATTTCTTATTGACCGGGGTCTAAATTTATCAGTTGCCGTTAAGGTTGACGGCGTAATAGTACTTGCGGCCGGTTGAGGGATAGAAGCCGGAAAGGAACATTACTTTATCGTCATCATCATCCTTCATTATTGAGTTGTAGATATACTCCACATCATCGGAAGAATTAACCGCTGTGCCGTTGATAGCTTCAATGATGAATCCATCCTTCACGCCGGCGTCACGGAAGAGACCTTTCTGCACTCCTGTCACCTGCACGCCATTACGCAATCCGAATTCTTCGCGCACTTCCTTGCTGAGTTTCATGAACGCGCATCCGAGTTCGGAGAAATCTCCTGCCTTGGTGATTTCAGTATTACCCTGAGTGTTACGCAGAGTTGCGGATGAAGTATGCTTCTTATTATCGCGATAGTAAGTAATTGAGATCTTGTCACCGGGACGGAATTTATTGAGTTGCTCTACAAGTTCCGCGCGGTTCTTGACATTGACATTGTTAAGGGCCGTGATGACGTCCCCGTCCTGAAGGCCGAGTTCCTTGGCTGTGGAGCGCGGGGAGATGTTGCCGACTACCAGTCCGGTCTTGGTGGCTGTGATGTCATTCTCCTTGGCAAGTTTGGCATCGAGTTCGCGGACTGTGCAACCGAGAACGGCACGCTGAACTGTACCGTATTGACGGATATCGGTGATAACCTTCTTTACGATGGTTGTCGGGATGGCGAATGAGAAGCCCGAGTAGGAACCGGTGTTGGAATAGATAGCGGAGTTGATGCCGATGAGTTCGCCTTTAAGGTTGACGAGCGCACCGCCCGAGTTACCGGGATTCAGGGCCGCGTCTGTCTGAATAAAGGACTCTATGCCGATATTACCCGAAGTGGAATTAGTGCCGAGCGAACGAGCCTTGGCGCTGACGATACCGGCTGTCACTGTGGAATTGAATCCGAAGGGATTGCCGACAGCGAGCACCCACTCTCCGACCTTCACTGCTTCCGAATCACCGAATGTGATGGGGGAGAGGCCCTTTGCGTCGATTTTGATGAGGGCAAGGTCAGTAGCTTCGTCTGTGCCGATTATGCGGGCATCGTAACTGGAGTTGTCGTTGAGGAGTACTTCGAGTTTCTCCGAGTTGGCGATGACGTGGTTGTTGGTGACGATATATCCGTCTTCGCTGACGATGACTCCCGAGCCCAGACCGGATTGAACGTAATCGTCATTATTATTCTTGTTGCGGCGCTGATTGCGCTGCTGGGGCTGCTGGCCCTGCGGGCCGAAGAAAAAATCAAACATTCCGAAGGGATCCTGGAACATTGAATTCTGTTGCCGGGGGGAAGCGAAGGACTTAATGCAGACAACTTCGTTGACTGTAGATTCTGCCGCTTTGGTGAAATCTGTCTCGAAGGCCGGAGTAGCGGCAGTGCGGATGAAGCGACCCTCTTCATTTCCGGAGGCAAAAGCCATCCCGGCTGAAGCCAAGAATATGGAAGCGACAAATAAATATTTTTTGATCATAATAAAAGAAGTTTTCGATTCATTGAGTAGAGCACCAAGTTTCAGATGCTTTTTAATTTTCATGTTATAATTACAAAAATCATGAGAGACTTTTGAGCACTCCACGTATATATAAGAGTGGAAAATTGGGAAAATATTACACTGAACCAATTCAAAATTCTCTATTTTAAATTTATTTAAGAAAAGTCTATCGAGAATATTAAAAAACATTAACGAGAAATCGTGCGGTTGCTTTTGGGCTATATAACCTGCCGCAGACGCTTGGGAAATGGGAATTTATTTTGTAACTTTGTAATCGTGAAACCATATCTCAACTCCATAATAATTAACTCAGTTCCTAAGGTCAGGCAGTTGCTCGGGAAGTGGTACGTGGTCGTATACGTTGCCATTCTCCTTCTTGTAGGCGGGTGTCATACGGCAAGGATAAAGTTTCCCAAGCAAGGGAATGACGGTCCGCAGTTTGAGGTGACTTTTGACGAGTCTACTTCCAAGACACGACAACATATTATCAAGGAGTGTCATTCTTGGATCGGCTCTCCTTATAAGCATGCCGGGACTGATAAAGAGACCGGAGTGGACTGCAGCGGCCTGGTGATGCAAGTCTATCTTAAGGTAGCCGACATTTCATTACCGCGGAATTCTGCAAAGCAATCTGAATTCTGCAAACATATAAAGAAGAAGCAAGTCAAGCCCGGCGATCTGGTCTTTTTCGCAACCGGAAAAGATCCTGCGGCAGTCAGCCATGTCGGGATCATGATAGATGATGATAAATTCATTCATTCCTCTTCAAGCAAAGGAGTCTGCATAGCGAGCGTATCTTCGCCATGGTATATCAAGAGAGTTCTGCATTACGGGAGAGTCCCCGGGATGATATAACCCTCTATTGAAAAGAACGCTACCAAGATCTCCGGTTCAAATCAAATCTGAAGGGACTTGAACAGGATAAGAAATCTAAAGTGACGGGACAGGATAATAAGGGAGTTGAGTTAATGTCTACATCTGAATCAACACATTACGAAAGGTATTAAAAATGGTACATCTTCACGTCCATTCTCAATATAGTCTGCTTGACGGAAAGGCTTCGATCTCGGGGCTTGTCGACAAGGCGATCGCCGACGGAATGCCGGGAATCGCGCTGACGGATCATGGAAATATGTTTGGCATTAAGGAATTCTTTAACTATGTCAACAAGAAGAACTCCGGCAAGCCCGACGAAGAGAAATTCAAGCCAATTTTAGGTTGCGAGATGTATGTCGCAGCCCGGACGATGCAAAATAAGTCGACGCGCGAGGATCGCTCGGGCGATCACCTTATAGTATTGGCTAAAAACCTTAAAGGGTATCATAACCTTATCAAACTTGTCAGCAAGGCATGGACCGACGGCTACTATTATAATCCGCGCACTGACCGTAATGAACTGAAGGAGCACGCTGAAGGACTCATTATTTGTTCGGCTTGCCTTGGCGGGGAAGTGCCCCAGATGCCGTCAAGAATATGATGGGCACTTCTCCGTTGACGTTGCGGATCTCCTGCGCCA
>CAYTOR010000202.1:0-2899 GCA_964439505.1 uncultured Sangeribacter sp.
GCCCATGATAAATATCTTGCCCTTAAGCGTATCGCCGACAATAATCCGGACATCTACGGTATAATCTTCTGCCGCACACGCAAGGAGACGCAGGAAATCGCTGACAAACTCATCAAGGATGGCTATAATGCCGACTGTCTGCACGGCGACCTGTCGCAGCAGCAGCGCGACCTGGCGATGAAGAAATTCCGCGACCATGTGACCCAGCTCCTGGTCGCTACCGACGTAGCGGCCCGCGGACTTGACGTCGACGATCTGACCCATGTCATCAACTATGGTCTGCCGGATGACGTGGCCGTATATACTCATAGATCAGGCCGTACAGGCCGCGCGAATAAGACCGGTGTCAGCGTGGCCATTATCCATAGCCGCGAAAAACATCGTCTGCGCGAGATCGAAAAGATCATCGGCAAGGAGTTCGAGTATAAGAAAGTGCCTACTCCGGCCCATATCATCGAAAAGCAACTCTATTCCTTGGCCGACCGTCTTGAAAGAGTTCAGGTCAACGAGGAGGAAATCAATAAGTATCTCCCGGGAGTACGTAAGAAACTGGAATGGCTTTCGGAGGAGGATCTGCTGAAGAGAGTCCTCTCTCTGGAATTCAACCGTCTGTTAGCGTATTATCAGAATATGCCGGATATCGACCTCAACGAATCCGACCGCGGCCGCGGTGACAAGTCCGGGAAGCGCGAACGGGGCGAAAAGGGCGACAAGGACCGCCGTACGGCGCCGGAAGGAATGGAACGCCTCATGGTCAACATCGGCAAGGCTCAGGGTTTCTTCCCCGGCAACCTGATGGAACTCGTGAACCGCTCTGTCAATGGTCCCAAGCCGGAAATCGGACGTATCGACCTGCTCCCCGCCTATACTCTCTTTGACGTGCGCAAAGAGGATGCCCATAGGATCCTTGATGCCCTGAAGCATGCCGATTTCTTCGGGCAGAAGGTAAGGGCTGAAATTGCCACTGACCGCGATTATAAGCTCGAAGCGAAGGATCGAAGGGAGAAAGCACGCCGGAAGAGCAGTAAGAATGCCGCGGCTAAGGAAGGCATCCCCTCCAAGAAAAGCCGGAAGGGCGATAAAAAAAAAGTAAAGTAGTACCTGAATTGATCCTCGCTCCGAAGAGCAAACGCACTGCAAAAGATGCGTCGGCCGGAGCAGATAAAGCGAAATCCGGGAAAACTACCACCAGGGAAACTACCACCCGGAAAGCGAAACCCGATTATCACGGCAACTACGATTATTTTATAAATAAAAGAAAAAAATAAGGCGCGTAAAGCCTTAAGATATCTCCCAAATAAGAAACTTTGCGAAATTTATACTAACTTTGCAGTTGGAAAAAGATATTCTTTTTCCGGCTGCATTGTTTTTGTAACTAAGACTTCATGATTGAATCTATCGATAATATCCGGACTAAGGCCTTTCGGCTGAAGAATATGCGTTCGGGCGTCCGGCTGCGTTTTCTGGTATCAATTGCGTTTATGACGGTAGCCTGCATTTCCGCCTTGGCTATCAATCCTCCTCTGCTGAATCCGAAGGGCATCAAGGCCCCCGCGGAGAGCGCGCCTAACGATTCATCAAGTTTGGTAGTGCAGGCTTTCGGGCTCATCCCTGACGCTGATCTGGACATCCTGACTAAGGATATGCGTAGCGAAATGAGCATCTACATGGAGAATGACAGCATTTTCCATATCCGCAATATTTATGGAGGCCTGTCATGGATCGAGGAAATGAATGAGGATTATCTGCGGATACATCTGACTGATGTCAGTTCGCTGCAGATCAAGTCGCTCCCCTGTCAGAAAAAGGGGATAAACCTGATAATGACCATCTATACCATCTCCGGAGAACCTGAAACAGCCGACAGCACCATCAAATTCTATAATCTCCTGAATCCTTACTCACCAGAAGCAATCCTGTCTCCTCTCCCGGCCAATAAGTTCTTTAAACTCCCCGATCCAAAGGATTTCTATGACCTCAAGGCGGGGGACGCGCAGGCCGGAGAGAGGAAACTCTCGATGAACGATATAATGGAGGAAATGCCTTTCCATACCGTAAGATATACGATTTCCCCTCAAGGCAACGAACTTACGGGAGAACTGACAATGAGCAATTATCTCTCGATGGAAGCCCGGAAGCGGCTCAACCCCTATATCAGGCCTACGCTCAGGTGGATATGGGACGGCAAACATTTCTCACAGCTGAAAAATAAGTAACATAAAAATATGGATAGAAAAGTACGCGTACGCTTCGCACCCTCACCTACCGGTCCCCTTCATATCGGAGGAGTCCGCACTGCCCTCTTCAATTATCTCTTCGCCCGCGCCAACGGCGGCGATATGATTCTGCGTATCGAAGATACTGACAGCAACCGCTTCGTTCCGGGAGCTGAGGAGTATATCAACGAATCTCTCAAATGGCTCGGTATCGGCATCGACGAAGGAGTACGCGAAGGTGGTGAATACGGTCCCTACAAGCAATCGGAGCGCCGCGACATTTACCGCGAATATGTCAAGAAACTCCTTGACGCACGCAAGGCTTATATCGCATTCGACACTCCGGAAGAGCTCGCCAAAGCCCGCGAGGAACATCCTAACTTCCAGTATGACTCACATACCCGCGGATCAATGCGCAACTCCCTGACCTTAGGGGAGGAGGAGACAAAACGTCTGATTGACGCCGGCGAACAATACGTCGTACGCTTCAAGATCGAACCGGATCAGATCGTCAAGGTCAACGACCGTATCCGCGGCGAAGTATCCGTCAATTCGAATATCTTAGACGATAAGGTGCTGTATAAGAGCGCCGATGATCTTCCTACCTATCACCTTGCCAATATCGTCGACGACCACCTGATGAAAGTCAGTCACGTCATCCGCGGCGAGGAATGGCTCCCTTC
>CAYTOR010000203.1:0-2863 GCA_964439505.1 uncultured Sangeribacter sp.
AGACTTAGGATCTAGTGTCTAACGACGTGGGGGTTCGAGTCCCTTCGTGCGCACCATCCTAAAAATCCAGAGCCTGATGATCCTTTAGTGGATGTCAGGCTTTTTTTAAAGGTCAAAATATTATGATGAATATAAGAGATGAATTGCGCAGATTTGCCTGCTGCGCCTTGATGTTGATTGCTGTGGCTGTCTGCGCCATGGCAGAGAAACCCGTGGCGAAACGCCTCTTCGTCTTCGGAGACTCCATGACAGGCTGGATGGGGGAGCGGCTGCAGGCCTATGGAGATAAGAACGGTTTTGAAGTCTCTACCCTCGTCTGGGACGGAGCAACGATCAAAAAATATGGCGGCAACGCGTCAAAGTTAAAAACCTACATCGCTAAAGCCAATCCCGATGCTATTGTCATCTGCTTGGGGATGAACGAGATGGGGACGTCAAAACCTGAAGCCCAACTCGGGTCCTCCTTTACCAAACTGATGGAAGCTGCGGGCAATATTCCCGTCCTCTGGGTCGGCCCGTGTTCATGGCCCGGCAAACCGCAATGGGGTCCGACACTTGACGGATGGTTGGAATCCAAACTCGGTACGACTCATTTCTTCCCGAGCCTCGGTCTGACCCTTCCCCGTCAGAGCAAAACGAATCCCCATCCTACGCGGGCCGGTATAAATAAATGGACCGACGCAGTCGTAGACTGGATCGAGAAAGGGGATGCGGCCTTCACTCTTCCCGGATATTCCGTTCCATCGAAGGAGTACGCAAAGCCTAAGATATATGTCTATAAAAGAATGAATGCTTCGCTCTGATGAAAGCGGACAAAACTGACATACTCCGACTGATAGGCGTCGGGATGGATTTCGACGGCAAATGGCCTCTTCGTAATGTTAACCTGACATTGCAAAGAGGATCTTTTGTTATTCTTTCCGGTCCGAACGGTTCGGGTAAGACCACTCTTTTGCGGATCATGCTCCGTCTGCTCAAACCTACTACAGGCAAGGTCGAATACTTCGATGCCGAAGGACGCCCGACCAAGAAACTGCGGATCGGGTATCTGCCTCAAAAGAGTAAGATAGATACTCATTTCCCCATTTCGGCGAGGGATGCGATACTTTCCGGACTGCGGACCGGCTGGCTTTGCCGCCTCCCGGAAGATTGGGAGGAAAGACTTGATGAAGTCGTCCGGGAGTGCGGGGTAACGGAGTATCTCGACAGGCCGATCGGCACGCTTTCGGGCGGTCAGCTGCAACGGACGTTGCTTGCCCGGGCGATTATCGGGAAGCCCGAATTGCTCGTGCTCGACGAACCCCTCTCATACGTCGATAAAGACTTCGAGTTATATTTCTATCAATTGATCAAGGAATTGTCGAAGAATATGACAGTTCTCCTTGTCAGCCACGAACTCTCAGGTCTCACTCCCCTTGCGGATAGAACCATATACTTGACAGAGCTGAATGATACTTAACTATATCTGGATAGGATTCCTGGTGGTTGCATTCCTGATGGCGGCCGGAGAAACCCTCTTCCATGGAAATTTCGATATATGGTCGGCGATAATGAATTCGTCGTTTTCGCAGGCGGCCTTCGCTTTCGAGGTCAGTTTGGGACTGACCGGCGTGCTAACGCTCTGGATGGGCATCATGCGGGTCGGCGAACGCGCCGGAGTCATCAACGGCATGGCCCGGCTCATCTCTCCGTTTTTCTCCCGTCTTTTTCCCGGCATACCCAAAGATCATCCGGCGATGGGTGCGATCTTTATGAACGTGTCGGCCAATATGCTCGGTCTTGATAACGCCGCCACTCCGATGGGGCTCCGGGCCATGCAGGAGATGCAATCCCTGAATGAGGATAAGGACAGGGCGACGGATGCCATGATAATGTTCTTGGTGCTCAACAGCAGCGGACTCTGTCTGATTCCTGTCAGCATCATGATGTACAGGGCGCAAGGAGGCGCGGCCAATCCTTCCGATATTTTCCTGCCCATTTTGATTGCTACGGCCATTGCGACCATTGTGGGTCTATTGGCTCTGTGTATCAAACAGCGCATCCGGCTCGATAGGGTGCTGCTTTCATGGTTAGGGGGGATTTCCGCAGTCGTAGGGGCAGTAGCGTGGATATTCTCCTCCATGACTCCTGAGAATGCGCAGAAATGGAGCACCTTCATCGCCAATTTCATCCTCTTCTCCGTCATAATATTATTTTTAGGCGTCGCCACGCGCAAGCGTCTTCGAGTCTATGACATTTTTATCGAAGGGGCCAAGGAAGGATTCAAGACCGCCGTCAGTATCATTCCCTATCTGGTTGCGATCTTGGTAGCGATCGGGATGTTCAGGGCCTCCGGTGCGTTGGATGTCTTCACCGGTTGGGTAGAAGACTTAGTAGGATGGTTGGGGGGTGATACCCGTTGGGTCGGTGCGTTGCCGACGATGCTGATGAAACCGTTGAGCGGTTCGGGTTCCTGCGCGATGATGCTTGACGTCATGCAGGCCAATGGCGCGGATGCTTTCGTAAGCAAATTGGCGGCCGCAGTCAGAGGTAGTACGGACACAACCTTCTATATCCTTGCGGTCTACTTCGGATCGGTCGGGATCAGCCGCACACGCTATGCCGCGGGCTACGCATTGCTCGCCGATCTTACCGGCGCGGTGGCGGCGGTATTCGTATCTTACTTATTTTTTGGATAATCGCCCGAAAAATATTAACTTTGCAAAGCAAATAACCGAAATATCTTGCAATCCTAATTAGGGCAAGACGGGGTCTTATCCGATCTCTCTTGTTTCTTCAAAAATATATTGAAAAGTGAAAGAATTAGCAGCTAAATATGACCCGAAGTCTGTAGAAGACAAGTGGTATGCGTACTGGATGGAAA
>CAYTOR010000204.1:0-2855 GCA_964439505.1 uncultured Sangeribacter sp.
TTTTTTCTTCCTGCGGATGTTATAAATACAGAAAGATGAAAAAATCGTAGCCTCCCCCGGGAGGCACCCAGCGAAAAAGAATTCATGATGTTAGGTTAGTTTGAAAAAGTATTATGGAAAACACAAGAATGTGGCTCACTGCGAAGTGAGCCACATTCTTGTTATAACCTATTGGCCCAATTAGACCAATAAGACTAATTAGCCTTAGCCCAATTAGACCTTATCTTTGACTTCCGGTCAAAGACAGGTAGCGGTGGAGCCAGTAGGCGCGGAGGTCGCTGACGGGCACTATCAGATGCCGGGGGTCATTGACCGGAGAGACGTTGCGGCCGTTCAGGCGCATGGCGGCGTAGAGCCGCCCGGTCTTCGAGCGGCAGTAGATGATCGCTAAGTTGGCAGCCAAGGGAGTCAGTTGCGCGTCGCTCCATTCTTCGTATAGGCTGTCGTAATCAAGAGGGAGGGCCGTAGTTTCCGGTACGCCAAGCAGGGCGAATACCGGGAGCAGAGTCTCGGCGTGGCCAAAAATGCCGTATAAGCCGGAGGAAGCCGTACCGTTTTCTATCGCTATCTGTTGGTCGATCAAGCGGAACATCACCTCCGACGCACCCTCGGCAGGGATCGTAGAGAGCGACGACAATGAATATTGGAAATATTTCTCAAGGTTGGTGACGTGCCAGCATTTGGCATATTCCTCCGCAGTCATCCATTCCGTCGTCGGCCCGGGCAGTCCCATCGCGCGAAGGCCTTGAAATACCTTATAAATATCGTAAGTCAGTTGGCGGAGTTGCTTTTCATCCATGCCGGATTTTTTGCCCACCAATTCCAGGGCCGGTCGGGTCGGCAACGTCCGAGCTGAATACTCTTTATAAGCCTCCTTCCAGTCGCCGTGTTTTCGCCAATCTGCGTAAGCCTTATCGGTGACGAAGAAGCGTGTGAGCCGGTCGTAGATATGGCCGGAGGAGGCTGTCGTGGAGATGCCGTCGATAGTGTCCGCGATAGCGATGACAAACTGGTCCATGGTCTCGATCACGCGCGGCACGTAGGAACTCTCCCCTTTCACCACGCTCTCTTTCTTCGTGAAAACTTCGGGAAACATCCTTACCATCTCGCGTCCAAGGCGCAATTCCTGCTCCTTGCCGATAGGGGAGAGCATCCCCCACTGTCCGGCCGTGGCCTTTCTGACCTCCTCCATGAGGGCAAGGCAGGATTTACCTTTTGCGGTCAACGACCCTCGTTGGCGCGCAGCGTCGAGAGCTTTCTCGACTGCGAGAACCTTATCTTCGGAAGTCAGATACCGGGCACCATGCCGCGCAATGTAGGAGATAGCTACCGGCTGCAGAGAGTCAGGGATCTCCCGCCCCTCGACGGCAGCGAAGTCATATAGAGACATCGACCCGTCGAGCTCCGCCGGCAGCGGAGTAGCCGCAGCGGCAGTAACAGAAAAAAAGATGAGACTAAGAATATAAAGAATTGTTTTCATCGATAAATCCAATAAGTCCAATAAGTCTAATTAGTCTAATTAGCCCGATAAGACTAATTAGCCCAATCCTCCCAATCCTACTCAATCCTCCCGCTCAGGTCGCCGGCGTCATCTCGCTCATAGCGGTCAGAATCTCCAGCGCCCTGCTTACAGTCCCCACTTTCTCCACCAGCAACGACCGCTTCCCCTTGACGTCGCGGAGCTGCGCCGTGCGGAAATTCTGCTGATAATAGCTCAGCACGCGCCCGAAGGCGGGGGATTCATAGTAGGCCTTGTTGTCATCCCCTACGAAGTAAAGATACATCTTCCCGCCTTTCAGCGTCAACCGCTCGATACCCAGCCGGCGTGCCAGCAGACGCAACGGCACTACCTTTATCAATTCGGAAGCCGTAGTCGGTATCTCGCCGAAGCGGTCGCGGAGATGCGACGCGAAGATTTCGGTCTCCCGCGCCGATTCCATGTTGTCGAGACGCTGATAGAGCATGATGCGCTCGCTTTCCTGGGGCACATAATCCGGCGGAAGACGAAGCTCTAAGTCACTCTCTATAACGCAATCCGCCACGAATTCCGCATCCCCTCCCGCGTCGCGGGTCATATCGTCGAAGGAGTCGGCGAATTCCTCGGTGCGCAGTTCCATTACGGCCTCCTTAAGTATCTTCTGATAGGCTTCATATCCGAGGTCGGCTATGAAGCCACTCTGTTCGGCACCCAATAGATTGCCGGCTCCGCGGATATCGAGGTCCTGCATTGCTATATGGATTCCGGACCCTAAATCGGAGAAGGATTCTATCGCCTGCAGACGGCGACGGGCTACCGGCGTCAGCGGCAGCCCCGGAGGCACGAGCATATAGCAGAAGGCCTTGCGGCTCGACCGCCCGACACGCCCGCGGAGCTGATGAAGCTCGGAGAGACCGAAGTTCTGGGCGTTGTCGATGATGATGGTGTTGACATTGGGCATATCTATGCCGTTCTCCACTATAGTGGTCGAAAGCAGTACATCATAATCATGGGCGGCGAAGTCTATGATGGCCTTTTCGAGCTGTTCGGGGGGCATCTGGCCGTGGGCCGTGACCACCCGTATCCCGGGGATAAGGCGTTTGAGCCGGGCCTCTATCTCAGTCAGATTGTTGATACGGTTTGAGATAAAGAATACCTGTCCGTTGCGGCTCAGCTCGAAGTTGACAGCTTCGGAGACGACATCGTCGTCGAAGCCGGAAATAGTAGTAAGGATCGGCTGCCGGTTGGCCGGAGGGGTATTCAGGGAGGAGAGGTCGCGCGCACCCATAAGGGAGAATTGCAGGGTACGCGGTATCGGGGTCGCCGACATCGTGAGGGTGTCGACGTTGACTTTCAGTTGCTTCAGTTTCTCCTTTAC
>CAYTOR010000205.1:0-2707 GCA_964439505.1 uncultured Sangeribacter sp.
AGCCCCTTCTGAGGCAAATTTGAGTGCGATACCTTTGCCGATGCCGCGGGCAGCTCCGGTGATAAGAGCAACTTTTCCTTCAAGTAATTTCATTGTCATTTTATTTTAAGATAAGAACCCCTAAAAATAGAGCTCCTTAGATTATTTACTAATAGTTTTCCAATTTCAGGTAGGAAGCAAATCATCGCCTCCACGCAGATTCAGGGGGTAACCGGTATCCGGTAGGGACGCGATTCATCGCGTCCACACAGAATGAGGAATCAGGGGAAACGGACCACCATGCAAGCGCAGGAATAGCCTCCTCCGAATACTACTAAAGCCGTCTTGTCTCCCTCGCCGAACCGGTCAAGATTCTGAGCAAGCACTAACGGAGCGGAGGCAGATCCCGTATTACCTAATTCTTCAATATTGTTGAGGAAAGAATCAAGAGTGAGTCCCAACTGACGGGCGACTTGCGCCACTATGCGTCTGTTGGCCTGATGGCAGATGATATATTTCAGATCCTTGATATCATAATCCTTCTTCTCCAGAGCCTTCCCCAAAGCATGCACCATATATTTGCAGGCATACATGAATACGTCGCGCCCGTCGGGCATCGTTATGCCGTCTTCTTTAGGGCGGAGCTTAACTCCGTCCGGACCTTTACCGATATGGCCAAGTCCTTCAGTGTATATCTCTTCTATTTCGAGATCTGCGGGACTCTGACGCTCCTTGCTAACAAAATACGCGACCGCGGCATCCCCCCATAAATGGCCCGACTTGGGGTCTGACTCATTTCGGTAGTAGGAATTCTGTTCCGAACATATCAATAAGGCTTTTGTGGCCTTTCCGGCGGCAAAATACCCTTCGATAATCTCCATTCCGTTGATGAAGGAACTGCAGGCCGAGGAAGCATAGACAGCCTTCGCCCCCTCTATAGAGTAATGGCGCTGGGCCACGTGAGCAGTGGTTGCGACGGAATCGTAGACATTATAGGCTGCCGCCACGATGAGATCCACCTCCTTTATATCGTAAGGCAGTTTGGGCAAAGCATCCTCAATGGCGTCTATGGCCATAGTATCTACGTTCTCCCCTTCTGCTACGATGGATCGCGTCCGGATTCCCGTACGCTGTTCAATCCATTCTGACGTCAGACCGTTGACTTCAAGGAAATGTTCATTGTCTACTCTGCCTTCAGGCACATAGTATCCTATTGCATTTATGTAAATCGGCATGGCGCTGTTATATTTTATATTGTGGTATTTGGGTATTTGATTGATTTAAGGTACTGTCGGTTGGACGATTATGCCTCGGACCTCTCAGACTTTTATCTCATCTGATGAGAATACCATGAAGCAACATTCTGGAAAACGATTCGGCGAGAGTTTCCTGATCTATCCCTTTGTCGGCAAGGGAATCTCTGATATAGGTTACGTCAAGTCCCTGAATAGTATGAATGATAATGATGGCCGTAGCCGGAATATCCGGGACTTCAAACTCTTTCTTTTCAACTCCCTCTTCGAGAATTTCCCTGACGAGAGCCACCTCCTTTTTTGAGATCTGGCGCCGCGCGCGGTCTACTTTCCGGAGATCCCTGAAGAATCCTGCTGTAAGAGTGCCGTTGCGGTGCACAATCTCGCGCATCGTCTCAAACCGGCATGCTACGTATTCCTTCAGTTTCTCCTCTGCAGATATGGGTTTGGCGACGATCAGTCGCAGATTCATCAAGAGCTTATCGCTCTCACTCTCCACGACTGCATTATAGATATCTCTCTTATTCTTGAAATAGGTATAGATAGTGCGTCGACCCTTATCGGATGCAGAGGCAATATCATTCATAGTAGTATTCTCTACGCCCTTCCGGGCGAAGAGTTGACGGGCAACTTCTATGAATTTTTCGCGGGTCTTGGAAACCATAATTCGGAGGGTTAAAAATCCGACCGTTGACAGATTTATATTATATTTTACAAAATTAGTAAATTTTTCGATATTACACAATTTTTTCTTTTTTGTGCAACAAAATTCCTTTCCCCGGCGGCCGCAATTCTCTGTAGCAACTCTGTATCGAACCAAATATTTATCCTATTTCTTCGCGGGCGCAATGTATTGCGCCCCTACCTGTCCGATTCCATGTGGTTGAGAGTAATAAGTTTCCCATCATATAGTGACGCCCCGCTGAGGTAGGGACGCGATTCATCGCGTCCACAGAGAATAAGTATTATCCCAAGATCTTCATCATTTCCGGAGTCGGATCAATTTCGACTTCTATGGGCTCTTTGCTGACCGGATGGATGAATTCGATCCTCTTTGCAAGTAAAGAGATTCCCCCGTCGGGATTGGATCTACGGGCGCCGTACTTCAAGTCTCCTTTTATAGGATTCCCCATGTCGGAAAGTTGCATTCGTATCTGATGTTTCCGGCCGGTAATGAGATTGACTTCCACTATGGAGTAGCGATCACCAACTGCTACCGTAGAATACTTAAGAATCGCTTTCTTGGCATCGCGATCTGTGGCTGAGCAAGGGAAAGACTTGTTGAGCCGACCGTCTGACCGCATATAACATTCCAGAGTATCCTCTTTCTTAGCCGGTCGGCCTTCCACCATTGCCCAGTAAGTCTTATGGATCTCATTCTTCCGCAGCATGTCATTAAGCCGGGTAAGAGCTTTTGAAGTCTTGGCGAAGATCACGAGTCCCGACACTGGACGGTCGATGCGGTGAACCACCCC
>CAYTOR010000206.1:0-2661 GCA_964439505.1 uncultured Sangeribacter sp.
TCAACGGTAAGGAACTTGCCAACGCGTACTCTGAACTTAACGACCCGATTGACCAATACGAACGTTTCGCCGAGCAGATGCGCCTGGCCGACAAAGGCGACGACGAGGCAATGATCATTGACGCCGACTTCATCCGCGCCCTCGAATACGGAATGCCTCCCACTTCAGGTATGGGTATCGGCATGGACCGTCTGGCCATGATCCTGACCGGACAGCCGACGATCCAGGAAGTACTCCTGTTCCCCCAGATGCGTCCCGAAAAGAGGGTCAGGAAAGAGGGAGAAGAGGAAGAAGTCGGAGTAGAGGCAGAGTAACCGGCTCCCCCTCCGTCGGCGCTCTGTGATCCAACGGCAGATCTCACGGGATCAGGGCTATCCGCCTTTCCTATGGGATGAGGCCATAATAATCAACGCTCCTTAAGATCAACCGCAGATGAATAATGAATTAGGCAGAATAGCCGTCATAGGCGGCGGCAGCTGGGCGACAGCCCTCGCCAAACTGTTGCTGAAGAACTGCGACCGGATAGTATGGTATATCCATAGGCAGGACCGTATCGACGATTTCATCCGTTATCGTCATAATCCGGTCTATCTCTCCGATGTCAGTTTCGATATCGAAAGGATAGACTTTACATCTGATATCAATGAGGCATGCCGCCTTGCTGATACTCTTGTCGTAGCGGTCCCTTCCCCCTATTTCAAGGGGATTGCCGATCAGATCACGACCGACATAGCCGGTCTCTATATAGTATCGGCCGTGAAGGGTATCGTGCCGGACGTCAATATGATAGTGACGGATTACTTCGCCTCCCGGTTCGGATGCGAGGATGAGCATCTGATGGTCATCGGCGGTCCCTGTCATGCGGAAGAGGTAGCGTTGGAGCGACTGAGCTATCTGACGATAGGATGTCATAACACGGCCCACAGCCGCGAATTCGCGTCCCTCATCGCCGGTCCGAAACTTAAGACCATCATCTCCTCCGACGTTGCCGGCATCGAATACGGAGCCGTCCTGAAGAATGTCTACGCGATCGCCGGAGGCATCGTCAACGGCATGAAGGCCGGCGATAACTTCATGGCGATGCTCGTCTGCAACGCAATCCGCGAGATGCGGCGTTTCGTCGACGCAATCTCGCCTATGCCCGACCGCGATATCGACCGATCCGCCTATTTGGGCGACCTGCTCGTGACCGCCTATAGTAAATTCTCGCGCAACCATAATTTCGGGTCGATGATCGGCAAGGGATATAGCGTCAAGGCGGCGATGATGGAGATGGCTATGGTCGCGGAAGGATATTACGGGACCAAATGTATCTACGAAATCAACCGCGACAAGGTCCGGGTCGACATGCCGATCCTCGACTGCATGTATGCCATCCTCTACGAAAACCGCTCGGCCCGCAGGGCTATCGACCGCATTGCCGACACTTTCTCGTAGAAATCCCGGCCGGCCATACGGCTCCTCCTTTACCGGACAATGACTTTAGCCATTGAATCTCCTCTCTCGCCTCTCCACTCTCGACTCCCGATTTTAAAAACATAGAAAATACTAATAAAGAATAGATATTATGAAAGCAATTCAGTTAAACATTCAGGATGCCGTCTACTTCGCTGAGAAGCAGTTTGAGGCAAACAAAGATCAGGCAGTAGAAGCCATCACCAAGCTCGAAAAGGGCACAGGCGCAGGCTCGGACTTCATCGGTTGGGTAAATCTCCCGAAGGAAGTTTCCGCTGACCTCGTAGCCCGTATCAACAAGACCGCAGAACGTCTGCGCGAAAACTGCGTCTACGTTGTCTGCATCGGTATCGGCGGTTCCTATCTCGGCGCCAAGGCTGTCATCACAGCGCTTTCCGACAGCTTCGCCGACTATTACGCTCCCGCTCCCAAATCTCCCAAAGTACTCTACGCCGGCCAGAATATCGGCGAAGAATATACAGCCGAACTTCAGAAACTCCTCGAAGGCAAGAAATTCGGTATCATCGTAATCTCTAAGTCAGGTACTACGACCGAACCGGCCATCGCCTTCCGCGTGCTTAAGGACCAGCTCGAAAAGCAAGCCGGCAAGGATGCCGCCAAGGATCTTATCGTAGCTATCACGGACGCCAGCAAGGGTGCGCTCCGCACTATGGCCGACAAGGAAGGATATGAGACTTACGTAATTCCCGACAACGTCGGAGGCCGGTTCTCAGTACTGACTCCCGTAGGTCTGCTCCCGATCGCAGTCGCCGGGCATGACATCTCCAAACTCCTCTCCGGCGCAGCCGACATGCTCGAAGCTACCGCTCACCCCGGTCCGGACAATATCGCCGAGACTTACGCCCGCGTGCGCAACGCCCTCTATTCCAACGGCAAGAAGATCGAACTTCTCGTCAACTATAACCCCAAACTCCATTACTTCGCAGAATGGTGGAAACAGCTCTATGGCGAGAGCGAGGGTAAGGAAGGCAAGGGTATCTTCCCCGCAAGCGTAGACAACACTACCGACCTGCACTCCATGGGTCAGTGGATTCAGGAAGGCGAGCGCACTATCTTCGAGACAGTGCTCTCAGTGAAGAAGCCCTCCGTATCGGTACGCGTGCCCGAGAATGCTGAAAATCTCGACGGTATCAACTATCTCGCCGGCAAGAATATCGACGAAGTCAACAAGATGGCCGAACTCGG
>CAYTOR010000207.1:0-2616 GCA_964439505.1 uncultured Sangeribacter sp.
TTCCCTCGAAAATCCACCGCCCTGAATTTAACATTTTTTGTTAGACGGGGTCTTAGCGCTCTTAAAGAATAAAATAAATTTAGGCTCTAAAGGAATAACTTCAATTTAGGGGATGAGAGGACAAATGCTGTCAGCAATCATATTGGTGCTTTGTGTTTTCGGAAGTGGAGCGGTTTCTCCTTCCGCAGATTCCATATTGCTGCAACTGGATGAGGCTATAAGGGTCCGGGATTCGTATGAAACAAATCTTCAGGCAACGGCCGAATCGAAGCGTATGATTTTACATTCATCTGCCCCCGAGGACGTGAGGTTTGAGGCGTTAAAGGATCTTTACGGCTTCTATGAGAGCTATCAGTTGGATTCTGCCAGAAATATTGCTTATAGATTGACTAAGATGGCTCTGTCAATGAATGATCCCCGGCGTATTTATGAAAGCAGGATAATTCAGGCGTTGAGCCGCACTAAATCCGGCTATCCCGACGACGCTTTGAGGATATTAAATGAAATTGACCGGAAGGGCTTGACGGGAGAGATGCTTGAACAGCTTTATTCCGCCTATTTTACCGCCTACAATTATAAGCAGCGAACTGAAAAAATAGATTATATCAGGAAGGACGCGGCCGAGAAGGCCTCCGAATATATGGATTCCTTGCTGAGCTATCTTCCGGAGGGTTCTGTAGGGCATACCTATCTTTCTGCCGTCAGACTTGACGATAAAGGGATGACGCTCAAAGCCGTTGAATTGCTTGAGTCGGCCGCCGACAGGCCGGAATTCGCGGATAACGCGTCTTTTCAGTTCGGCTTGGGTACGATGTTGTTGAAGACCGGACGGAGGGAAGAGGCGATCAATGCCATTGCGAAGGCCTCCTTGCTGGATGTCAAGGGAGGCAAGAAGGAGTACATGGCCATGATAAAGTTAGCGGCGTTGCTCTGTGAAGAGGGGGATATTCCGCGTGCTTTCAATTATATTCGATTGGCTCTTGACGATGTGAGTTTCTCCCATGCCGACATCAGAACTCCTGAAATGCTGGAGGTAATGCCGGTAATAGATTCCGCCTACCGGGCGTACGAAGCGGCCGAACTTAAATCCGCTACCCGCAACACTCTCCTTGCGTCCGGATTTGCAATCCTGGCATTCATCGTGCTGTTGATATTGTGGGTGCAATTTCGGCGTATTTCCGCTATCAAGGCAGCTTTGGATTTGTCCAATAAAGAATTGTCGGAGCGCAACAGGCAGCTTACTTTAGCCGATTCTCTTAAACTCAGGCATATCGATGACCTCCTTTCCATTCATGCCGCCAATATAGCCAACATCAAGGCGTATCGAAAGACACTTCACCGTATGATGATCTCCGGGCAGTATTCAAGGGTGACCGATAAATTGAAATCCGATAAACCGGCCTCGGAAGAAGTGAAAGCGTTTTATGACATATTCGACTCCACCTTCCTGTCCCTCTATCCCGATTTCATTAATGAAGTCAACGGCTATATGTCTTCTCCGTTGTCGCTCGATGGAGCAGAGGGCTTAACCCCGGAATTGAGAATTATCGCACTTATGAAACTCGGGGTTTCCTCAACATCGGAAATAGCGGCCATGCTGCAGTATTCACTGCGCACTGTCTATAATTACCGCTCCGCGTTAAGGGCTTCTCTGAATTGCTCCTGGGAGCAGTTTGAGAAAGAAATAGCCGTGGATAATCGCGACTTTGAGACTAAAATCAATGAAAATTGACTTACATTATATTTACTTTAGTTTAATATTTCAGTTTGATAAAATATTGATAATCAAAATATAAAAATTAAAAGTTATTTACTTTGAGATTTACCGGGTGATTGAATTGCGGGAATTGTCGCTTAACTTTGCGACAGCAGAATCAAAAACTTTCTCATCATGAATAACTCAACTATCTTACGGAACGCACTGGCCGTAATGTTCCTGATGGTTTTCATCATCTCCGGTGCGAAGGATCATTCCGGTACTTTACCGGTAATGTATGTGGAAACCTCGATTCCGGCTTCTGAAATCGATCGTGAGGACTATGTCGACGGACGCTATTGGCTCGACAATAACGGTATCGACGGAGTAGAGTCCATCGGCTCGGCCGAGTCACCCCTCCCTCTTAAGATAAAGGGAAGAGGCAACTGGTCGTGGGTAGGGTATGACAAGAAACCTTGGCGTATGCTGCTTGAGACTCCGGCAGCTCTATGCGGACTGAAGACCAATGATTACTTCGGTCTCTTCGCTCATGCGGACGATAATCTCGGCTTTTTGCGCAATCAACTCGGCTTCGAGTTAGGCCGGCGTCTGAATGTCGGTTGGACTCCTTCGCAGTCTCCGGTAGAAATGTATCTGAACGGGGAGTATCAGGGTCTTTACTTCTGTACCGAACTTGTGAAGGTTGATCCTGACCGCGTCAATGTATTTCCTCAGGAGTCGGAAAACAGTAATGATGTGACAGGCGGATGGCTCGTAGAGATAGACAATTACGACACCGATCCTCACATTACTCTCACCGAAGGAAATGGTCAGAAAATAATCATCTCACATAAGACTCCGGCAGTCTTAGACCCCGTCCCACAAAAAATGTTAAATTCCGGGTCGCAGATGTGCCCCGA
>CAYTOR010000208.1:0-2605 GCA_964439505.1 uncultured Sangeribacter sp.
ATTCGGGGCACATCTGCGACCCTGGATTTAACATTTTTTGTGGGACGGGGTCTTATATAGGAACTCTATCAATCGTTTTCACCATATTCAGGCAGTAATTAATTTTATTTCTTACTGCCTCAGTTTGGGATAGATAGCAGTCTTTGAAATAATTCTTATAGAATCGGATAATTCGATTTGCCATATTTTTGTTAACTAAACGCAAAGTTAACTAAAAAGTTTACATCAACCAAATGTTTTTACGACATATATAGCCCTCCTCTGACGGGACATGTCACAAAGGTCTTAAGAAGAAGGGTATTTTTATTTTCTCAATTTTTTCATTATTTTTGCATTGCGTACATTTTGCGCAGTGGACTGCGTAAAAATACGTAGTCCACTGCGTAAAATGTAAATATATGTATAAACGTTCAGAATATCAAATAATTAAGAGTCGTCTTGAAGAACCGAGAAGGTTTATTCAAGTAGTAATGGGACCTCGACAAGTCGGCAAATCAACCGTTGTAAAGCAAGTGTTGCAGGATTTAAACTTGCCTTATATGCTTTTTTCTGCAGATAATGTGCCGGCTACAAATCAGTCATGGATCTCTGATTGTTGGGCGGCAATCAGGAGTTTGCAGCAAAGCAAAGGTCATGACAGTATCATTTTAGTAATCGATGAGATTCAAAAAATTTTCAATTGGAGTGAAGTCGTAAAAAAGGAATGGGATCTGGACACATTTCATGATAAAAATATCAAGGTCTTATTGCTTGGAAGCAGCCGGGTATTGCTTGAAAAAGGACTCTCGGAGTCTCTCGCCGGAAGATTCGAAGAGATTCGAATGACGCATTGGAGCTACCCGGAAATGAGAGACTGCTTCGGGTTTAACGCAGACCAGTATATATATTATGGCGGCTATCCGGGTGCTGCTCCTTTGATCAATGATGAAGATCGTTTTCAGCAATATATTCAGTCAGCCATTGTGGATGCTACAATAAATAAGGATATTTTGATGGATACTCCTATCAACAAACCTGCTCTGCTTCGCCAGACTTTTGAGTTAGGTGCGGCTTATTCCGGATCACTGCTTTCGCTGACAAAAATGGTCGGATCTTTACAGGATGCAGGTAATACTTCCACACTTGCCGGTTATCTAAACCTTTTGAACGAAAGCGGACTGGTAGGAGGACTGCAACAATTCAGCATCGATACTGCGCGCCGAAAAGCCTCTATCCCTAAGCTTCAAGTATATGACAATGCCTTAAAAACCCTATATAGTCCTCTTTCTTTCGATCAGGCCCTCATCGATAGGAAAACATGGGGACATATTCTGGAATCCGGCATTGGAGCATATATCGTAAGCGAAGCATTTGCCAAGCGGTTTGAGGTTTTCTATTGGAGGGAACGTAATTATGAAGTAGACTTCGTACTACGCAGAAAAGGAGCCTTAGTAGGAATCGAAATAAAGGGAAATGCCGAAAAACGCACTGAAGGCCTTGAGAAGTTCAGAGAAAAGTTCAATCCAAAAGCGGCCTTCATTGTTGGCGAAGGGGGTATCCCGGTCGAGGAATTCCTCACAATGGATTTACTTAAACTATTTTGATATAACGAGGTCGTCGGGTTGCGGGCGCCCGGTAAAGAATGAAGGGTGGGATAAACCCGTTGAGGTATTTTGATGTTCTATCTATAGACCCCTCGGGAAGGGAGGCATGTGTGCGCTCCGATCTGAGGGGAAGAACACCTAATTATTATTTAAAATGGAAAATACTTTAATGGAAAACGCAGCAACCAACCCCGTCGAAAACGGTCATCGCGCCGGATTCGTCAATATCGTCGGCAATCCTAATGTCGGCAAATCTACCCTGATGAACGACCTCGTAGGCGAACGCATCTCTATAATCACCAACAAAGCTCAGACTACCCGCCATCGCATCACGGGCATCGTCAACACTCCGGAGTATCAGATCGTCTATTCCGATACCCCGGGAGTACTCAAACCGAAATACCGTCTGCAGGAATCAATGCTCGAATTTTCGGAAGGCGCTTTGACCGACGCCGATATCCTCCTTTATGTCACTGACGTCGTCGAGGATCCGGAAAAGAACGCTGATTTCCTGGAGCGCGTAGCCAAGGAGACGATACCGGTGCTCCTGGTAATCAATAAGATCGACCTTCTTAAAGGCAACGAACAGCTTGAAGAATTGATCGCTCAATGGAAGAAGCGTCTTCCTAACGCTGAAATCTTCCCGACTTCGGCTACCGAGCAGTTTAACGTCGACAATCTGAAGAGCCGTATCGTCGAACTCCTTCCCGTCGCTCCCCCCTATTTCGGCAAGGACGCACTTACCGACAAACCGGCGCGATTCTTCGTCACCGAGATCATCCGCGAGAAGCTCCTTCTCAATTACGATAAGGAAATTCCTTACAGCACTGAAGTGCTCGTAGAGAAATTCGACGAAAAGGAGAAGTCGATCCATATCATGGCTGTCGTCTACGTAGAGAGGGATTCCCAGAAGGGTATCCTTATCGGCAAGGGGGGCGAAAAGATAAAGAAGGTCGGCATCGAAGCCCGTCAGGACATCGAGAAATTCTTCGACAAGAAGGTATATCTCGAACTCTTCGTCA
>CAYTOR010000209.1:0-2465 GCA_964439505.1 uncultured Sangeribacter sp.
TTAAAAGAATCGTTGGATTTCATGTTATTGTAGTTTTAATTGTTGTTTATTGAAGTGGATTAAGTTTTGTAAGGCTTTTCAGAGTTACTTCTCATCAAGCTTACATTATTAAAACAATGGCAAAATAAAATCGGATACGGTAATGTCGATTTTTTTTAGTAAATTTGTGAAAATTTTTAGGGAAAGTCGGAATAATAAATGATAAATCTCTGAAAATCAATTTTCTAATTTAACAAAAAATTTTTAAGAAATCTTTTAATTTTTATGAGGTTCGATGACTTTTTTGAGAGCGACGATTTGCTTGATGCGCTTTGGGACATGCACTTTGATGAGATGACTCCTATACAGGAGCATGCGATTCCGAGCGTTCTCGAAGGGAGAGATCTTCTTGCGTGTGCTCAGACAGGCACCGGTAAGACCGCGGCATATCTCCTCCCGGTCATCGATATGATCTGCACAGGGAATTACCCGGAGGATCGAGTTAACTGCGTCATCATGGCTCCTACCCGGGAACTCGCGCAGCAAATAGATCGCCAGATGCAAGGATTCTCCTATTTCCTGCCGATCAGTTCCCTTCCTATTTATGGAGGTACAGATGGCCATACCTACGAGCAACAGCGCCGCGGCCTCAAAATGGGGGCTGACGTCGTAATCGCGACCCCCGGACGCTTGATGGCTCACCTCCAGATGGGATCAGTAGATCTCAGCGACCTTTCATTCTTTATTCTTGATGAAGCTGACAGAATGCTCGATATGGGATTTTATGAAGATATAATGTCCATTGTAAAGCATACCCCGGCTGACCGTCAGACTCTGCTGTTCTCCGCTACGATGCCTCCTAAAATCCGACAATTGGCGAAAACCATTCTGAAAGATCCGAAAGAAATTAAACTCAGCGTTTCCAAACCCGCTGACAAAATAGAACAACTTGCTTATTATTGTAACGAAACGGATAAAGACAAGTTGCTCGAAAGAATCCTTTTGGATGAAGGAATGACAAGAGTAATTGTCTTCGCTTCTTCCAAATTAAAGGTGAAGCAGTTGGCCAGAAGTCTAAAAATAGGAAATCTCAAGGTAGGGGAGATGCATTCCGATCTTGATCAGAATAAACGAGAAGATGTAATGCTTGATTTCAAGTCAGGCAAGATTAATGTCCTGGTGGCAACTGATATCGTTTCGCGTGGAATAGATGTGGATGATATCCAGATGGTTGTCAATTTCGACGTGCCCAGAGAAGGAGAGGATTATGTCCATAGAGTAGGACGCACAGCCCGCGCTGACCGGGATGGCAAGGCAGTCACATTAATCAACAGTAAGGACCGGCAGAAATTTCAACGTATCGAGCGTCTGCTCGGCAAACCGGTCACAAAAGCTGCCCTGCCGGAAGGGTTTAACTTTGATGGGCCCGAGCAGGAAAGTAAATCCTCTGATAAAAAACGTAAAAACAATAAATATAGCCGTAATAAGAAGGGTGGCCGTCCTGAAAGCCCTTCGTCGGAAGGAAAGTCGGGAGATAAAAAAGGGCCCGAAGCAACCCCCGCCAGTAATCACCGCAATAAAAAAAGACGGTTTAGACACAATAAAAATAGTCAGCCCGCTCAACAGTAATAGGCTAATACAAATCCGCATTAACTTTAGTAAGATTTCTTGTTAGAGCCGGGCTAAAACTTAAGATAGAACGGGCGTCCTAATTCTCTATATTCGGGAGTATAGTTTCCGGGAGAATTCTCAATGATCAGAGTGTCAATGGATAGGTCGCTCTCAGGAGCATCCGAGTTGCTGCAAGTGTAACTTCGGGAGTCGTCTGACAGCATAGCCAACAATATTCGTTTTGCCTTAGCATCGGGATTCCCTTTAACCTTACAACATTTGATAATCTTTAGCCGCGATTTATTCGCAAGTTGCAAATAATTAGATAGGAACTCAAAGGGAGCAATGAAAGTCAACATTCCCTTTGGATTCAGACATTCCCGGGCCCTCATTATTAAGATTTCTGGGGAGAGACTTCCGGAGTGGCGCGCCAGCATCCTTTCCGACACGGAGGGATCTACTCCGCTTTCAAAGAATGGTGGATTGGAAACTATCAGGTCGAATCTTCCCATTCTGCCTTCATTGATATCTTCGATGATATCTTCGAAACTCCGCATGAGAATTTGTGTTCGCTCCGCAAACGTCGAATTACTGACATTTTCCCCTGCTTCCTCAACGGCATTGATCTCTATGTCAATGCCGACGATTTCCGCCTCAGGAGCTCGCTGAGCCATCATCAGAGAAATTATACCACATCCGCACCCTACATCAAGAATCCTCCGCATATTGGAATTAAGAGGAGCCCAACTCCCTAACAACACTCCATCTACTCCAATCTTGTTGGCACTCCGAGCGTCCGCTACTGCGAACTGTTTCATTCGAAAATGTATCCGTTGTTTGGCCATGTATTCTATGTTTATAGACTACAAAGCTAC
>CAYTOR010000210.1:0-2426 GCA_964439505.1 uncultured Sangeribacter sp.
CGACGCCTACGGTCTCGACAAAGATCCGGTCATAACCGGCCGCTTCGCAGAGGACAATGGTCTCGCGGGTCTTCCTTGCCACGCCGCCAAGGGAGCCGGCCGAGGGGGAAGGGCGTATGAAGGCGTCTTTTTCGAGTGAAAGCTTCTCCATGCGGGTCTTGTCGCCCAGTATTGAGCCGTGGGTACGTTCGGAGGAGGGGTCAATGGCCAATACGGCCAACTTATGGCCCTGGCGAAGGACATGCAGTCCGAAGACGTCGATGGAAGTGGATTTTCCGGCACCGGGAACCCCTGTGATGCCGATGCGGCGGGAATTGCCGGAATATGGGAGGCATTTTTCGATTACCTCCTGTGCGATAGCCTGATGGCCTTCCGCAAGACTTTCTACGAGAGTCACTGCGCGTCCCAAGATGCTGACGTCTCCCTTAAGGATGCCTTCAACGTAGTCGTTTACGCTCAGTTGGCGGCGCTTGCGCACCTGGCGGTAGGGGTTGACCGAAGGGGGCATCTTGACGCCGGAGTTGACCTGAAGGCCTTTGTACTCTTTATCGTTTTCAGGATGGTTCATGGTATTAGAAGTTTTGAGCGACCGTATCGCCGGGGAGGATGTTGGCGCGCAGGGTGATGAAGACCGTGTCGCGGACTTCCCCGAATTTCGGATCGGCTTCAGTTTGGTAGAGCGGGAGAGTGGTGATGGGGATCCGGTATTCGACGGGGCCGGTTCGGGGTTCGAAGCGGGAATTGAGATATATACCCATGGATCCGATTTCGCCCGGGGCGAGTTTCTGAGGAGTGGAAGCGATACTTAGGGCGGGATTGTCGAATATCCAGACGGGAGTGATGGAATCCATCGACTGGTTGACGAGGCGCACGAATGAATGGCGCCCTGTATTGGGGCGGACATCCTTGAGTTCGATCACGCTGTCGGAGAGGCGGAGAGGCCCACATTCGAGAGGGTAATCTCGCGAAAGAGTGGCCTTGCTGCCGACGACGCGTCCGGCCAGCCGCACGACGAAACGCTGCTGACCGGGTTCGACGTAGACTTTCACGGACTTGGATATGTCGCCCGGTCGGTTGAGGGGATCGTAGGTGAAACCGATGAGTGCCGTGTCGCCGGGCGCGAGCGGACCGGGGACGAAGTCTGCGCTCGTGCAACCGCAGCTGGGGCGGACGTCGGTCACTTCGGTAGTGTCCGGTCCGTAATTGACGAGGCGCGCGACACCATGCTGCGGACCGTCGAGCTCGCTGATAGTGCCGAAATTATAGACGGGGTCGATCAGTCTGACTTCTGCATGGAGCCAGGCTGTCCCTACGATTCCGATTGCCGCAGCGGCGGCTAATATGGTGGATTTCCGGAAATTCATTGAATGGAATTGATATTGCGAGTTTTACTCTACGACGACTCCGCGGATCTTCAGACGCACTTTGGAGGGGTTGCCGGAGGAAGTAACGGTGACTACCTTTTCAAAAGAGCCGGGTCGGCCGAGAGGATTATATGAAACTTTGATCTTGCCGGATTTGCCGGGAGCGATCGGAGCGTCTGAATAAGAGGGGCGGGTACATCCACATTCGGCCGTCGCCTTGAGGATGACGAGGTTGCCGTCGCCGTCATTGGTGAAAGAGAACTCATGGGTGACGAGACCTCCCTTTTCCTTAATTTTGCCGAAATCGTAAACTTTTTCGGTGAAATTTATCTTGCCTACGCCGGTGGTGGACTTTTTCTTGGCGTCAGCCACGCCTACGCAGAGGAGGGCGGCGATGAGGATCATGCTTATTTTCAGGACGAGATTCTTCATATCTGAAAGTAATTCTTAAATATATTCGTAATGGTTTGGATCCGGTCTTGAGGAGACGCAGAAGTGCTTGTCAGGCTTGCGGCAAAGACCGGAGGGTTAAAAAATCATAATTATAACACGCGGAGCGGGCGAAAGGTTAGAGGAACTTTCTAACGTCTGAGACCCAAATTTTCACCATAGGCTTAAGACCTATAGGAAAAGCGGAATTCCGGCTACTCCGAAATGCAAATATAATATAAAAAAGTCAAAAAGGGGAGGATATATTTGAAAATATGAAAAATTCTGTCTAACTTTGCAGGCGCAAAGGGATTGGGGAGGCCCAATCGGCCGGAGCATCGGGGCGTAGCGCAGTCCGGTAGCGCACCTGGTTTGGGACCAGGTGGTCGCAGGTTCGAATCCTGTCACCCCGACACAAGGCGGTTTCAATCCGGGGCCGGAAGAAGGCTGAGGGTTCAAGATTGCCGGTTCTCTGTAAAATTACGGAGATTTATGGGAAATGGATAAAAATGATTGTTCCGGATTTGGCGGAATGAAAAAAAGTTATTAACTTTGCAGTCGCAAAGGAGGCAACTTCGACCGAGGAGAGATGGCAGAGTGGTCGATTGCGGCGGTCTTGAAAACCGTTGAGGG
>CAYTOR010000211.1:0-2399 GCA_964439505.1 uncultured Sangeribacter sp.
GGTTTCTTATATAATTACATCTTCAGTAGGGATCCTTCATTTTAAATGGCATCGTCAGGAGTGATATGCTTATAAAATGAGATCGTCAGTAGCGAGGTTTCTTATATAATTACATCTTCAGTAGGGATCCTTCATTTTAAATGGCATCGTTAGGAGTGATCATGCTTATAAAATGGCATCGTCAGTAGCGAGGTTTCTTATAAATTGACATCTTCAGTAGGGATCCTTCATTTTAAATGGCATCCTCAGGAGTGATGATGCTTGTAAAATGAGAGCGTCAGTAGCGAGGGTCTTAGACCCCGTCCGGTCTGGGCTCCTGAAATAGGTCACAGTTAAGATGGAATGTGGCTTATTACATAAAGGAAGGGAGATATAGAGGGTAATTGGGAAAAATGTTGTAATTTTGCGAAATGTTTTCAAGCAACTATCATAGATTTATTTGATGTTGATCATAGAGTTTCTACTTACGACCATTGCTTTTCTCGGGGATTCCAATCTCTGGCTTGGTGGAGAGGATTGCAGTAAGGATGCTTCCTGGAGTTATTGGATGATGGAATCGGTCAGACAGGCGGGCGCCGAACCTGCGGAGGAAATCATTGCCAGAAGTTTCGCGCGAAGCGGTGCCACTCTGTCGAATGTCGCGTCGACTCCGGCCGATACCACCCTCTATTCGGAAATCCTCGATGATGCCAATACACTTTATAATCAGGCGTTGCGCCTGAACGGTGCGGTTGAAAGAGGAGAATTGCCTTCACCGGATTTAATCATTCTCTACGGCGGCACTAACGATGCCTGGTTTGCGGATCGTCGTCCCGGACTTTTCGACACTCTGCCTTCGGGCTGTCTCAATCTGCCGGATCTGCAGACCCGACCGGGCTTGTCGACCAACCTCCGGGCATCCCTCGGTCTGCTGCTACGCCTGCTTGAGAGCGCAAATCCCGATTCCCGGATAATATTTGTCGGGCCGCCGCTGACGATAAAGACTCCGGATGAGCGAATCCACCGCGTTGCGGATATAATGGAAGAGACAGCGTTGAGAGAGAATATTCAGATGATCCGTCTTGATTCCTCGGATCTCATCAATCCGGTTGTAGAGAATGAACAATTCACCCTCACTACCGACGGCGTCCATACCTCATCTTCGGGAGCTCGCCGAATCGGTAATTATGTATATCAGATGATCTTTCCATTGATTGATTATCCATCATATAACCCCTCCCAACCATCATACGGTAAGTGAGCCGTGGGGATTTCATCTAATCGGAATCCTATAAATTTCGGAACTTACTTAACCCAGAATAATTAAGAAAACAGAATAATCAAGAAGTAAAAATAATGGTCTTCTCTGATCTCTTTTTCATTTTCGTCTTCATTCCGGCCTTTGTACTGCTCTATATGCTGGCTACCTGGCTCGACAAGAAGGTGCTTCCCAAGAGGCTTCCTTCTATCTATTATGAAGAAGACGACCTCTCGCGGGCTGCAGCCAAAGTCCCCGCCTTCAGAGCCCGGAACGCCGCTCTGGTAGTTTTCTCATTGATATTTTACGCATGGGGCGAGCCAATCTACGTAGCGCTCATGCTCGTCGCCGTAGTGATCAACTATATAGCAGGATTAGGCATCGCGGCCGGACTGCGCAGGGAATCCCGGAGTGCAAAGGTCTGGCTATGGGTCGGAGTACTATGCGATATAGCGATGCTCGGCACCTTCAAATATCTCGGATTCTTCAACGACTCCCTGGCCTATCTCGGTATCAATCTCAACGCTCCGCGTCTTGCTCTGCCGATCGGTATAAGTTTCTACATATTCCAGTCCATATCATATCTGGTCGATGTCTATCGCAAGGATGCTCCGGTGCAGCGTCGCTATTGGGATCTGCTGCTTTACATCTCGATGTTCCCCCAGTTGATCGCCGGTCCGATCGTGCGCTACGACAAAGTAGCCCGAGAGATCCATCAGCGCCACGTGACGGCTGAAGATTTCGCCGACGGAGCCTATCGCTTCTTTATCGGATTAGGGAAAAAAGTGATACTCGCCAATATCCTGTCGGAGATTGTGGAGAGATGTCTGCAGCAGGGAGTTGAAGAGATGTCGGTCTGGGGCGCATGGATAGGCTTGTTAGCCTTCGCCCTTCAGATCTACTTCGATTTCTCCGGTTATTCGGACATGGCCATCGGCATGGGTCGCGCCATGGGATTCCATTTCAACGAAAACTTCAATCATCCCTATATGGCCGACAGCGTGACTGATTTCTGGCGACGCTGGCATATGTCATTAGGAAGTTTCTTCCGCGACTATGCCTACATTCCGATGGGAGGCAACCGCCGTCATCAGATGATCAATCTGCTGACGGTATGGTTCCTGACCGGCATGTGGCATGGAGCCAGCTGGAACTTCATTTT
>CAYTOR010000212.1:0-2397 GCA_964439505.1 uncultured Sangeribacter sp.
GATAGACAAAATTCCCTCGAAAATTCACCGCCCGGAATTTAACATTTTTTGTGGTACGGGGTCTAATAATTTTTGCTTATCTTTGCTTAAAATTTGCTTGAATATGGAAATATTGGAGGCTCAACGGAGGGTTGACGAGTGGATCCGGGGTATCGGAGGGGGATATTTCTCGGAATTGACGAATATGGCGTTGCTTACGGAGGAGGTCGGTGAATTGGCGCGAATCATCGCCAGGGTCTATGGGGATCAGATAGCCAAGAAAGGGGATCTGAAAAAGGACCTCCCGGAGGAAATGGCCGATGTCCTGTGGGTACTCATCTGTCTGGCAAATCAATGCGGGGTCGATCTGACGGAGGCGCTGCAGAAATCTTTTGAAAAGAAAACTCTCCGCGACGCGGATCGATTTCGTAAAATATGATACTGAATCTTCATGCTCATTTGCCGGCGCCGAAGCCGGAGGCTGTCATATCCTGTAATCCGGCCGAGCTGCCGGCGCCGGACACCTGTCGCGGACAGAAGTATTCGGTCGGAATCCATCCTTGGAAGGTCAGCCCCACTGGTATTTCGGCTTCCGAACAGGAGGACCTTCACCGGGCCGCTGCCCGACCGGATGTAGTCGCGATAGGAGAGACGGGAATCGATAAGGCCCGGTTAGCCGACGCCCCCCTCTTCGCACAGATACTCGCCTTCAAGGCCCATATCCTGCTGAGTGAGGAACTCCGCATGCCGATGATCCTCCATTGCGTCCGGGCTCACGATATCATCATCTCCCTGCGCAAGGAAATGAAAGCGACGCAGAGATGGATCATCCATGGCTTTCGCGGGAAACCCACCATATTGCGGATGCTCCTTGACGCCGGCATAGACGTCAGTTACGGGGATCAGTTTAACGCCGAAAGCGTCGCGCTGACGCCTCCTGACAGGCTATTTGCCGAGACCGATGAGGCGATGGTGCCGATTGAAGACGTGATCCGCAGGTTAGGAGAATTTAATCCCGGAGTCACCGTGGAGAGCATCGCCGGCAACATCACAGAATTAATTACTCCCGAATGATATCCCGGCTTTTCGACCGTGATATTATTCGGGAGCAACTTTTATTGCTTATGGGTTCAGACCCGGATTGTCAGGTATTTAGAAATCTTTACAAGGGGTCTTAATTTGCGGGCTTCGTATAGCCGTCCTTTTGGGCACGCTTCGACATCTTCTCAATGCGTTTCTTAGTGTCGGGATGGGAAGAGAACATCTTGGAGATGGTAGACTGCTGACCGGTCTCTCCATCGCTGAGTTTTTCGAAGGCCATGGCCATTCCCCAGGGATTAAGACCATTGGCTACGAGGAAGTCATAGCCGCAATCGTCTGCCTCGCTCTCCTGCTTCTGGGAATACTTGGCGTTCATCAGGCTTTTGGCCAGACCACCGAGAGCTGAGTCGGAGAGAGTCGAAACTGTGCTGCTTACCGATCCTGCGGCATCCAGAGCCGCCTCCGTCATCAGTTGCTGCTTAAGGGCCTTCTTGGAGTGACGCTTCAGGACGTGGCCGATCTCATGGCCCACGACTCCCATCAGTTCATCATCGGTCATAATGTCCATCAGACCGGTGAATACGCGCACGCTGCCGTCCGGGCAAGCGAAAGCGTTGATGTCTACCACGTCATATACCTTGAAATTCAAGGGGATTCCGTCCGCCTCCTTGCAATTGACCGTCAGCCGGCGCAGACGCTTCGTATAGTCATTGTCTTCCGGAAGGACGGGATTATTCTTATCCATCCAATCTACGGATTGCTTCACATACTGAGCCATCTGCTCATCGCTCAGGGTCATAGCCTGCACCCCCTTGGATACGGCCGAGATACCCTTCCCGAGATTGAATTGCGCCGCAGCCTCCGTCGGGGCCACACAAGCGACCAGAAGCAACATTGCTCCAAATAAATTGCGTAATTTCATATTCAGTCAGATATTTAGTTAGAAATCGAATTATAGAGAATAGAGTCTTATCAGCCCATTCCTGCGTCCTTTCTAAATAATGATGGACAAACAAGCCGACTGATCAGATCCACTTTTTGCAAATTTACAAAATGGAGCGTTTACCGCCAAACTTTTTTAGATTCTTTTCTCCATTCAGCCTCAGAAAGTCCTATATACCCATAGCCCCCGCCAATGCCGCCGACTCACCCTTCACAAGGAAATAGCCATACGAAGTAAAGATTCTTGTTGCCCTATATAAAAATAAGTCCATTCCGCAAGGAGTGGACTTAAATAAAGAACGCCTCTCAAGTATGCTGCCAAAGGCGCGCCTGAGAGGCTTATTATCTAAATAACGAAGTATAGCCGATTTTATTTCCGCAAATTTAGACCCCGTCCCACAAAAAATGTTAAATTCCGGGCGGTGAATTTTCGAG
>CAYTOR010000213.1:0-2259 GCA_964439505.1 uncultured Sangeribacter sp.
CCGTCTTCATGACCGACTTCTCCCCGCGCGATTCCAAACGTCAGGGCGCATGGATGGAACAGATGCAATCCGCCGGCCTATACAGCGACGGAACCTATAAGCGTCCGATCGTCTATAACGTAGGCAACTTCACCCGGCCCTCCGGTGACACCCCGGCCCTCCTTACTCTCGACGAAGTTGAGACTACTTTCCATGAGTTCGGTCACGCGCTGCAGGGAATGTTGACCAAAGCTCCTTACAAGGGGCTGGCCGGCACCAACGTCGACCGCGACTATGTCGAGATGTCTTCTCAGATGAATGAACATTTCGCCTTCACTCCCGAACTGCTCAAAGAGTATGCACGCCACTACAAGACCGGAGAAGTGATCTCCGACTCCTTGATCAAGAAACTTGAAGATTCCTCCAAGTTCAACCAGGGATTTGTGACTACCGAACTCGCCGGCGCAGCGTTGCTCGACCTCGCCTGGGGTCGTCATGACGGCAAGAACGTCGACGTACTCGGATTCGAGAAGGAAGTGGCCGACAAGATCGGAATGCCCGCTGAAATCACATTCCGTTACCGTTCCCCCTATTTCAAGCATATCTTCGGCGATGACGGCTACGCTTCCGGCTATTACACTTACCTCTGGAGCCAGGTGCTCGAAGCCGACGCCTGGGAACTCTTCGAGGAAACCGGAGTCTTCAACCCCGAGACTGCTGCATCTTATAAGAAGAATATCCTCGAATCCGGCGACACTGAAGACGCCTTGATTCTCTTCGAGAATTTCCGCGGCCATAAGCCCGATCCCCATGCTCTTCTCCGCCTCCGCGGCTTCGAGAAAGTTGAAAAATAAAAGCTAAGCCTCAGGACTCGGAATGTCAGGATAAGCCAATATTAAGGTCGCGGATCATGACTTGAAAAAACCGATCCTGAATAGTGATAATCTCAGAAAAGACGTCGGAAAATTTTCCGACGTCTTTTTACGTTATCTCTGTAAAGACAAGTTGGAGAATCCGGACTGACGACATGGAAATCTCAACTGATAACTTGGAGAATCTCAACTGATAACTTTGAGAATCTCAACTGATAACTTTGGAAATCCGCATTGTTAACTTTGATAAAATGAACGAAATATATCACTTTCATAACTCTCACCTCCCGAAATCCCAACCGGCGTCCGACGGAGATTTCTCCGAGCATGACGCCCGGATGATGCGCCGCGCGATTCAGCTGGCCCGCTTCGGAGAAGGTTTCACTACTCCGAACCCGATGGTCGGCGCTGTCATCTGCGGCCCTGACGGACGAATAATCGGCGAAGGGTGGCATCGCAAATGCGGTGAGGCCCATGCTGAAGTCAACGCCGTCAATTCGGTCAGCAAAGCCGACAGAGCCCTGCTTCCGGAGTCCACGATCTACGTCACCCTCGAACCTTGTTCGCATTACGGCAAGACCCCTCCTTGCGCCGAACTTCTTGTTCGCGAACGCCTGCGGCGGGTGGTCGTGGGGAGCATGGATCCGTTTCCGGAAGTGGCAGGGCGCGGCATCGGGATGATCCGTGAAGCCGGAGCGCGTGTTGATGTTGGTCTGTTGGAAGAGGAATGTAGGGCCATTAATCCGCGCTTCCTTACGGCCCATACTCTGGGTAGGCCCCATATCCTGCTGAAATGGGCGCAGTCGGAGGAGGGATTTATCGCCTCGACTCCGGGAATGCCACGGGCGATCTTCTCCACTCCCGTGACCTCTCTGGCAGTACATCATCTGCGCGCCCTCTCGGATGCCATACTTGTCGGCGTCAACACCGTCATCGCCGACAATCCGCGGCTTGACACGCGGCTATGGCCCGGTACCGATCCGCGACCGGTCACCATGGAGTCTCCCCGCTTACCTGAGGATGCCTCAATCATGACTAAATCCCCGATTCTGCGCAGACGCGACGAGCCGCTGAAGGATTTCCTCAAAAGATTATACAAAGAAGAGAAGATAACCTCACTCATGGTAGAAGGCGGAACGCAGACCCTCAATGAATTCCTGAGCGAAGGACTATACGATGAAGTGCGCATCGAGGTCTCTCCCGTCAGGCTTCTGCAGGGCATCCCGGCTCCGGTTTTCCCGTTCGAAGCTAATATAAGTCAGGAGAAAATTTAACATTTTTTTGGGTTTTTCAATTTATTCGCGCCTCCGATGACGGTTAATTCCGCAAATAATATTAACTTTGCAATTTGAACTCATTTTGGACACCCATATAGATATAAATCAGCTGTAAGAGGTTTACCACCAAT
>CAYTOR010000214.1:0-2257 GCA_964439505.1 uncultured Sangeribacter sp.
CCAGAACTTTATCCTCGCCATAGATGGCCTCGCCGAATTTACGGGCGATTTTTGATTTGGGACCTGTGTATCTTGCCATTGTAATATTTTCTTTTTGCGGAGTCTGCTCATTCGTGCCCGGATGACTTTGCAAGCCGCCAAAGCGCAGCCGCGACCGTCGAGAGAAAGTTACCATCTGATTCGCTTCGCCCTGTCGCTGTCCGGGTTTCTCTCACGAGAAGTCGGATCTGAGACTTTAGGTTAGGCGACGACATCATTATTGTGACGGTCTATTCGCTTTATTATCGGCTTATTACTGCCAGGCGGGAATACTCAAATGAAGCGATTCCTTTTGATTGAGATGATTGAGTCTATTTTGAATTTCTGAAGATAATTCGAGATTATTAAACTCTTCTTCTCTTCGGGGGGCGACATCCGTTGTGGGGCAGCGGAGTAACGTCCACGATTTCTACTACCTCGATGCCTGCACCGTGAACGGTACGGATAGCGGATTCGCGACCGTTGCCGGGACCCTTGACGTAAGCCTTCACTTTGCGGAGGCCAAGGTCGTAGGCAACCTTTGCGCAATCCTGTGCTGCCATCTGAGCGGCATAGGGAGTGTTTTTCTTTGAGCCACGGAAGCCCATCTTGCCTGCGGATGACCAGGAGATAACCTGACCCTCTGAATTGGCAAGACATACGATGATGTTGTTGAAGGAGCTGTGAACGTGAAGCTGACCCATTGCGTCAACTTTGACATTACGCTTCTTAGCTGCAGCTGTCTTTTTTGCCATGTTACTTTATTATTTAGTAGCTTTCTTCTTGTTAGCGACTGTTTTCTTGCGACCCTTACGTGTGCGGGCATTGTTCTTTGTGCTCTGGCCGCGTACCGGAAGACCGATACGATGGCGGATGCCACGGTAGCAACCGATGTCCATGAGGCGCTTGATGTTGAGCTGGATTTCTGTGCGAAGGTCACCTTCGACCTTATGGTCCGCCTGGATCACTTCACGCACTGCGGCTGCCTGGGCGTCAGTCCAGTCCTTGACCTTGATGTCTTTGTCGACTCCGGCCTTGCTAAGGATTGAGTTGGCTGCGCTGCGGCCAATTCCGAAGATGTAGGTAAGGGCGATCTCGCCTCGTTTGTTCTGCGGCAAATCTACGCCGACAATTCTTACTGCCATATTTCTATGCTTCGTTTTTTTGGATGATTAGCCCTGACGTTGTTTCAACTTCGGGTTCTTTTTGTTGATTACATAAAGGCGGCCCTTCCGGCGTACGATTTTGCTGTCCGGAGTGCGCTTTTTGATTGATGCTCTGACTTTCATATATTTTGATGTCGTTGTGGTTTATTTATATCTGAAAGCTATTCTTCCCTTGCTAAGATCGTAGGGCGACATTTCGACCTTTACCTTATCGCCGGGAAGGATCTTGATATAGTGCATTCTCATCTTGCCGGAGATATGGGCCGTGATTTCATGACCGTTCTCAAGCTCGACCTTGAACATCGCGTTTGAAAGCGCTTCGAGAATTACACCATCGATTTCGATTGCAGCTTGTTTTGCCATATTTATTGATTAAATTAGCCTGGTTTGAGTTTCAATCCTTTTTCAGAACTCGCGTCCTTTACCCTTGAGCACTTCCTCCACGTACTTGAACGTCGTCAGGATTTCAGGCTCTTCAGGAGTAATGAGTATCTGATGCTCGAAATGAGCTGAGAGCTTGCGGTCGCGGGTGCGGCATTGCCAGCCGTCTCTTTCGATTACGATATTCTTGCTGCCCATATTGATCATCGGCTCGATGCAGATCTCCATATTGGGCTTCAATACCGGTCCGGTTCCGCGGCGGCCATAGTTGGCAACCTCAGGATCCTCGTGCATCTTATGGCCGATACCATGGCCGCACATCTCGCGCACCACGCTATAGCCGGCGCGCTCGCAATAGGTCTGGACCGCATTGCCGATATCCCCTACTCTCTTTCCGCCGCGGGCAGCCTCGATTCCCACATAAAGGGATTCCTTGGTCACCTTAAGCAGGCGCTCAGTCTTCTCGTCGATCGCTCCGACGGCAAACGTATAGCAGCTGTCGCCGTGCATGCCGTTGAGTTCTACGACGCAGTCAGTCCCGATAATATCCCCTTCGCGAAGAGCGTAATTGGAAGGGAATCCATGGACCACCGTTTCGTTGACTTCGATGCAGAGAGTACCGGGAAATCCGCCGTACCCCAAGCAAGCGGGCTTACCCCCGTTGTCGAGGATAAACTCGCGTGCTATGGTGT
>CAYTOR010000215.1:0-2225 GCA_964439505.1 uncultured Sangeribacter sp.
CGGGGCACATCTGCGACCCTGGATTTAACATTTTTTGTGGGACCGGGTCTTAGACACTCTCCTCTATTCACAGAAATCCTGAAGATATAGGACCGATGGATTGGGAACAGTTACTTAGTACCGGAAGATTATCTGACTCCGGACGGCAGTTGATTGAGGCCTTATTTCTTCTTTGGGGATCGGAAGATTATTTAAACCCGGATGGCTATTGATGCGTTCTTACTTCTACTTTCTTTCTCAGAGTAAGACCGGATATTCCTAATCGCAGCATAAGCAGATGGATCCGGGCCCGCAACGGCAACTTTGTCCCCAAGGCTTTGGCAGTCTCCTTGACTTCCGCGATCAAGTCCTTACGCCCGATATGCCTCGCCTGAGCAGCTATATGGGAAAGTTTCATGTCATAATGCCCCTTCAGCAGGCGGAGAGGAATACCGTAACCGTCGGCGATTTTGGCCACACCTAAAAGCACCCTGCGGTAGAAGCGATATTCCTTCTCATGCGAAAGATTATTGCTGACGGATTCTCCATCTATATAATACCGATACCCGACAATAGGTAGATACCTTACCGCTCCGGTGTAACCGAGCGCTGCGATAACCGGCACGTCTTCCACTCCCATTTCAGGGATTCTGACGAGTTCAGGGCGCCTATCCATCATCCTTGTCAACGCCGCTTTTCTATATAGGGCCGAAGAGAGCACAAAGGGAAGGGTCCGGCGATTGTCAAGCACACCGAGAAGAATCTCCGACCCGCGAACTCTATCACGCATCCATCTGCGGCAATCCTCCCGGGAGGAATTCAGGCGAGTCTCTGCCTTTCCGCCAGCTTTGACAGTATACTCCTCCACATCCGTGAATACAGCGCTCAGAGACCGATCTTCATCAAGAGCCTCTATCTGCCGTTCCAACCGGGTTTCATCCATCCATTCGTCATCTCCTGCACAATCTCCTATGTATTCTCCCCTGCACTCCTCCAGTGCGTCAAAATAGTTTCCGACCAGTCCTCGGTTAGGAAGTTCGGGCATTAGTCTGACTTTACCCGGGTATTTCTCCGCATATTTCAGGGCAATGCTACGCGTCTTATCAGTCGAACAATCGTCAGCAATAAGAATCTCATACCAATACTTGCACTTCTGACTCAGCACGCTTTCTATTGCGCGCCCTATCGTCGCTTCCTGATTATAAGTAAGTATAATGATACTCGCCTTGAGTGTCCGTTTCGGGGTCATTGTTGTCTTCTTACTTCTGTGTAGTTCCTGTGGTTATCTTCGGGTTATAGGCGTGGGCGCAATGTATTGCGCCCTACCTGTTCCCTTCTCTGTGAACTCGATTAATCGCGTCCCTACATTCGGTATTTTCATCTCTGAGGGCGTAATGTATTGCACCTACTTGAGTTAACCTTTTAGTTTGCGGATGAGGGCACGGGGGATAAACCCTACATGGCGGAGGATGGCAGTTCCCAAACCGTAATGATTCTTCATCACGTCAAAGCGTTCGAGCAAAGAGGCCCGTTTATTCTTCTCCGTCATTCCTTCATCAAGATAATGGATCGTGACTGCATGGAGATTCACGCATTTTGAAGGATCCGAATTCTTGATGCATTTGATAGTCCAGTCATAGTCGGCCGAAAACCTATACTTTAGATCATACTCTGGTGCCAATTCGCGCTTCACGCAGAAAGCCTGATGACAGATCAACATACCGTGAGAAAAACTATCGGCCGTCAAAGTCTCCGGAGCGCATAGATGACGGTCACGAAGAATCCGCCGATCCTTGTCGACGATAACCGTATCACCGAAGATAATATCCGGATCACCGCTTATTGCCTCATCGGCATAAAGAGAAAGCGTATCGGGAGAAGCAAACGAATCGCCTGCATTGAGGAATATGACATATTTCCCTCTCGCCAGCCGCAAACCCTTATTCATGGCGTCATAGAGCCCATTATCAGGCTCACTTACAATGCGGGCATCCACGCGCCCATACTTACGGGCAACCGACAAAGTATCATCCGTCGACGCACCGTCAACAACAATATGTTCCATATCCCGGAAACTCTGAACCGCGACCGACTCCATAGTAGGTCGCAACGTTTCCGCAGCATTAAACGTAATCGTAACAATCGAAAATAAAGGACTATCAACCATAACATTAGCGTGATATGTGGAACAAAAAAGAAAGGCTCACATTGCTGTGAGCCTTCTAAGTTTAAGGGGGCGATTACCT
>CAYTOR010000216.1:0-2179 GCA_964439505.1 uncultured Sangeribacter sp.
TCGACTACTACGAAACCCACGGCACCCCCGACCAGCGCCTCAAGACCCGCTACTATCAAGGCCGCATCTACATGAACCGCGGCGAAGATGACGCAGCCCTTAACGCCCTGCTCCGCGCCGCCGAAGACTCAGCCTCCGCCACGGACGCCGGCGCCTTAGGACGCCTCTTCCAAGCACAAGGGGCACTTTATTACCGTCAGGATGATATTTGGAATTTCATTAGAGCGGATCAAAGAGCGCTTAAATATTACGTAACTGCAAACGATACCGTAGGGGCAGACATTATGATGACTAATATTCTTGACGGAGCTTGCTTGGTCAATGATACGATATTGGGCAAAAAGATGTTGCCGTACGTAACTAAAATGTCATTGAGAGATGGCCAGGAGGATAGTTACCCAATGGCAACAGTGATTATCGCTCATTATAGTTTCGACACCGATAACGAACTTCGTAAGACATTACCGCATTTAGAGTATACAGCTGATCGCTTTAGCAACAGCAATCCTTCTATAAACTATAACCTTGCTCTCTGTTACGACAGAATAGGTGAATATGAGAAGGCCCTTAATCTTATTGAATCGGTTGAATTTAAAGATTCCGCTAATTATTCCTTGACGGCGAAACTTAAATTCAATGCCATAGACGGAAGGATATATTCACATAATAATAAGACTGAGGAAGCATTAAGAGCGTATATAGACTTTACCAATAACAGCACCCGCCAGTATGACTATATGCTCAATAGCGGAGTACTTTCTACCAAAGACCATTATGAAGCGGAGATAAAAAGTATCAAGAAGTCTGCCGATTACTCCCGTCAGATGCTCATTGGCTTCATCATTTTCTTACTGGCGATCATTGTCCTCTTTTTCTTATATTCTCTGACCAATCAACTTAAAAAGCAAGCCGCCTATCGAAATAAACTTAAACAGATTCAAAATATTGAGACTACCGATCTGATTCTCTCCAAACAGGATCTTGAAGTGATCAATCAGAGAATCATGGAGGAAAAGAACCTGCTCGCGGATTCCAACGAAGACCTTCACTCTAAAGCGTCCATACTTGAACAAAATATATCGGAACTTGAACACCTTCTCTCGGCAGAGAGAGAAAAATCGGTTGGGCGGCAGGAAGAAGAACATAAGAAAGTGTCTCCCCGAAATGAAATATATGATGATTTTCTGGCAAGTCTTGTGACCTCAAATCTCAAAAAAGGTAGGGTCATTAAAAAGATAGAGACACTGTCGGTTGAAAACAAGGATAAATTTCTTCAGCATATACTCCATACATTTGAGCTTTCCCATCCTCAGCTGATCGAATATCTGAAGGAACGGAATCTGGATAAGACTCAACTTTATTATTGCTGTTGTGTACTTTTGGGGATCCCCAACAAAAACATCGATGAATATCTCGGTATTCATCGTATCTACGATTACGCATCCGCTGTCAGAAGGAAATTAAATATTCCTCTTAACGGCAGAACTTTAAAAAACCATCTGGCCGAATTGTAAAATTATCAACATGGTTGGAAGAGTCTGCTTGCGGATAACCAATCTTCACTTGACAGACATCAATAGCCTTTAAGGCCCTCCTTTACCTGAAATCATGGGAAAAGGAGGGCCTTAAATGACGTTTTGGAGAAAATTCTTAAATGGTCATTTTATATCATATTGATATATAGCTATTTAAGCCTTGAAAATCTGGAGGTTTTTGTTGGTAAAAAATTTGGATTTCCAATTCGGAGCCCCTAATTTTGCAAGCGAAATCAAATCTAATATCACCATGCGAAACTTGATAATAATCTTAACTTGTCTCTTAAGCGTCTTTTTTTCATTCGCTGAAGATAAACCCGTAGGAACCGACTTTAGAGGAAGAGGAAAAGGAGGGGGAGGAGGTTCTGGATCTATCGGGAGAGCTCCCTTGCATCTTCCTATCGAGGTAATGTTCGATGACGCTACCGGGATCCTGAAGGTGACAGCCCCGGAAGATCTGGAAGGGTCTGTATATGTATATAGCGTGAGCGGTGCGCTCGAGGGGTACTCTCCGACCCTGAACGCGACCTTCACGCTGACAACACCCGGTCTGCATGTGATCTCCCTGCAGGGTGAGAACTGGATCGGCGAAGGAAAGATCATCCTCTGATTCTTTCGGCATGCCCAAGAGGGCCTTGTTGACG
>CAYTOR010000217.1:0-2158 GCA_964439505.1 uncultured Sangeribacter sp.
CGGGGCACATCTGCGACCCGGAATTTAACATTTTTTGTGGGACGGGGTCTTAATGTGTCTTGATATCTCTTGCCGTTTAATAGTTGAAGGCGATCCATTCTCCGATGAAGGCAAGGATGAAGAGGATGCAGAATATCGCCGTCCACTTGTCAAGCATGCGGCTTACCACCGGATTGATCTTCTTCACCGTGACGGCCACTACATTGATGAATGAGGCCATGAACGCAAAGAAGATATCTATGAATTGCCACCACGCTGTTCTTACCTCAAAAGTGACAACTATCATGACAATGACCAGCGCAAAAGCCAGCCATGCAAAAAGTTTGGATCGAAAAAATCGTGTCATTTTTAATTATCTGTATAATTTTACGCCGTATGCTTTCCCGGATTCTCCGAAGATTACAGCAAGATAGAAGCCCTGGGGCTCTCCTTCAAGATTAATGTGGGCAACGGGTGAAGATCCTCCGTAAGTAGCCCTCCCTAAATGGCTCCCTTGGATATTATAGAGCATCGCCAAGCGGGCATTTTCCGGAAGTACAACATCAAAATGTCCACCGCCTACCGCCTTGACGATCGGGGAATCACTCAAGATTGACATCCGGGCATCCTCGATTGAATTAGTAGATGGTTGAGACTCTCTCGTAAGTTCCTGACTGTAGGAATCATAGAACTCGAAAGCCGGAGCCTCTTCTTCCTCTGGAGCCTTATAGCGTGGCTCACCGATGAGAGCGATCATTCGTTCTCCGAGGATTTCCGCCGAAAGAAGTCTGAGAAGCCAGTTGTTGGGTCGCTCGAACTCTATACGATAGTAATCCCCTTTTTTACCATGTACAACCCCGGGAAAGAGTTTGCGGCTCGTATTCACGAATCCAACGGCCACTTCCCCCTTCTTCTGCAATTCGGCATCCAGCATATCCTGCCATTGTGCCGGAGTATAGAAAGCGGAATACTCTCCGTCGCGGGATGAGTCTGCATCGTCGACTGCAAGAAGTTGCTCCATCTCATTGCACACTTCTCCCTGCTCAAGGGAAACATCTGTCGCATCATACGAAGCATTGAGAAGATTCACTACGTAGGCGGGAAAGTCACCCCATGCCTTTATGGCCTCTTCGGGAATGCGCGAATCGTAGCGGATCATTTCAATATCATAAGCGTAGCTCTGAAGCCAACCTTTCTCCGACTCCGTAAGAGCGTCAGGATCAAAATTGTCTTTGAGACTATATCCCAAGACCGGGAAAGTCTTATTTTCAGCCGAAATAATGACGAAGCCACCTCGCGGCTGATTGTAGACATAGAAGGGAGTGAATAGCCTGTCGGTCGTAAGACGCTTTCCGTTGTAGACCATCTTTACAGGTGCCGTCGGCTCCTTATAGGCCTCATTGAAGAATTGCTGTGCCATCTTCTGGGCCTGCTTTTGAGTTACGGTTTCAGCCGAAAGCCCCGTGCATGTCAATACGCACAAAAGAAACGCCAGGCATCCTCCTAACACTCGGGAAGAGAGGTTGTAAAGAGGTCCATGGGAAGGTGTATGGAATAGGGATCTTGTCATTTGTGAGGTCTTTGGAATGGTTATGGACTCGATAAAAACTCTTTAACGGGATATAACCGGACTTCAAGAGCGAGTAATGAATTTCGGGCGAAGTCGAGTGGTCGACTCCGCCCGCTATACATATATAACGTCCAAACAACCGATTTTATTCCTCTGCGGATTCGATTTCGGCAGTTTCTGTCATTTCTTTCTGGAGCTCGGTTTCCGCAACGTTCGGAAGTTCGAGACCGAGATGCTTCTTCTTGTCGACTATCTTAAGATAGAGACCGATAAACAGAGCGGCTACACCAAGGCCGGCGAGCATTACAAGTGCCCATGTATAGTTATAGCTGACGGATGCCACCTCCTCTGTCATCGTTCCGGCCGCAACCTGGGCTTCGATATCCTTATTTGTGGAAGTCAGCACCTTGCCGATAAGCAGCGGGAAGAGCCAAAGACCGATATTCTGAATCCAGAAGATCAGGGCGTATGCCGAACCGATAATCTTGGCGTCAACAAGCTTGGGCACTGAGGGCCAGAGCGATGCAGGAACAAGTGAGAACGAAGCGCCGAGTACGAGAATCGTCACGTAGGCCACAATCACACCTCCGGCAGCATTGCCCATAAACA
>CAYTOR010000218.1:0-2053 GCA_964439505.1 uncultured Sangeribacter sp.
GCATGTCGTGTCTCTATACATATGAATATTTCAATATCGACTGAAAATGTCAGAATTTTTAATCTTAATATCCTGAAACACAATGATTTAAAAATTCAATTTTTAAATCATTGCATTTTTAGCCATTATAACTTTGCAAAGTTAATGAAATTTTTTGGTATGTGCAAATAAAAATCCCCGGCTGCCTCACGCAGGGAGCGCTCGGGAGCCGGGGAAGTATGGGTCAGTCGGCGAGGATTTTGGCGATTGCGAAGTCGAGGATTGGGTCGATGCCCTTGACCAGGAGGGAGTCGGGAGCGTGCACTTCGCATCCGGGTGAGGGGTCGATGCCGAATTCAGTGATTCCCCCTCCGGGAGAAGTCATCGGGCAAGCCGAAAATCTCACGCCCCATCCGATGGGCATTTCCGAATTGAAAGGCAGGCCGCCTCCGCCGCCCGTGCGGGCTCCGATGATGCTGACGTTGGGAAGAGTCTTCATCACCGACACAAAATCATTTGCGGCACTGAAACAGCTGCGGTTGGTCAGCACCGCTATCGGTCGGTTGAGATAGGCAACGCGCAGGTTGGTATCGCAAGGTTCATATTCGATTTGGTAAGGCTCGGAGAAATCATTATGTCCCGGACCCGTCTTGTGCCGTATTGTTCCGCCTGAAACCTTGTGATCGATCAGGCGGCTGACGAGAGTCTTGATGTTGGTCAGATTGCCGCCGCCGTTGTCTCGGATATCAATGATCAGACCTTTGCCTTGATGGAGAATGGCGAGGATATAGTCGAGGTTAAGATTTCCGATATCATAAGAGAATGAGGGATAATACATATATCCGATAGTGTCGGGAAGCATCTTGTAGGAGATGCCAGAGGTCTGGAAATAATTGAATCCTAGATAGTTCTCCTGAATGGTGCGCAGACGGAAATCCTGGGGATAATCGGTCCACCAATTACGGTAGTAGGATGTGTTGAAATTAGATATCAGATTGACATGGCCATCCTTCAGCTCGTCGAGCATGGCTGAGCAGATGCTGAAGAGCTTGATATACTGTGTGTCGTCCTTGACGAGAGGTCGGTATTTGTCGTAGACCTGGTTCCAGTCAAGGTCTTTTTCATCAAAAAAGCAATAATGCTCGTCGATTGTCTTCCAGAGTTGCTCGAAGTTGGCTTCTGGATCGTATATATTGGCGAGGTGGGAGTCGTCTACGCAAGAGTGGGTCATTCCTGCTAAGAGCAGGAATGACACAAGTACTGGGAGAAAGTTTAATTTATTCATGATTTTGAATTGAGAATTGGGAAACATCACTCAAGTGCATGGCCATAGTTAGGGGAATACGGCTCGAGGCGGTTAAAAACCGCCTTCCCATTGACTATGCATCTTCTCCTTTATACGTCTTCGAAGAGGGATGGCTCGATGGTCTGGGGGTTGGCGGATTCCGGCTCTTCGTCAGCGTCTGAATCTTCGGGGTTTTCGATGGTCTCTGTTTCGGCCGGAGTCTCAGGTTCGGGGTGGCGCAGGGGTTCAAGCTCTGTGATTTCATCAAGCTGATAAGTCGTGATGCGCTTTCCTTTCGCCTTGAAACCCTTCACGGCTATGAATTCCTTAGCATCTATCTCGAGAGGGGGACGCACAGAGTCATTTCCTCCGAACGTCACCTGCAGGCGCGGATAGAAAGTATCAGTAAGCAGAATCATGCTTGATTCCGGACCATTTCCCACAAACCTCTGCGGATTTTTGGATGGCTCAAATTCGAAGCGCTTGAGATAGGGATATCCGAGTTCGGCATCATTGAGCGCAAGAGTCCATACCTTCCCTTTTATGAATTTCTCAATACGAAGTATATTGTCTTCGTAGTGGTTTTCTTCCGAGAAACTTGTAGTGAAGAATTCGCCATCTTTTGTGATGACAAGCACGAGATCTTCACCCAAGAAGCTGCCGAGATAGTCACCCCGTCCGTCATAATTGAGACGCAGCACATCGCGGTCGAACCAGACGTCTCTGCCCCCAAGCGTAGAGGTGCCCTTCTTGTCGAGCGTCACAGACTGAATGGTGAACTTTGTCACG
>CAYTOR010000219.1:0-2027 GCA_964439505.1 uncultured Sangeribacter sp.
GTTGTACCCTTACGGGTACCCAGGGTTCGAATCCCTGTCTTTCCGCTTAGAAAGGCTGCAAGTCTCCGCTTGCAGCCTTTGTTGTAAACTATTTACCAATCGGTAGTAAGGAATTCGCGGAGGGGGAGAGTTTTGATTCCCTTGTAGGTAATCGGGTAGGCATCGCGGTAGCTCACTACTCTCTTTTCGTAATTATCGGGAATGGATGCGAGATTTCCGTACTCCCGATCTGCAGTATCTTTGTCACCGATTGTCATGGCTACTTGGACATATACCCTTTCCCCGTTCTTTTCCGCAACGAAATCTATCTCTTTGCCCCCGTTGAGTACCCCAGTCTTTACAGAGTATCCTTGGATTCTTAGATTATTGTAGACCGCGTTTTCCATTAGCCCGGAGATGTCATGAGGGCGGAATCCTACTATTGAGTTACGTATGCCGAGGTCTTCGAAGAAAAACTTCTCTCCTATTTCAAAGAAACGTTTCCCCTCTATGTCCCATCTTCTTGACCGGTTGACAATGAAGGCTTCTTCAGTATATCCGACATATCCCAGCACACTCCCGACCGTCGTCGATATACGTTGGGATTTGAGGTAATCCGCTATTTTTTTTGCCGTAAATATCTGCCCTATGTTATCAGCCAGGAAAAGCAGTAACCGCTGAAGGAAATCGTTGTTGCGCAGAGAGTGGCGGGAAACAATATCTCTATATACCACAGCATCGGTTATGCCGGAAATATATTCGTTCCATGTTGATTGTTGAGGAAGATTGACAAGGTAAGGCAGCCCTCCGTAGCGAAGGTAATCTGTCATAGCCAAGTCAGAATCCTCCATTTTGTGGAAAATCAGGAACTCTTGGTAAGAAAGAGGATGCACCTGCAACTCAATTATTCTTCCTGCAAGACGGGAGGCCATTTCAGAAGAAAGCATTTTTGAATTACTCCCGGTTACATATATGTCATTGGCCGGATTTAGATTGAGAGACCTGATGACTTTATCGAAATCCTCAACCTCTTGTATCTCATCAATGAAAATGTAATTCCGTTCTCCTTCTTTTATGCGAGAGATGATTTCCTTATGAAGTGATTGCGAATCGGTGATATAGGCAAAAGCGAAGTCCTCCATATCAATGTTAATGATATTCGCATTGGCATCTATATTCTTTATATGTTGTGCAATACTTTTTAGAATATAGCTCTTGCCAACACGCCGTTGACCGGTAAGAACTTTAATCACATTCTTTCCAATATAGGGTATCAAACGATCCAAATAAATAGGTCTCTTGATTATCTCGGGTGAGGAATACATAACAAAAACTTTCTTTAGACTCTTAAAAAAGTTTTCGTTATAACGAAAACTTTTCGCAAAACTAATAAAACTTTTCGATATAACCAAAACTCTTGATCCTTTCGCAAGAGAAAGTTGCCCTTCACTGAAAAAAGTGTTGACAGATTTGAGGACTATTAGACCCCGTCCCACATAATTCCCCTACCGTTTTCACGCATCTGTAATTCGGGAAGTCTTATTTCAGTAAGATTGGTTCAAATTTCAGTAAAAAGGGTATTTCAGTTGATGGAAATTTTTACTAATTTTGCGGTGAGTCAAAATGCCTTCGGCACCGCGCACCGGCCTTCAGCCGACGTCCGCTTGTTGCTGACTCGCGAAATTCCATTTTCGCAATATCACATTAGTCCAGATAGAATCCATGAAAAAAATTTACATCTTCACTTTGATGATGTCTTTAACATTAAGCACTATGGCACAGCAGAAAATAGTACAGACCGCAGGACGCGATCAGTTGGGCGACTTCGCACCCGAATTTGGCCGCCTTAACGATGATATCCTTTTTGGCGAAGTCTGGAGTCGCAATGATCTTCTATCGTTGCGCGACCGAAGCGTCGTAACAATCACTTCCCTCATCTCTCAGGGAATTACAGATTCCTCTCTGACTTTCCATCTTCAGGAAGCAAAAAAGAACGGTATCACCCGCACTGAGGCTGCCGAAATCATCACGCATATAGCTTTCTACGC
>CAYTOR010000220.1:0-2021 GCA_964439505.1 uncultured Sangeribacter sp.
ATTCGTGGAGATCGGTATGGAGCATATCGGTGATGTACAGCCATTCATCCATCATATCCGAAGTAGGCTTATCGATTACGAACTCCTCATTGAACCCATTACCTTTCGAAGCCATTGCATAAGCTTCGGTAATGTTTTCAAGTGTTACGGATTTCGAACCGTGGGCGGCGCGGATCCAGTTGGCATTAGGAAGATTGATGCCGATCGCAGTTGCCGGGAAAGCATCTCCTCCGAGGAAGGAAGCTGTGATGACCTTCGCCGATACACCCTTCACTTCAGGTTTGCGATAGTCGGGGTTGATAGGTGAATGATCTTCAAACCATTGAGCGTTGCTCGAAATTGCTTCCGTGCGGGCCGAAGCCTCGCGGTTCTTGAAATTGACGTAAGATTCCCAGGAGCCTGTCATTCCCAAGGGGTCATTGTAAGATTCGATAAAGCCATTGACGAAATCTATGTCGGATTTCGTGTCTTCCGCCCAAAGGATGGAATATTCATCGAAAAGACGCAGGTCGCCGGTGATGTAGAAGTCTATCAGCTTCGTGATATACTCACGCTGGGCGTCATTTTCCGCTACGCTTTTTGCCATGTCAAGCCAATAGATGATCTTGGAAATGGCAGGACCATAAAGTCCGTTGAGATGATATACTTCCTCTTCGATCTTCCCATCCTTCATGACTACTCTGGAATTCAGACCGTAGGAGACCGGGGTTGCATCATTCGGATCTTTCAGAGCATTGAAGTAATCTTCAACTTCCTGCTGAGTGACGCCTTCGCCATAAAGGTTACCGGCAGAATTAGCCACTACATCCTGAGAACTGTCCTGACTGACTTTCTTCGGCATGAAAGCCGGGTCAAAGATCACTTTTGAAAGGAGAGCCTGCAGGTCGGCCGAAGTCTCACCCTCATTCAGATTAAGGCGTGATTCCGGAATCTTCGCATACTCGGAGTTGAAGAAAGTTTGGGAAAACTCCGGGGTGAACTTATCGTTGGAGTAATGGTGATAGATACCGTTGCCGAACCAAACCTGCTTCAGGTATTTTTCGAAAGCCTTGAAATCTTTCGAGTCGCGGTCGCCGTCATAGTTTACATAGATGTATTCCAGCACCGGGCGCAGACGCAGATTATATTTTCCGTTCTGATCCCAGATAATGTCGCGTCCTGCCTGAGCGGCCTGCGACAGATAATATAGCATGAGTTTCTGCTGGAGGGAGAGGGTCTTGAAGTCGGGCACTTCATATCGGAGGACCTCAATGTCGGCGAAGTTATCTACGCGATAATTGAAGTCGGGATTTTCGACAGCATTTGCCTGAATGGCCAGCATTGAGCCAAGAGCGATAGTCGGGAGTATTTTTTTCATATAGTATGAAGGTTAGGTTAGATTATACATACTTATTCGACGGCGAGGACGAGTCCTTTGAGGTATTCCCCTTCGGGGTGGGAAATATCAAAGGGATGGTCGGCCGGTTGAGTCAACTGATGCAAGACGCGGACCTTGCGCCCGGATTTGGCAGCTGCGGAGAAGACCGCCAGGCGGAAAGCCTCGCGGGTCACGACTTGAGAGCAGGAAAAAGTAAACAGAATACCTCCGGGCTTGATTTTTTCAAACGCCTTCAGATTCAGTTTGCGATAACCGATGAGACCGTTTTTAAGAGCGCTTCTATGTTTGGCGAAGGCCGGCGGGTCAAGGATAATAAGATCGTACTTATTTTCCGGCATCTCAGTAAGGAACTTGAAGGCGTCGACGGCATGTGTAGTATGTCGGTCGTCGTCCGGGAAATTCAAAGCTATATTGGCATCCGTCAAAGCGGCTGCCTTGGCCGAGGAGTCGACTGAATCCACAGACTTCGCTCCTCCGCGCATGGCATAGACCGAGAATCCGCCCGTATAACAGAACATGTTGAGTACAGTCTTGCCATTCGAGAATTTCTCAAGCAGGGAGCGGTTTTCCCGCTGATCGACGAAAAAGCCCGTCTTCTGTCCTTTCAGCCAGTCGATGTTGAACTGCAGGCCGTTTTCGGTAG
>CAYTOR010000221.1:0-1996 GCA_964439505.1 uncultured Sangeribacter sp.
CCGTCGGCGTACCCGTTTCCGATGGCCGCAGGGTCTTCAACGTCCGCGCCGACATTACGGAAGCTTACGAAAACGAATGTAAGCCCATTTCCAAATCCTGGGAAAAGACCGTGCTCCTCTCCTCTATCGACAAGGCTTGGCAGGAACAGCTCCGCGAGATGGACGAGCTGCGTAAGTCAGTGCAGAACGCCTCTTACGAGCAGAAAGATCCCTTGGTAATCTATAAGCTCGAGGCCTACGATCTTTGGAAGAACATGCTTGAGGGCATGAACTCCAAGGCTGTGGCCACGCTGATGCGCGGACGCTTGGCAGTGCCCGATTATAACGAGGCAAAAGAGGCTGAACGCCAGGCCGCGGCCGCTGAGGAACAGCGCCGCCAGGCTGCAGAAGCAGCTCAGCGTGCCCAGCAGATACGCCGCGAAATGCCGCAGCAGGCGATGCCTAATCCCTACGCCAACTATTCTACTACCCGCGATGCTTATCCCGGTGAATCAGCGCAGAGGGCGGCGGCGCAGAATGTCAACCGCCAGCCGGCGGCAAAGCAGCCGATCAAGGCTGATCCGAAGATCGGACGAAATGATCCTTGTCCCTGCGGCAGCGGCAAGAAATATAAGAACTGCCACGGCAAGAACCAATAAGGGTGAAAGTTTACGCAAGAATAGATAACAGTCAGGTTGGCCCTCTCGGCCTCGACGAATTGCTCGAGGCCGGGGTGCGCCCCTCGACCTACGTCTGGCATAAAGGCATGGCCGACTGGGAGCGGGCCGAGGATGTCCCCGACGTATGCCGGGCAATGCGCCGCGCCTTGGCCGGACTGGACCCGATTACGGGTGAACCGGTTGATACCACGCCGGCTCCCGGATCGGAAAACGGTCGGCAACAGGAGGGTCAGGAGATGCAGACCGCTCCGGGAATGATCGGATTCCGCGGACTCCCCGAACCGGAAATCAAGCAGGACTTCAGTGTCAAGCCTCAGGGCGTCTCTATCATCGGAGCCGTCATAGCGACCTTGATATGCTTCCCTATTACCGGGATGATAGCTCTCTGGTTTGCCATGAAATGCAAGGCTCACTGGAAGATGAGCGAGGACCCGAAGGCAACTCCCCAACAGATCGAGTTCTATCAGCGCAAGGCCCACGATGACGCCCGGATCTACCGGATGATGATCGGCATCACTTTCTGTCTCGGAATCATCATGCTCGGCTTCACTATGTCAAGGTTCGCCCTACAATAACCTGAATCCCAATATTCTTTTAGGATAATTCTTCAACGATAAATCCGCATGAACCCTACGATAAAATCCGCGCTGATTGCGCGGATTTTAACATTTTGGCCCGTAACGTTGTTATAACTTTGAATCAATTACTGAAATATATAACTACTGAAATATATAACTACTGAAATATATAACCCTTGGACTTCGTCAATCTTACTTGTAGGACAAAACGCTCTTACTTTAAAGTTAAGAGATGACGGGATCATTATAAAAAACACACAAGAATACATGAAAACCTTTGAAGAATTGGGAGTTGCTCCGGAACTGCTCCGCGCTATAAGTGAATTGGGATTCGAAAACCCGATGCCCATCCAGGAGATGGTCATCCCTCATCTGCTCACTCAGGACGGTGACGTTGTCGGACTTGCCCAGACCGGTACGGGTAAGACAGCGGCTTTCGGCCTGCCTGTCCTGCAGCGTATCAATCCCGATTCGGACCATGCCCAGGCACTTATAATCGCGCCGACACGCGAACTTTGCCTTCAGATCGCGGGCGACCTGGCCGACTTCTCGAAATATCAGGACAAGATCAAGATTCTCCCCGTCTATGGCGGCTCGAGTATCGATTCGCAGATACGCGCCCTCAGAAAGGGAGTGCAGGTGATCGTCGCCACTCCGGGCCGACTGATCGACCTTATCAAACGCGGGGAAGTCAAGCTCAACGATGTCCATACCGTGATCCTCGACGAAGCCGACGAGATGCTGAATATGGGCTTCCTG
>CAYTOR010000222.1:0-1980 GCA_964439505.1 uncultured Sangeribacter sp.
ACGCTGTCAACCGCCTCACTCTTTATGGTCTTGACCCCTATCTCGTCAAGTTTCCTGACAAAGAGTTCGCGGTCTTCAGTATCGATAATTGCCTGCACGGGCGTGCCGAGGACCTTGACTCCGTATTTCTCCAATACGCCCGATTCATAGAGTTTCACGCCGCAGTTAAGCGCCGTCTGTCCGCCGAATGCCAGCAGGATGCCGTCGGGGCGCTCCTTCTCGATGACACGCTCCACAAATTCAGGAGTCACCGGAAGGAAATAGATCTTGTCGGCGAAGCCCTCGGAAGTCTGGACTGTTGCGATATTCGGATTGATGAGGACCGTCTGGATGCCCTCCTCCTTCATAGCCTTCAGAGCCTGGGAACCGGAATAGTCAAATTCTCCGGCCTCACCGATCTTGAGCGCACCCGAACCTAACAGAAGCACCTTGCGTATGCTCTTGTCAAGGTTGGGATTGTCGCCTCGGGGTGTGAGGAATGAAGGTACTTTATATGAAGCCTCCTCCTGCTTGCCGGCAGTATGGGGATCGTTATGCTGATTGTCTGTTGCCATTGCTTGGTTATTTTGAGGATAAGCCTCTCCTTATATTTTCCGGAAAATTTCAAGAAAATTTTACAAAAATAATTAAAAGAGAGTTACTTAAGGGATTCAGAGAAGTGCTACAAACTCGTCGAATAAAAATTCCGTATCTTTGGGACCCGAAGAGGCTTCGGGGTGGAACTGGGCGGAGAAGAAGGGCTTTGTCTTATGACGGATACCCTCGTTGGTAAAGTCATTCATGTTGACGAAGAGCGGTTCCCAATCTGCGGGGAGCGTCTTGTCATCGACCGCGAAACCATGGTTCTGGGAAGTAACGTAGCAGCTGTCGCTACCCACGCGACGCACTGGCTGATTATGGCTCCTATGTCCATACTTCAGTTTGAAAGTCTTCGCGCCGGCAGCGCGGGAAAGGAGCTGATTGCCCATGCAGATTCCGCAGATAGGCTTGTCGCCCTCAAGAGCCTTGCGGAGATTCTCTACGGTGACGTCCACCAGATCCGGATTACCCGGACCATTGGAGATAAATATGCCGTCACATTCTATATTATTGAAATCATAATCCCAAGGCACTCGGATCACCTGCAGACCGCGGCGCGTCAGACAGCGGATTATATTATGCTTGACACCGCAATCGACCAATACCACCTTCTTATCCCCTTCGCCGTGGACCTCGACCTCCTTACAGGAGACTTTCGCCACAAGATTTTCCTTATTGGGATCATAAAAATCAGGCTCCTCCGCACCATCAACGACGATCTTGCCCAACATTGAGCCTTTCTCGCGCAGAAGTTTCGTAAGAGCCCGCGTATCGATATCGTAGATTCCGGGAATTTTTTCCTCCTCAAGCCATTGGGCCAGCGAACGGTCAGCCTGCCAATGAGAATGTTGCCAGCTATAGTCCTGAGCGACTATGGCACGCGCATGAATATGATCGGATTCATAATACTCGCTGACATCATCCTTCTCGCGACGCGGCGGTACGCCATAGTTGCCAAGGATAGGGTATGTAGTCACCAATATCTGCCCCTCGTATGAAGGGTCCGTCAGGCTCTCCGGATAGCCGGTCATGGCCGTATTGAACACGACCTCACCGCTTGCCGCACCGGGATAGCCAAACGACTTACCATTAAAAACCGTGCCATCTTCCAGGATGAGCCGGGCATTTCGAATCGTTTGCATCGTGAGTCAGTCTTTTTTATCTAAAGCATGGCGAAAATAGGATTACGCTGTATCCTAACAGCTGCAATAGCCACCTACTTTTCCGCTTGCAAAATTACTAAAAAATCTTCAAAACGACCCTATCCTACACTTGCAAAATCCACATTTATATCAAATTCACCAAAAAAATCGAAAAAATTCCACAAAATTCCCCCTCCCATCTTGTCCAATCCAAAAAAAATACCTAACTTTGCATCTGCAATCGTTCCCCGGCCGAGAC
>CAYTOR010000223.1:0-1693 GCA_964439505.1 uncultured Sangeribacter sp.
TTCGGGGCACATCTGCGACCCTGGATTTAACATTTTTTGTGGGACGGGGTCTAAAGGGGCGGGATGGTGCTAAGAATATTGAGATGAGGTCTAAGAATGGCTATTCACGTGGGTGAAGGTGACAGCGGCGGAGCCGGTGATGCCGGGGATGGGAGGGGTGATTTTGATGAGCTCGACGGTTATATCTTTGGCTCGGGACCATTCCTTGGAGATTCGGTCTGCGATAGCACGGACTACGGTCTCCAAAAGCCGGCGGGGATGCTCCATCTCCTCTTTGGCGATCTCATATAGGTCGGCGTAGGAAATGGTATTTTCAATCTCGTCATCATTCGGCCCGCTAACTTCGTAGCGGACCGAAATGGAGACTTCAAATTCATTTCCTGACTGTCGTTCCTGTTCTATGACCCCGTGTCGGGCGAAGAAACGACAGTTGCGCAGACTCACTGTGATGGAGTCAGATACCATTATTTTACGGGGATTTTATCTATCCGGCGTTGATGACGTCCACCCTCGAATTGAGCATTCAGGTATGCGTCAAGAATCTTTACTGCTTCATCGTAACTGACGAATCGGGCCGGCATAACGAGGAAATTGGCGTTATTGTGCTGTTTGGCCAATTCAGCTATTTCCGGGGTCCAGCATAGAGCTGCACGTATATCCTGATGTTTGTTGAGGGTCATCTGAATGCCATTGCCAGTGCCGCACATTGCCACGCCGAAGTTGGCGGTGCCGTTTTCAACCGCTTTCGCAGCAGCGTGTGCGAAATCGGGATAGTCGCAGGAGGCTTCCGAGTCAGTGCCGAAGTCAAGGACATCATATCCTTTTTCCGCGAGATACTCTTTGAGTTGCGACTTCAGTCCGAAGCCTGCATGGTCAGACGCCATTGCTATTACTTCCATTGTCTTTATAGGTTTTAAGGATTTAGGTTTTCTTCTTTTTCAACTGCATTTTCTTTTTGAGAATCCGCTTCTTTTTGGGCGGCCTCTTCTTCTATTTCAGCAGGTACTCCTTTCTGTGAGCCCTCTTCTTTTTCAGCTGCCTCTTCTTTTTGGTCCTTTTCTATTTGGAGGTTGATTTGCTCGATGTAGTCGAGGATATCTTCCCGTCCGCGAGGTTTTTCGCTTGAAGTTACGAAAATCGGGGGGAGTTCTTCCCATTGTTCCTTGAGGACCTTGCAGTAATCCCGTACTTTCTGCTCGCCGGCAACCGTGCCGAGTTTATCGGCCTTGGTGAAGACGATCGCGAACGGTACTTGATTTTCACCGAGCCACTCCAGGAATTCCAGATCTATCTTCTGGGCTTTGTGGCGGATATCGATCAAGACAAAGAGAGAAGCCATCTGGGGTCGCCCGAGGATATATCCTTCGATTATCTTTCGGATGGCCTCGCGTTGATCCTTCCCTCTGGCAGCGTATCCGTAACCGGGGAGATCGACCAAGTACCAACTACCGTTATTGATATTGAAATGATTGATGAGCAAGGTCTTACCCGGAGTCTGCGACGTTTTGGCCAGTCGCGAGCGGGTAAGCATATTGATCAATGATGATTTACCGACATTCGATCTTCCGATGAAGGCATATTCAGGCACCGACGTGTCCGGACACATCCGGACATCGGGATTGCTGATTTCAAATTTTGCGTTTTTAATTTCCATAGTATCGTGTAAGTAAGGAGGGTTATGAGGTAATTTATT
>CAYTOR010000224.1:0-1670 GCA_964439505.1 uncultured Sangeribacter sp.
TCTCTGAGCTGCATTCCGGCGGCCGAGTGAATGGCATTGTCGATACAGCGGTGCATCGGGATGAAGCACCCGAGCATCTGTGAATTGGCAGCGTTGACAATCGCATCGACCTTCAGCCTGGTTATATCCCCTTGCCAGAGGCGGAGTCTGGGGTAAAGCGGAGAGGGGGGTATGGAGGAGAGCTCAACGACGCCCTTTTCCTTTTTCTGTTCTTCAAGTTCCTCATCCTGAATTTTCATCAGCTCTTCGGGCAATGGCGCAGGCATGCGGACATTCATCAGCGACCGGAGCAGATTGCGTTTGTCGGTGAGGGAATCAGGAATCCCTATATGCTCATACTCAGGGCGCTCCCTGAGGAGCGCTCTGAGCAGAGTATCCAGTTTATGTTGTTCAGAAGTCATAATGAATGAGTGTAGGGGGATTGGTCCGCAAATCGAAGTAATCCTCTGACTCGGCCGGCAGCCGCAGATATACAAGGTCCTTGTATGTCTTATAGAGATGGGGGAGTACGGGATTAGTGTCGAAGATCTCGCGTTGGACCTCATCCGGGATATCGAAATCTATTGTGCCGTTGACACGCGCAAATTCAGCCCCCTTCAAATCCAGAATCGCCACATTGGAGTTCAGTCGCAACTGAGCGTAAACATCCTTATGCGGGGAAGTGGCGAAATAGATGGAATTATTTTCTGCATCTATCTTCATTATCTGAAATATGCGCACGTGGGGCTTGCCGTCTACGGACGTTGCAAACGCTACCTCTTTGTTCTTGTGGAATACCTCCAATAATTTTTCGTTCATAGTAGTAAATGGGTATTAAGTCAACTTTTTTAATATCCGATAGTGAAACGTTCTTTGTGGTGGGCGGGTTCGGCAAGTTCGTCGACCATTGCTTTCGCGTAGTCCTCTACCGAGATGAAGCTGTTGCCGTCTTTGTCGAAGATCATGTCGTCCTTGCCGAGACGGTAGACGCCTGTGCGCTTGCCGGGACCTTTGGCTCCCATATCGCCGAGATTGCCGGCCGGGGAGAAGAAAATCCAGTCTATATCATTTTCGTTCATCAAGGTATTGAGATAGAATTCACCGAGTGACTTCACTCCGGGAACCCATGCTTCGGGCAGCGTGCCGGTGTCGATGAGGCGTACACCGGGTTTTACGAAGAGAGTGCCCGCTCCGCCTACGATAAGGAGTCGCTTAACTCCGGCTTTCTTCGCCGCTTCGAGAATTCCGGGATAGTTGGTCAAGGTTTCCTCATAGATATTGGGATTGGCCCATCTGGGATTATAGGCGCTGATTACATTTTCGTACCCGCGCAGATCATTTTCAAGAGATTTCTCATCGGCGACATCCACCTTCTTTACCGTCAGGTCCGGGTTTTCGATCTTCATGCTTTCAGGATTGCGTACAAGTGCCTCTACCTGATATCCGCGGTCAAGAAGTTCTTTAAGTATTGCGGAGCCTACGAAGCCGCTCGCGCCGATAAGTGCTACTTTTTTGTTTTCCATAGATATATGATTTTTTGATATTTCCTATATGTATATTATCAAGGAATCTTTTAAATCAAGTCCCTATTAAAGGGTAAAATCAAGGCCCGATAAAAGAGTAATTTTAAAAGTTTCCTTTAGACCCCGTCCCACAAAAAATGTTAAATCCAGGGTCGCAGATGTGCCCCG
>CAYTOR010000225.1:0-1523 GCA_964439505.1 uncultured Sangeribacter sp.
TTCGGGGCACATCTGCGACCCTGGATTTAACATTTTTTGTGGGACGGGGTCTAAGACCTTTCGGAGATATTAATTCTCCTTGTATAAGGTCTCAGTTCTTACATTAACTGATAATTAGCATGAAAGAAGAGAAGAAAAAGGAGATTCCCGTGATCGGGTCGCTCAATCAGATAATAAAGGACCGGATTCTTGACAGTTGGGATCTTATGGCCTTCAGCGATATGGGAGGTCATAACTATCGTTACCGCGATGTGGCGGAGAGCATCGAGAAGTTGCGTCTGATGTTTGAGGCCGCCGGAGTGAAACGCGGCGACCGCGTAGCGCTATGCGGCAAGAACTCTTCGAACTGGGCCGTGACTTTCCTCGCATGTCTGACTTCCGGAGTCGTTGCCGTCCCTATTCTGCATGAATTCAAACCGGAAGTAATCCATCATCTGGTCAATCACAGCCATTCCAAACTTCTTTTCGTGGATGCCAATATCTGGGAAAAGCTCGACGAGAAGGAACTCCCGGATTTGGTCGGCGCGATTTATATAGCGGAATTCGGTATGCCTCTGTCGCGAAGCAAGAAATTGACCGAGACCCGTAATAACATCAACGAGCGTTTCGGAGCCCGCTTCCCCTACGCCTACGATAAGAAGGATTTCGATGTCATTGTCGACGAACCCGAAGAGTTGGCGATCATCAACTATACCTCCGGTTCTACCGGAATGTCAAAAGGAGTCATGCTGCCGTATCGTTCGATATGGAGCAATATCCGTTACTGTCTGGATAACATCGATTATCTGCATCCCGGCGACGGAATGGTCAATATGCTCCCGCTCGCTCACCTCTACGGCATGGTAGTTGAGACCCTTCATCCCTTCTGCCGCGGCATGCATTGCCATTTCCTGACGCGTCTGCCCTCCCCGAAGGTAATCATAGCGGCCTTCGCAGAAGTACGCCCCAAACTCATCATCACCGTTCCCCTGATCATAGAAAAGATCGTAAAGGGGAAAGTCTTCCCGATGCTTGAGAAGCCAATGATGCGTCTGCTGACCCATGTCCCCTTCATCGACGACAAACTATATGCCAAGGTCAAGAGCAGCCTTATCGACGTATTCGGAGGCCAGGTCCATGAGATCATCATCGGCGGGGCAGCCCTTAATGCCGAAGTAGGCAGTTTCCTGAAGAGAATCGGGTTTCCGATCACGGTCGGCTACGGCATGACAGAGTGCGGTCCCTTGATAACCTATACCCCCGCTTCCCGCGCCAAGCAAGGCACCTGCGGCCAATGCGTCACACGCATGGAAATGAAGGTCAATTCTCTCGATCCCGAGAATATCCCCGGCGACCTTTGGGTAAGGGGCACAAACGTCATGCAGGGTTATCTTGACAATCCCGAGGCGACCGAAGAAGTAATGATGGGCGACGGCTGGATGAATACCGGCGATATGTGTACTATCGACTCTGAAGGCTATCTGACTATCAGCGGCCGCTCGAAGACAATGATCCTCGGTCCCTCCGGCCAGAACATCTACCCC